>JALOPS010000335.1 GCA_025453745.1 Gemmatimonadaceae bacterium
CACATACCAGTTCCGGCACCCGGCGGCGCGAATGCGATCATGGATGAGTTCGTTCTCGTGTCGCTTAGGCCATTCGTGCGCGTACGCGCGTGCGCGCCCTTGCTTCGCGCCGTAGCGTGTTCCGATAAAGCGGGCCCCACATCGCCCGCATCTCGGCGTCAAAGGGTACAGCTCACCTCGCTTCCGCGTGTTGCGGCTACTTCCAGAACGACCGTAGCGCGATTTGTGGCCGAGGCGCTCGACAACAGCGTCCATTAGGCCTTCATCGACCATCGGCGGCCACATCGCCTTCACGCGCCGCCGGCCGCCGGGGGCAGATGAATCCCTGAACTCGACCCTTCCGACAAGGACGGGATTCGTGAGGAAGTTTCGCAGCGAGCTATGCGACAACGGGCGTCCGTTTCTTCCAACGACCCCTTCGGCATACAGCTGCGCGGCCACGCTGCTCAGTGAACGGCGGCTGCAAATCATCTCCGCACATCGCTTCCAGATCCGGAGCACGTTTTCATCCGGAGCGAGCACGATGCGATCGTTCGGCAGCGATAGCTCGCCATGATTTAGCACCACCCCTGTCTTGTGCACGACGCGCTTCGTGCCCCACGGGGCGCTGCCGCCCACCCAGAAGCCTTGGGCCGCGACCGACTGCTTGCCCCGCTTCACATTTTTGGAAAGCTCGGCCGAGTACTGGCCTGCCTGAAATGCGTCGAACACGGACATGAGCACGCCATACGGCCCCTCCACCACCGGCTTATCGACGAACTGCACCGTCCAGCCCAGCGCCTTGAGCTCGTTGATCAGATTGAGCGCAGGAAGTGGATCGGCCGCCCCCCTCCCATCCACGCCGCGCATCAGCCGGGAGATATCCCACATCTGGATTTTGCCCGGACTCTGCGTCGAACGAGGGTGCGCGCGGCAGAACTCCAGCATCGCTTGCAAGGCGGGGCGGTCGAGGCGCGTTCCCGACATGCTGTCGCGCCAAGTCCATTCATCAGGAACATGGCCAAGTCGTCGGTCGCACTCTTGCGCTTGTTGCTCATGTGAAGCGGCTTGACGGTCCTCCGCCAGCGTCGATTTGCGCGTGTACCGGATGGTGGCTGGCACTTCGCTTCCGCTACGCGCAAGCCGCTCCTGCCAAGTCATCGAGATCGGCCTGCCCATCAGTTGTTCCTCCATTTCTCCAGGAAAAGTCCGGCCAGCGTCTCCGCCGCTCTCCTCTCGATCACGGTCCTCTCCGAAACGCTGACTGCTGTTATGCGTTGGCGGACGGCTACGAGCACCTCTGGGCTCAGCGACCTCGTGCGCGGTGCTGACTTCAACCAAGCCTCCGGGAGTGTGGATACATGATCGTGCGGATGCTGCGTGGTCTCGTTCATGGCCGTTCGATTTCGCGGTTGCCGGTCGCCATGCAGCGACTGACACACCCCCCTGCCGGTGGGATGTCGAACACCGTACTGGCGCCATCGGATGCACCCCAAACGATCTTGTAGAGACCAGCTATCTCGTTACCCAGTAATCATTTACGAACGATCAGGAGCACGCAGCGTCCCAGTCGAGCAAGCCTGCCGGATGGCTCATGAGGCCCGCATCGAATCCTGGGCCAACGTCGGCGAGTTCGCGGCTGTTTAGGTCGAGCGTGCACACCCGTGCCTCCTCCGCCGCCCAGAGGAGATAGCGCTCAATCCATGTTCTGCCACGCGCCTGAAGGAGTTGAGGCGGCACCAGAAGAACGACGTGGTGCGTAGCACGGCTCAAGGCCACCGTCCACATCCGGCTGGCCTCATCCATCGGTCGACGGCCTTCAAGGAAAGGGCTGCCTTGCTGGTAGCGCGTCGCGTCCACGAGCACGATCGCCGCTTCGCCGCCTTGGGCGGCGTGAATGGTGCTCAGCTGACGAACTCGCAGCATCTCCCCCCGGTTCTTCAGTTCGCTGCGAATCCGACGGACGTCGTTATGTGTCGGCGCCAGCACCATGACGTCCGGATCCGGTTTTGCCCCAGCATTCTGGTCGAGCAGCCACTCGAGCACGCCAGCCGTGAACCCTTCCGGGACACCGTTCCCTGAGGCGGCTTGCGGAGCGATCACGGTGACCTCTCCGACACCCGTCCTGACGAGCTGCTCGCGCCGTTGTCTAGTTGCCGCGCGAAGAGCCGTGTTGGCGTAGCTGACCGACCGAAGCCCCTCCACGGCTCGCTTCGGCAGGCGGTACGACTCCTCAAGGCTCGCGATCATGGATGCGGGCACTTTTCCGCCGGGCAAACCGGCAAACGGCTGAGCGCGCAGCGCACGCCCGGCATCGGCCGAACGTGCCACTACGACAGGGCCCAGCTGGAAGGGATCTCCGCCGACGACGACGTGCCCAGTTCCACACGCTGCTGCGGCGAGGAGATCCGGAAGCATTGCCTGCCCGGCCTCGTCCACGATCACATCATCTACCAGGCCGGTTCGCGCAAACGTGGGTTCGAGCAGGCATCGCGCGAGCGTGGCCGCGTGAAGCCTCGGCAGTCCAGCCGTCGCGGGATCCGGGGTACTCCGCACGCCGCCTGCCCAACGAATCGCAACATAGCCGGCCCTGCCGTGGCCAATCGCCAACTCGCGGTCCAGCAGCATTCGCGTTCGCTCCAGCAAACAGTCGACCGCAGCGTTTGTGGGCGCCGTCAAGAGTACCGACCGACCGGCGCGAATCAGCGTCGCGGCGATCCATGCGAGGACGCGCGATTTTCCCGTACCTGGAGGTCCCCACACAAATGCATCGTGGGTGGCCGCCCGCTGAAGCGCAGACAACTGCGACTCGTTGAGGTGTTCAGACGCGATGTCCAGCACCGTGTTGCTGACGCCCATCGCTCGCTGGATGCCGATGCCGGTGCGCCCCAACAGCGCTGCCACCGCCGCCTGATTCCACGGGGCGTCGTTAATCACTGGCGCGCTCGCGAATGCGGCTTCGAGCCAACGAACGCGCGCTTCGGCAACTGGAATCGGCGACGGCGAAAGGCGAATGGCCGCTCCGTCTCGAACAACGCCTTCGCACTCGAGCAGTCCATCAGCAGTGTGCCCCAATCGCGTCGAGATCCCAGTGGCGACCACGCTCTCTGCGACATCCTCGATCTTCACGAATTCTCGACGGCCCCACCGCTTGCCATGCGTTACGAGATATGCTGGGCCGCGCCCTGTCGGATTCCATTTCGCTCGACACTCGATGACACTCTGCTTGTGGCGACGAGCCACTTCGCTAGCCTCCTCCTTCGCGGCACCGAGCAGCTCCTCGAGATCCTGCGTGGCCTCCATAGATCCTGCCGACGTGATGTCTCCGTACATGCAGCCTCCCTTTATTGGGGTTGCTCATGTCTAGCGGCGGATTTTTTTTGGACCCATCGAAAGTGACTCCGCTACCTCCGGCGGCGTGATCCTCAGCGGTTCACCACGGATCTGGCGCGACGCGTGAGCCCTTGCAGGGCGCAAGGAGCGCTACGAGCTCGCGTTTTCCCTCGCCGATCAGATGGTGCCTTGGCAGCAGCTCACCGATGCCACAACGGTGATGTAGCCCCGACAACCGGGCTGTAAACCACTCTTTGCGGAGCTTCAGATGCCACACCGACGAGGATGGGAATCGATTCACCGTACGCTCGGACCGGTCTCACTCGATGACCTTGCAACGCGGTGGGCGTACCGCGAGGGCATTCACCTTGCGTTTTCGCACGCGCACGGGGCGCAACGAGCACTCGAGATTCACCTCGCCGCACTCAATGGCCCGGCTCGCAAGCTTGGGGATCGCTGGGCGAGTGCACGACGCCGTTTCTGCGCGCGAACTGGCCTACCGGATCCACGCGCGGCATCTCGTATTCCCTCGGCAGTCTGGTGGGTGCGCTGGCTCGCAGAGCGCGGTTGGGCCAGCGGCGATGAGCTGACCTCGGCGCAATACCAAAGCGTGCTTGAGGACCTGATGTCGGATCCGGACATCCACTTGGGCCGGCTAATCGGCGCATCGCCCGCCAGCGGAGAGCCGTCTCCGCCACCACAGCATACGATGCAATTCGCGCGGGCCTCGGCACGCTCGTACGTGCTCGTCGCAACGCCCACGCGTCTTGGCGTCGTGCTTGAGCTGCGCGCATACCGATCTACGCGCCGCGAGGTGAGCCCGATCGGCCGAGAAGCGGGGGCGCATCCCCCCCATTCCAGTCGTGTCTTGTAGCGTGCCAGTACCGCCTACAGACACCGAACACGCGCGCTGACGCGTGCTCGGCCCGAGAACGCGATCGCACTGGATGCACTACGCCCCGATCGGTCTTCTGGCCGGTCAGGGCGTGTCGTTTCGGACGGGTAGCCCTCGATACCAAAGGGAAGACCCCGAGCATGAAGACCTAGGGCCCCACGCGAGTCTAGGACGTCGCCGCACCACCGCCAGAACCGCGCCTGAGTGCCGATCGGGCCGCCGGGGCTGCTGGCGGAGATTGGGTAGCTCCACCTCGAGCTCGGCGGATCGGCGGCGCGCTTACTCGGGCCGGTAGCTAGAGCATCTCGGGGTGGGCGACCGCCGCGACAACTGAGCGACGGCGTCCCGGACG
>JALOPS010000059.1 GCA_025453745.1 Gemmatimonadaceae bacterium
CATGCTGCGTGACCTCGACGTGGCGCTTCACTGGTCGGCTGAAGCCGCACAAGGTCGCTACGAGCTGGACGCCATCCTCGGCTACATCGCCGGCCTGCCGACCTACAGCCTGATGGCAGAGTTGGCGTCGGGACGCGTACTGAGTGGGGTGCTGCCACCGGTTGGCGCGATGCCGACAGCGCTTGTCGCCGCCGCGCCGCTGCGGTGGCGCTTTGCGCGCGACTTCAGTCTCGAGTATGCCCGCATGCACGCCGCACGCGGCAACATGGTGGGAGCGCTGGCGCAGGCGGCCAAGGCGACGTTTGAAGAGGCGCACGCGCGGGTCTGTGAACAGGGGCAGTGGGTGCTCAACGAGAAGCACCTGCTTGCTGCGGCGGGCATCGAGACCGTCGATCGCCTGTTCGCCGCGCCGCCGCCGGGAGCGCGCGATGCGATGGAGTGGTTGCATGCTCTGGCGAACGTACTCGACGGCGCTCGCAGCGCGACGGTGTGACGCACGCCATGCGCGAAGCGCCGATCGCCCTCGTCGCGTACGACCCCGACTGGCCGCACCGGTTCGACACCGAACGTGCGCAGTTGACGCGCGTGCTCGCTCCGTGGCTCGTCGGCCCGATCGAGCACATCGGCAGCACGGCGATTCCGGGGCTGTTGGCGAAGCCCGTCATCGACATCATGGCGGGCGTATCGGACCTGCCGTCGTCCGTCCCTGCGCGCGCGGCGGTCGCGACGCTCGAGTACAGGTACTTCCCGTATCGCGCCGAGGAGATGCACTGGTTCTGCAAGCCGTCCCCGGCACATCGGACGCACCACTTGCACCTTGTTCCGTTCGGCAGTCCGCTCTGGGCGGACCGCCTGCTGTTTCGTGACTATCTCCGACGCACGCCAAATGCCGCGCAGGCCTATGCATCGCTCAAGCAGCAGTTGGCGGCGAGGTACACCTTCGACCGGGAGGCGTACACGGACGGCAAGAGCGACTTTGTCGCCATGATCCTGGAGCGGGCGCGGGCTCTGCCGTAGGATGTTGTTCGTCGCGAGACGGACGCATCCGCCCATTCCGCCGCACCGCACGACGTCGCGGAGGACCGTCGACCGCGAGACGATTGAATCCACCGCTCAGTACTCGACAGGCCACACGCGCGTGAACCCATGACGTCTTCCCTTCCCTCAGGCACCGAGCTCCCGCGCCCGTTTCTCCCGACACGCGACTTCGCACTCTCGAGAGGCTTCTATCTCGCACTGGGCTTCGAGCTGTTGCTCGACTCCGATGTTGCGATCTTCCGCGCGGGGCGCGGCGAGTTCCTGCTGCAGCGGCACTTCGACACCGCGTGGGCCGCGCACTCCATGATGCAGCTCATGGTGGACGATCTCGATGCGTGGTGGGCGCACATCGCCGCGCTCGATCTGGCCGGCCGCTTTGGTGTGGCACCACCGCGCGCACCGGCCGTACAGCCCTGGGGACTGCGCATTGCCTACGTGGCCGATCCATCGGGCGTGCTCTGGCATGTGGCGCAACGGAGAGCGGGCGTCGCACATGACTGACGCTGCGACCCGCGCTGCCGTGCACGAGGCACTGCACTCCACGCACCGTGACGGCGCACGACGTGCTTCGGCTGTACCGCGTACGCGGCATGGTGCGTGGCGCCGTGCGCTCACGTGCCTGTGTTGCACGGTGGGCGTACTCGGCGCCGCGAGCAACGCCAGTGCACAGGCTGCCCCCATGCTCGTGCCGACTCCCTCGTCCGTGCAGCTCGACGGGACGGCCGCTACGACGTTCTCCGAGGTTCGCGTCACGCTACCGTCGAGCGCGGGGCCGGTACTGCGCAACGCCGCCGTGCGACTGACGCAACGGCTCACCGCACTGCGCAGCGCACATCGCACCGCATCACGTGACGCCTCACCGCCCGCGGCTGCACTCACAGTCCGCGTGGCCTGCAGCTGCGCGCACGGGTCGGGGCTCGCACTGGGCGCCGACGAGCGATCGAGCATTCGACTCTCGGCCGACAGCGCCGAGGTGCGCGCGACGACGGAAGTCGGCGTGTTGCGTGCCTTCGCGACGCTCACGCAGCTCGCGCGGCCCGCCACCGGCGGCTTCACGCTGCCCGCCGGCGAGATCAACGATGCGCCACGCTTTCCGTGGCGCGGGCTGATGATCGATGTGGCGCGACACTTCCAGTCGATTGCCGCCCTCGAGCGACAGATCGATGCCATGGAGCTGACCAAGCTCAACGTGCTGCACCTGCACCTGAGTGACAACGAGGGGTTTCGCCTCGAGAGCCGACGCTTTCCGCGCCTGCACGCCGTGGCGTCGCACGGGCAGTACTACACGCAGGCGGAGGTGCGAGCGCTGGTGCAGTACGCCGCGGCGCGCGGGGTGCGCGTGGTGCCGGAGATCGATGTCCCGGGGCACAGTCGTGCGCTCGTGGAGGCGTACCCCGCGCTCGCGAGCCCGAACGCTGCGCCGCGCACCACGGTGATCGACCCGACGCGTGAGGGCACGTACACGTTTCTCACGCGGCTGTTTACCGAGATCGCAGGGCTCTTTCCCGATCCGTATCTCCATGTGGGCGCCGACGAGGTCAACGCGGCGCTCTGGACCGGTGACCCGGCCATCCAGCGCTTCATGCGCGCGCGCGGGCTGCGTGACGCGCACGCGCTGCAGGCACACTTCACGCGACGGCTGCACACCATCGTGCAGCGGCTCGGCAAGACGATGATCGGCTGGGACGAGATCCTCGCGCCCGACTTGCCTTCGGCGGTGGTGGTGCAGAGCTGGACGAGTTCCAGGGCCACGGCCCTCGCGGCGCAGCAGGGACATCGCGTGATCGTGTCGGCCGGGTACTATCTGGACTGGCTCACCGCGTCCGACACGCTCCATCGCATCGATCCACTCGATGCCCGTGCGGTTGGGCTCACTCGGCAAGACCGTGCGATGCTGCGCGGACACCGTCTCGAGTCGCTCATCGGCGAGCGCTTCGAGCGCGACTCGCTCGCCGCACTCACCGAGCGCGATGCGGCCAAGGTGCTTGGCGGCGAGGCCGCGATGTGGACGGAGTTGGTCACCGAAGAGAAGCTCGACGCCACGATCTGGCCGCGCATGGGAGCGGTGGCCGACCGATTGTGGTCACCGCGCACGGCTGTCACGGCGCCGCTCGACGAGCGGCTTGCCGCGCTCTCCACGACGCTCGAAGCCATCGGCGTGCGCCACCGCACTTCACCGGTGCAGATGCGGCGCCGGCTTGCCCCTACGGCGGGCGACGCGCTCGACGTGCTCGCAGAGGCACTCGAACCCGTCAAGTTCTATGGACACAATCATCGGGCGCGTGGGCAGCGTGACGCCGCACAGTCGTTCACGGAGTTGGCCGACGCGCTGACGCCGGAGAGCGCGACGGCGGCGCGATTCAACCGACTCGCGCGTGCGTGGCGACCGAACGCGCGCGCGTCGACGGCCGAGTTGCGTGCGCTGCTCGTGGGATGGCGTGATCAGGCGGCGGCGATGGACTCACTCACGACGCGCGTCCCGGCGCTGGTCGATGCGCGCGAAGTCTCGCGCGATCTCGCACAGCTCGCCGCTGGCGCACTCGAGGCGATGGAGCATCTCTCGCGAGGCTCCCGACCGAACGCCGAGTGGCGCGCTCGCCTGCAGCCGGTGATCGATCGGCAGGGGGCGTACGCGCAGGCGTCACGCAACTTCGTGGTATCGTTCATCGCTCCGCAGCCCCCGGGTGACCTGTTGCTCGCCGTGCTGCCCGGGCTGCGCGAGCTGATCGCGCTGGCAGACGTGAGGTGATCACCCGGCGGTCGCGGTGTCCGGTACGGGGCGCAAGGAGCGTACGTCAGGTACGAGTGGTCGTGCGAGGTGTCGCGCCGTAGCGCGCCGCTCGCGGATGAGGGAGCAGATCAGGTACGTCACCGGCATCGAGTCCCATGCGCACACACATCGGCGAAGTCGAAGGGCTGTACCGGTATCCCGTGAAGTCCATGCGCGGTGAGTCGCTCGCCGTCGCGCAGGTGGGCTGGCATGGCATCGCCGGCGATCGCCGTCTGGCGCTCCACCGCGTGGATGATCGTGGCGGCTTTCCGTGGCTCACCGCCTCGCGGCTGCCGGAGCTGGTGTGCTACTCCCCGCTGCGCCGCACACCTTCAGACGCAGAGCTCCCGTCGAATGTGCGCACGCCGGCGGGCACCGAGCTGACGCTGTTCGGCGACGAACTCGCGGCGGAGGTGAGCGCGCGCCATGGTGCGCCGGTGGCCATGGTGCACCTGAACCGCGGCATCTTCGATGAAGCGAGCATGTCGCTCATTGCTCACGCGACGGTCGAGCAGATCGGTCGCGCGTCGTCCCAACCACCGGACGTGCGCCGCTTTCGCCCCAATGTGGCGCTGCGCACCCTCGACGCACGCCCGTTCATCGAAGAAGACTGGGTGGGCGGTGTGCTGACCTTTGGAGATGCACCCGATGCCGCCGCGGTCGCGGTGACCAACCGCGACGTGCGCTGCGCGATGGTCAACATCCACCCCGACTCGGCGCGCATCGACGCAGAGGTGCTCAAGGCGATTGTTCGGCTCCGGGCGAACACGGCCGGCGTGTACGCCACGGTCACGCGGTGCGGTAGCCTGGTCGTTGGGCAGCCGGTATTCTTCGAGCCATCGACGATGTGAGGTGCGCGACGGCGCACCTGCGCGTACTGCGAGCATCGTCGCTGCCCTTCATCGAGTGTGCCATGACCACCGCCGCCGACGAGTCGCCCAAGTTCCCGTACGCGACGCACCTGAACGTGCTCTTTCCGCCCTTGGCGCACATCGATCTCGATCCGCTCGTCGCCAATGTGAAGGATGCGTGGTACAACCAGACGCTCACGCAGGTCAATGACTCCGTGGTCCGTCTCGGCGTGATGCAGGGCGAGTACCACTGGCATCACCACGACAATGACGACGAGTTCTTCTACGTCATCTCCGGCCGGTTCCTCATTGACCTGGAGCCCCAGGCCGATGGCGTGACTCCCGGCCGCGTCGTGGAACTGCTGCCGCGGCAGGGCATCACTGTGCCCAGAGGCGTGGTGCACCGCACGCGCGCGCCGGAGCACAGCGTGATTCTCATGGTGGAGACGGCGGCAATCGTTCCGACGGGGAGTTGAGCCGCACGCGCGCGGCGGAAGGACACAGCAGTATCCTCGTAAATCGAAGGCGGCGCTTTCGATGTACGAGGAACCGCGCGGTGGTTTGCACACGCATTGATGCGCTCAGGGCGTCGGCAGTTGCTTCTCCCACCGTGCCGCGCGTGATCGGGGATCCGGCACCGGGAACGCGATTCTCTCACCCATGCGCTTGAGAAACGCCGGATCGAGATCGTCCGCGTGGTCGCAGGCGATGATGGCGAGACCTGACTGGCGCGAGAGACACCGGTCGACGGCGGCGATCGGACCGGCGCGGTAGCGATCATCCGTGGGTTCGGTCGACGAGCGCTTCCCGAAGAGCGCGTCGGCCTCGTCGAAGAGCAGTACCACGGGAGCCGCCACCGCAGACGTGAGCAGTCGATCGAGCGATCGCTCTGTCTCTGCGCCGTATGCGCTGAGGGCAGCGCGCAGGTCAATGCGGTAGACCTCGAGCGCGAGGGCGCTGCCCAGCACCTGCGCGGCCACCGACTTGCCGGCGCGGTCGGCACCGGTGAAGAGTACCGTGCTGCCCGACGCCCGCGGACGTTTGCCGGGCTCGCGTGCCCGGAGCAGTTCGCGGAGCTTGGCACGCAGGGCGTCGAGTGCCTCGAGATCGGCTGCGGTGGTACGCAGATCGGACCACGGGCGACGCTCCGTGACGCGTTCGAGCAACTCCATGAGGCCTCGCACTGCCGGAGGATGTCAGGGGCATCGCGCCATTCGCCGAGGCGCGCGCTGCGGCGCAATCAGTGCTGCGTCGGTGGCATGTGCAAGCTGCGGCACGCTCGCCATGTGCTGGAGGGAGAGTTGGCGACACGCATGGCAGACGTCGCGGGCGACGTGTCCGGCCGCGGCCGCGAATTCCGGACGACCTCCTGACCAATCGCAGGGAGCGGTTGGCGCCAAGGCATTCATTCGGAGTCCTCTCATGTTTCGTCGTCTCACGTTCGGCGCATTCGCGACGCTTGCGCTCCTCGCACCACCCCGTACAACCTCCGCACAGACGGTCATCACGCACTTCTGGAACGGCACGGAGCTCGTGGCGCCCACCCGTGTGTCACGCAACATGGTTGGCTCGCACTACCTGTCACCACCAAAAACATTCCCGGGGACCGAGTTCGGCTCGGAGTACAGCTTCGTCACGTTCGACTTCATCAATCCGTTCAATACCGCCGCAGGATTTCTCGTGTCGAACGTCGGCTCGACCCAGGACGGCGCCCACGTGGTGGCCTACCTCGGGGCGTTCAACATGTTCGAAGTTGCCACGGGGTACCTCGGCGACTCCGGATACAGTTGCCACGCGTTCTACTGCCCGAGCCGCACGGACTTCAGCGTCCTCGTGCCCGCGAACGCGACGGTGCAGGTGGCCACGTTCCGTCCCAACGGCGGCACGGCGCCCGGAGGGGGTTTCGCGTTCACCGCAGACTGGGCACAGGTCACGACGGTCGTTCCCGAGCCGTCGACGTATGCACTCGTTGCCACGGGATTGGTGGCGCTGCTGGCGGTGCAACGCCGGCGACGTGTGGAGTAAGTGCAGGCGCAGTACACGGACACGGAGGGCGATGCGGATGACATCTCCGCATCGCCCTCGTCGTTGGGCGCACCATGGCGCTACGCGGCACGCACGGCCGCTCCGTCTTGCATCGTCTGTGCGACGGCGCCAAACGCCGCCGCCCACGCGTCGCGCAGTGCCGGTGTGAAGTCATCGCCGAGTCCCTCAGCGAGTGTCTCGAGCAACGCACGTCCGACCAGGTCGTAGTGTTCGGTGCGCACGCCGTAGCCCGCGTGGCGCCGACCGAGCTCAGCGACCGCACCGCTGATGGCGTCGAATCGATCGATATGTGCGACGACCAGCGCGAGCGCCTGCACAAGCTTGGCCTGCTGCTGCGTCATGTCGGCGTGCGCGAAGAGCGGTTGCACCTCCGGCGAGAGCTGAAAGAGGCGATCGTAGAAGGCCGCGGCTACGGGTGCGGCACGTGGGGTGATGCGGGCCCAGCTCTCGCGAATGAGCTGGCGCTGGAGATCGGTCAACATCGGAGACTCCGGGGAGTGAGGGATGCCGGCACGGCGGGCGCGCGCGCCATCGGTCCGTACGCCCTTGTGCGCCGGCGGCGGACAGCGTGCTGTCCGGTCCCGACCTCGGAATCCGTATGTCCTACGCCGCCACTGCGGGCGGCATCGATCTTCCCGATCCCGTGGTGACGCATGACGGTTGGTGGTGGACCCGAGCGACGTACCCCGCGCGCCTCACGTGCCCTCCGCGCATGTTGAAGGCGACGCCCGGCACGCCCACTCCACGTGCGGCCCCCGCCATGGACTCCACCCGCTGGCCCGAAATCGAGCGCGTCCTCGATCGGGCGCTCGATGTCGAGCCGTCGGCCTGGCCGGCGCTGCTCGACGCCGAGTGCTCGGGCGATCCGGCATTGCGACAAGCGGTGGAACGGCTGCTGGCGCGTCACGGGCACGCGCCGACGTTGCTCGATGCAGGCGCGGGCGCTGTGGCCGCCGCACTCGTGCGCGACCTGCACGACGACGCTGGCCCCGACGACCCGCTCGTCGGCGAGGTCCTCGGCGCATGGCGTGTGGTCCGGGAGATCGGGCGTGGCGGGATGTCGCGTGTGTATCTCGCAGAGCGAAACGACGGGGCGTTTGCGCAGCGCGCGGCCATCAAGGTGCTGCGCGCGGGACTCGACACGGCGGCCGACATCGAGCGCTTTCACGGTGAACGCCGCATTCTGGCCACGCTCGAGCATCCGTTCATTGCACGGTTGCTCGACGGTGGTGTGACGCCGGATGGGCGACCCTATCTGGTGCTCGAGTACATCGACGGCGTGCCGCTCACCGAATGGAGCACGTCGCAGCGGCTCGATGTGCCGGCTCGATTGCGCCTGATGTTGTCGGTGGCGGAAGCGACGCAGGCCGCGCATCGCCAGTTGGTCGTGCATCGCGACCTCAAGCCGTCGAACGTTCTCGTCGACACGCATGGCCGACCGCGGCTGCTCGACTTCGGCATCGCGAAGATCCTCGAGCCCGGTGCGACGGCCGATACGGTGACGCGTCAACGCTGGCTCTCGCCCGCGTACGCCGCTCCGGAGCAGTTCGACGGACGGATGATCACCACGGCCACCGACGTCTTTCAGCTCGGGGCCATCCTGTACGAGCTCCTCTCCGGGCAGCGCCCGTTTGGCGACGATGCGGTGGCGCGGCGTTCCGCTGCGCTCGACGATCCGCCGCCGCCCTCACGCATGAATGCCGCGTTGCGCGGCGATCTCGATGCGATCGTCGCGCGCGCCATGCGGAGTGATCCCGACGCGCGGTACGCCACGGTCGCCGACTTCGCCGCCGACCTGCGCCGCGTGCTCGACGGCGAGCCGGTGCTTGCCCGCGCGGGCGATCGGGCGTATCGGTGGCGTCGCGCGATCCGTCGACGCGCACTGCCGCTCTCGCTCGGTGCGGCCGCATTTGCGATCGCGACGATCTATGCGATCACCGTGACCGTTCAGAACCGGCGCATCGCGCGCGCGCTCGAGACGGCCACCACCGAGCGCGAGAAGGCAGAGCAGGTGACGCGCTTCGTGCTCGGACTCTTCGAGGCGAGCGATCCGCGCGGCGGGCGCAGCGACACCATTACTGCGCGCACGCTGCTGGCGCGTGGTGCCGCTCGTGCCGATGGTCTGGCCAGTCAACCCGAAGTGCAGGCGGAGCTGCTCGACGTGGTCGGGCGCATCAACGCCACGCTCGGCGCGTCGGCGACGGCACGCACCGCCATCGAGCGCGCGCTGGCCATCCGTCGACGGCTCCTCGGCGAGATGCACGCCGACGTCGCACGCAGCCGGCTCGCGCTCTCGTCGGTGGCGAATCAGGAAGGAAAGCTCGCCGAAGCCGAGGCGGAGGCACGCGCTGCACTGCGCACGGCGCTGGCCGTCACCGGCGACACCTCACTGCTGGTGCACGATGCGCGGTTCCAACTGGCCAGAGTACTGCACGAGCGCGGACAGCCGCAGGTCGCCGACTCCGTGTTTGCCCAGTGGGAACAGGCGCTGGTCCGCACGCCTCGCACGCCCAGTGAAGCGCTCGCGGCGCAGCTCTTCTCCTACGGCGGATTTGTGCTCGCGCGGGAGCAATTCGCCAAGCGCGGGACGCGCGGTGAAGCCATCGTACGCGAAGCGCTTGCCATGCAGCGCACGCTCCTCGGCCCGTCCCACGTCGACGTCGCGATCACCGAACAGCGACTCGGCGAACATCTGGCCGCAACGGAGCGTACCGCCGAGGCCGACACCCTGCTGCGCCACGCACTCGGCGTGCTCGAAGCGGCGTTTCCGGACGGCCACTTCGCGGTCGCCAATGCGCGGCAGTCGTACGGCATGCTGCTGGTGCGCGTGGGACGACCCAACGAGGGCTTTGCCGAGTTCCGTGCCGCAGTGGAGATGATCGATCGCGTGATGGGAGACCGCAATCCGATGAGCCCAGTCTTTCGGAGCGCGTTCGCCTCGGCGCTCGTCGACGCGGAGCGCTACGTGGAAGCGGAGCCAGAACTGCGCACGTCGGCGGCGCAGTTTGCCGCGCTGGGCGCTGATGGGGCGGTCATGCACCTTGCGGTGCGACTCAGACTTGGCGACCTCCTGCGACGCACGCGGCGGCTGGACGAGGCCGAGCGTGAGCTGACGGCGACGGTCAGTGCGTTGAGCGCGTCCCGTGGCGACGCCAACCGCATGACGCAACGCGGACTGCGCATGCTCGCCGAGCTCTACGACGCGCAGCGACGGGTGCAGGACGCCGCGCGCATTCGTGCACGGCTCCTGGCCGACACGAGTGCACGGCGCGGCGCCGACAGCACTACGCGTGTGCGCGTCCCGCTCCTCCCCGAGCGCCCGGCGTCGGCGGTTCCCCCGTGAGCGCCCTCCCCTTGCCGATGTCCGCGCGCGAGGGTTGCGTGATGGGTATGACGCTCGACGGTTCGCTGACCGGCCCGGAGTCGTCGCACGACGTGGGGGTTGGCGTCGCGACGGGGGCGACGACCGCGCCGACCACGCGGGGGCTCGATCCGGCGGTGTACGATGAGCTCAAGCGCATCGCGCGGCATCACCTGCGCACCCGGGCGTCGGCGGCGACGATCAGCACCACCGACCTGCTGCACGAGGCGTGGCTCAAGGTGGGCGGGCCGGCCGATCCGCGGTGGCGTGACCGCGCGCACTTCTTCGGTTCCGCATCGCGTGCGATGCGACAACTACTCGTGGACTATGCGCGACATCGACACGCCGCCAAGCGTGGTGGGGGCGCCGCGCCGGTGACGCTGACCGACGCCGAGTCCGCGTTGGCGGTACAGCTCGATGACCTCATTGCACTCGATGACGCGCTGGAGCAGTTGCGCGGTGTCAGCGAGCGATTGTGCCGCGTGGTGGAGCTGCGCTTCTTTGCCGGCCTCGAGGAGGAGGAAGTCGCGGAGGTGCTGGGCGTGACCTCACGCACCGTGCGACGTGACTGGACGAAGGCGCGGCTGTTGCTGGCGGAGGCGCTGGGCACGGAGTAGCGCGCTCTGCTACGCAACAAACTCCACCACGCTCCATTGCTCGGGGCGATGCGTGTCGTATCGTCCATGCGGTGTCAGCACCCACGCCGGGTGCGGTTGCACTTCGCGCCCGCTGCTGATGATGCGCTGAAAGCGGCCGAAGCACATGCGCCAGCGATCGCCCGCCCGCGGCGGCACCGGCCGATCGAGATCGGCGAGCACCTCGAGCCCGTGCCACGGGAGTGCGAGCTCCACGCTCCAGCCGCGATCGATGTCGCGATCGTCGTTGAGCGTGCCGTCGACATGGACCGCCGAGCGGAGGCCGGGCAGATCCCACCCGCGAAACGCCCAGCGTGGCCCGCGCGGATGTCCGCCGGTCCAGAAGGTCGCCGGCGTCCGATCATCGTCGCCGGCGAAGGTCAGTGTGCGCGGGTCGTGCACATCGAGCGACGGGATGTCAAAGCGTCCGCCGCGCGTGAACGCGTCGCGCCAGACGAAGAGCACTTCGTACAGTGTGCCGAGGGCGTTGACTTCGAGTTCGTAGTAGGCGTCGCCACCGTCGATGAAGAGCTCCACGTCGTTCTCGCGGAAGACCGGCTCGTCGCGGGTGGAGATTCTTGCGCGGACGTACGGTTCTTCCGCGCGGAAGGCGACGTAGAAGGCGTCGTCATCCCACAGTGCGGCAACGCGCGTGTCGTAGAGTGCCGGACCACCGTCGACCATGTCGACCAGTCGCGGCGACCACTCGGCGGCGGTCCACGCGGCGCACTGTGTGGAGCCGTCCATACGCGGAGCAACGCTCGTGCGGCGGCAGCGGAGAGCGGCGGGAGTGAGCGACGACATGGGCGGAAGTAAAGACATCGTGCGCGGAGTTCTCACAGTGGAGGCGTGCCCTCAATCGACAGCGTCGCGCCAACATGGGGAAGCCGGGCAGCCGGTCCGTGCACCTACCGCCCCACGGCACAGACCGCATCCGCCACACGCGACACGGCCAACGGCGTCGCCTCCATCCCGGTGAACCGCGCGATCTCACTCCCCTGCCGATCGAGCACCACCTGCGTCGTGGTGGAGTCGCTCAGCCGGTAGCGCGTGGCGAGCACGCGCTCGAAGTCGAGCAGCACCGGCAGCGAGTCGCGAAGCGGCAGTCGCTTGCGCGCCTGTCCACGCAGCAGGCGCGGAATGAACGACAGGTCTGCAGCGCGCACGATCGCGATGGAATCGGCGCAGGTCCCGGTGCGCTCACGCAACCGCGCCGTCCACAATTGGAGCTGCTCGCCACCAGCCTTGCTCCGCGCAACCAGGAGCACGACCGCACGCCCGCGTAGCGTGGCCTCGGTGTGCAGTCTCCCGTATTGATCCTTCACCGCCCAGCCGTCCTGCGCGATGAGCCCCGCCATCGCGAAGAGGCCCGCCATCGTCCGCCGTCCTGCTGTACGCCCGCTCATCGCACGCCGTCCCCTCGCGACGCCCCTCCACCGAGCGCCTGATGAATGGTTGCCACGGCCTGCAACTCGGCGACCCGCTGCCGCACGAGACCTTGCTCGGCGTCGAGACGCTGCCGCGCCGCGTCGAGCACATCGCGATAGTCCGTCTGCCCGCCGCGCCAGCGCGCACTGGCGAGCGATTCGATCGTCAGTCGCTCGCCAACGACGGTACGCAACAGCTGCGTCCGCACGGCGTCGGCTCGCCACTGCGCGTACGCGGTCTCCACGTCGCGTGCAGCACCGAGCACACTGCCGCGCCACTCGGCCTCGCGCTGCATCACGGAGGCGCGACGCGCATCGAGCTCACCTTTGGCACCGCGATTGAACAGCGTCCGGCTGAGCGACGGGCCGAACGACCATGTGGACGCGCTCGGCCGCGAGCCGGTGCGATTGACACCCAGCGTTCCGCCGAGCGACAACGACGGCCGCAGCGCGGCCTTCGCCGCGGTGACGCGCGCCGCCGCTGCCACGACGCGGAGCTCCGCGGCCCGCACATCAGGGCGGCGGCGCAACACATCGGCGGGTGCGTCGGCCACTGGTGCAGACAGCGTGCGCGCGGGTAGCGCGACACCGGACAAGAGCGCGTCGACTCGTGCGACGTCCGTACCACACAGCACGGCCAACTCTCCGATCGCACTGCTCCACTCGGCCCGCAATGACGGAACGGTCGCCGCCGCATCATCGGCCAGCGTGTGCGCACGCACGGCGTCGAACTCGCTGGCCACCCCGGCACGTGCGCGCGATGCAAGCAGCGCAGCGCTCGTGCGCAATGCGTTCACGCTGGAGTCGGCCAACGCGAGTCGCACGGTGACACCCATCGCATCGACTGCGCGTCGCACGATGCGTCCTTGAATCGTCCGTTCGAGATCGGCCACGTCGTAACCGGACGCACGCAGGCCGGCGACCGCCGACGCGCGTTCCTGCCGCAACTGCCCGAAGATGTCGAGCTCCCAACTCGCACTCGTGGCCTGACTCAGCACGTCGAGCCGGAGCGCGCCGAAGTTGCCGATCACCGTTTGTGCACGCGACGCCTCGGCGCGCCCGGTCACCGTGGGCAGCAGCTTGGCGCCGGCGATGCGTGCGGAGGCCTGTGCATCGGACAGCCGTGCGGTCGCGACGGCGAGGTCGGTGTTGGCCATCATGCCGAGTGCCACGAGCGAGTCGACGGCTGGCACGCCGAACTGCGACCACCAGGTGCGCTCGTCCCACGCGTCATTGTGTACCGCTGCGGTGGAGTCCCGCCCGACCCACGTGAAGGTCGTCGGCACCGGTGAGGGTCCGGTGCGCAACGCGTCGGGGCGCACGCATCCCGCGAGGACCATCAGCAGGCCGAGTGCACCGCGGGTCACTTGGCACTCCCGGTGCGAGGCGCTGCCTCGATTACCACATCCACCTGCTGGCCGACGTAGACCGGCAGCGCGGTCGACGGAAAGCTGTAGATCACCTGCAGCACGCGCGTATCGACGCGCTCGGTGGCGCTGCCGGTGAGCGAGACCTTGGGCGTCACGTATCGCTCCACGTACTCATAGCGCAGGTCGGTGCCGAGCGCGGCATTGCCGCGCAGCGTCAGTCGTGCCCGCGCGCCAGCGGCGAATCGCCACGCGTCGTTCTCGTCGATGTCGACGCGCACTTGCAATCGCGCCACGCCACCGAGCCGTACGGGCACCTCGGTGCCGCCACTCATCACGAACTCGCCGGCGCGCACACTCACCGCCAGCACCTCGCCGGCGGAGGGCGCGCGCACGATGCGGAGCCCGTCGCTCGTGACCGCCGCGCCCAACTCCGCCTCGCGCGTGCTGACCTCGGCGCGTGCGGCCGACAGGCGGGCCTCGGCGAGCTGGACGTTCGACCGACGCGTGACGACTTCCTCATGGCTGACGGCGCGTCGATCGTCGACCTGCTCGATCGTCGTGAGCAGCAGCCGTGCCTGCGCGAGTGCGGTCTCCTGTTCGAGCAGCGCCGCGCGTGCACTGGCGACCATCGCACGCCGCGTGCGCACGTCGGCCTCACTCTGTCGCCGGTCGAGCGTGAAGAGCGGCGCGCCGGCTTGCACCCGGTCGCCCACCGAGACGGCGACCGACGTCACGAGTCCGCTCACCGGCGCCGCGACGCGCACATCGCGTTGCGCCGACTCGATCAGACCGGGACCGGCGATCACATCGGCAAAGGGGACGGGCGCTGGCCGAACGTCGACGGCGACGTCACCGGTGGGCTCGGCGGTGCGCGCGCCGTTGCGTACCGCGGTGCCGATGGCGGCAAGCGTCCCCGTGACGGCCGCGAACGTCAGCCAGTTGGAGCGAATCGTAGCAAGCAGCGTCATGGCTCAGGCGATCTGGCGGGAAGCGAGCGGGAGCGAGGGCACCGGCTCGGGCGTGGTGCGCTCGACGGACACGATGCGGCCGTCATCCATGGTGCAGATGCGGTCACCGTAGTGCAGAATGCGGGTGTCGTGTGTGACGATCACGATCGCGCGCCCGTCGGCCCGCATGCGCTCGCGCAGCAGCTCGAGCGCCAACGCACCGGCGCGATGATCGAGCGCACTCGTGGGCTCATCACAGACCACCAGGCGTGGTGCGTGGACCAGCGCGCGGGCGATCGCGACGCGCTGCTGCTGTCCGCCGGAGAGCTGGCTCGGCAGGCTGTCGGTACGGTCACCGAGTCCGAGCGCGTCGAGCTCGTGCCTGGCGCGCTCGAGCGCCTCACGCCGCGACCGCCGGGCAATGAGCAGCGGGATCGCCGCGTTCTCCGCCGCTGTAAGCGTGGGGATCAGCTGATACTGCTGAAAGCAGAAGCCGATCACGTCACGGCGAAACGCGGCCTGCGCCCCCGTCTCCATCTCCCCCACCTCGCGACCGAACACGGTGCACGCGCCCGCGTCGGCATGGAGGATGGCGCACATCACCTGAATGAGTGTGGTCTTGCCGCACCCCGAGGGGCCCACGAGGAAGACCATCTCGCCGATGGGGATGTCGAGGTCGATACCGCGCAGCGCCTGGACGCGCGCAGGACCTTCGCCAAACGCCTTCTCGATGCCGCGCATGGAGACGGCGATCGACGGCGACGGCGGCGCGATCGGGATCGTCATCCGCGAAACACCGCCGCGGGCTCGAGCGTCCGCACGGTGCGCATGCTGAGTGACGCCACGACGACGCAGACGCCGATCATGAGTGCGACGGTGATCCCCACCTGAAGGAGCGTGAGGCTGCCGGCGAGCTCGCTGCCGGTCGTGGCATTCGCGGTGATGGCAGCCACGCCGAGTCCGAGCCCGGTGCCCACGGCACTGGCGACGATGGCCTGGATGGCGACCATGCCGACGAGTTGCGTGAAGTCTGCGCCCATCGCCGAGAGGGCGCCGAAGTAGCGCAGGTTTTCGCGCGTGAAGTTGCGGAACGTCTGTGCGGCAATGAAGAAGCCGATCAGCACCGCGACGAGGGTGATGGCCCCGAACGTGACGAGGATGCCGGTGTTCAGCAGGAAGAAGGTCTGCGTGCGACGCGTGAACTCGTCGGGCGTGAGCGCTTGCAGTCCGGTGCGCGCACCAATGGCCGCGGCGACCGTCGCGGCGTCGTGCCCGGGCGCGACGCGCACGAGCACAAACGAGAGCATCTTGCGCTCGTTGGGCACGAACCGTCGCACGCGTTGCCACGTGGTGTAGATGCGTGGCAGCGACTGGAAGGAGGGGGGCGCATCGTAGAATCCCACGATCCGTGCACGCGAGTCATTGAGCTCGATCACATCGCCAACCGCAGCCGCGTCACGCGCTGGAGCACCAGGCCGCGCGGCCGCCGCGCCCCGCAGCGTCTTCGCCCCGCGCTGATCGACGAGGATCGCGTCGGCGAGGCGCAAATCGGGGGCCGCGCCCTCCCGCATGCGCGGTGGTGCGCCGACGAGCGATGCGTCGTCGATGGCATAGCAGGCTGCTGAAGAAAGCTGTTGCGCGCCACGGGGATTGTCCCTACCGTGGCGCATCTCTTTTGGAGCCCAGCGATGCGTGGAGATCAGGAGCCCC
>JALOPS010000336.1 GCA_025453745.1 Gemmatimonadaceae bacterium
TAAGGGAACGTTCGCTGCAGTCAGAGGTCTGAACGGTCGGCGTCCTCCGGGGCGCCGACCGTTCGCTCGTCCTGGCCCGTACGGTGCATCACTTCACCGGTCTTCCCCTCTCCCATCTGGCTGGCCCGCTTGTGATGCTTCCTCGTATGGCACGCGTGTGGATCATGTGGTGTGCGGTGATCGTGTGGTGCGGCACGGCGGGCGCGCAGGAGTTGACGTTCGTGCGCAAGGAGCCGCCGGTCGGCACCGTCACGGGGGTCGTCTTCGATAGCCTGGTGAGCAAGCAGGTGCTCGCGGGTGCGCAGCTCTGGCTCGAGGGGACCGAGCTGACGGCGACCAGCGACGCGACGGGCCGCTATCGCTTCGACAAGGTGCCGGTGGGCAGCTACACGCTCACGGTGCTGCACCCGTTGCTCGATTCGCTCGGGGTGCCTGCACCATCGCGCGAGCTGACGGTCATCGACAAGAAGGAGGCCGTGGTCCCCATGGGGACGCCGAGCGAGGCGACCGTGCTCGGTGTGCTGTGCGCCGCGCAGCGCGTCGACAGCGCGTCGGGCGTGCTCGTCGGCAGCGTGAGCGAACGGGGCACCGGTGTGGCCCTCGAGGGCGCGTCGGTGATGGCGAGCTGGTCGCTCTATACCATCGGCAAGGCGGTCGGCGGTTTGCGGCAGGAGGTGCGCACGGCGACGTCGACGACCGATGCAAGCGGGACGTTCCGCTTGTGCGGCGTACCGGTGGATGTGCCGGTGCAGTTGCGTACGGTGGCGCTCAATGGGTCGACGTCGGTCATGGAGACGACGCTGGATGGGCAGTACGTGGGGCTCCGCGCGTTGCGGGTGGAGCCGGCGCGTGCCGACGAGGCGGATGCCACGCCAGCGCCGCTGCACGGCGCGCCCACGGCCGGAGCGAGCAATGCGCCGCTCAAGGCGTCATTGACCGCGACCGTGCGCACACCCGGCGGGCGACCGATCAGCGGGGTGCAAACGTCGGTCATTGGCGTGCGCGCGGGAGCGATCAGCAATGACAGCGGCGTCGTCACGCTGGCCGACGTGCCAACCGGCACACAGGTGGTGGAGTTTCGCGCGATCGGCTACCGCCCCCTGCGGACGCGGGTGTCGCTCCGCGGGCGTGGCGTGAATCGCCTGGATGTCACGATGGACGATCGCCTGTTGCAGCTTGCGCCAATCAATGTGGTGTCGACGTTGCAGCGCGAGCGGTTCATCAGCGAGTTCGATCTCCGGCGGAAGGGTGGTGGCGGCGTCTATTTCGATCAGGAGTGGATTCGCCAGCGCAAGGCGCTTGCCGTCAACGACATGCTCGCCGGGGTGCCGGGCGTGAAGGTGGTGCAATACGGGTATTCGAGCGTGGTGACGTTCCAGCGCTCGATGGGGGTGACGAGTCCGGGGATCGATGGCTGTCGGCCGACGTACTTCGTGGACGGGATCCGCGTGGGGACGGACGACGCCGCGTTCACGATCGATCACTTCGTGCGGCCGGAGGAGATGTACGGGATGGAGGTGTACAAGAACGTCGCGAACGCGCCCGCGCAGTATCAGTCGACGACGACGTCGTGCGGGTTGATTCTCGTGTGGACGAAGCGGAAGCGGTGAGGGTGCTGTCATCCTGAGCGAGCCGCGTAGCGGCGAGTCGAAGGATCCCCCGCGGGCGCCGTCATCCCGAGCGAGCCGCGGAGCGGCGAGTCGAGGGATCCCCCGATGGTGCGGTCATCCCGAGCGAGCCGTGCAGCGGCGAGGCGAGGGAAGCGCCCTTCGCGAGCGGGCTTGCACCGCCACCACTGCCCCGAACGCTCGCCCCTTCGGCTCGCGGCTGCGCCGCTCGCTCAGGGTGACGCGAGCGTCGGGCGGTGTTTCGACTCCGCGTTCGCTCTGCGAACGCTCCGCTCAACACACGACGGTGACTCGCTGCACTCACCCCGTGCGAAAGTGACGCGGTGTTCGACCGCTCATGCGTCCGCGCGAACCGTCCCGGCGAGTGGCAACCCGTAGCCCCCGTCCGGCGTTCTAAAGGGGCCACGCATCGTGTGGTGGTCCTGCCCCCCATGGCCCGTGCCTCGTCTGGCGCGTCGCCCACCCCCGGCTCGAACCCGGAGTCTCCCCCGTGTCTCGCCTCCTGCGCGCCACCGCGCTCGTCGTCGCCGTCATGGCGACCTCGGCCGCGTCGCTCGCCGCCCAACAACGCCGAGTGACCGGCAAGGTCACCGAAGAGGGCACCGGTGCCCCGATCGCCAGCGCCACCGTGCAGGTGGTCGGCGGCACCGCCGGCGCCCTCACCGCCGCCAGCGGCACCTACACCCTCGCACTGCCCGCTGGCCCCGCCACGCTGCGCTTCCGGCGCATCGGCTACCAGGCGCGCACGGTCACGCTCACTGCGGACCAGGCCACCGCCGACATCGCGCTCAAGAAGGACGTGTTGCAGCTCGACGCGGTGCTGACCACCGCGCAGCAGGGCACGCTCGAGAAGAAGAACGCGGCCACGGCCACCGTGCAGGTCGGCGGCGAAGAGCTCGCGCGTGTCCCTGCGATGACCGTCGACCAGGCGCTGCAGGGCAAGGTGGTCGGCGCGCGCATCAACATGAACTCCGGTGCACCCGGCGGCGGCGGCCAGATCCAGATTCGCGGTGTGACCTCCGTGCTCGGCAACGGTGAGCCGCTCTTCGTCATCGACGGCGTGATCATGTCGAATGCGTCGATCGCCGGCGGGCAGAACTCGATCTCCCGCGCGTCGGGCTTTGCGGGGAACATCGCGAGCGTGCAGGACAATCGGACCAATCGCCTCGCCGACCTCAATCCCAACGAAATCGAGGACCTGCAGATCCTCAAGGGTGCGGCCGCGTCGGCGCTCTACGGGTCGCGCGCGACGAATGGCGTGGTGATCATCACGACCAAGCGCGGCAAGGCCGGACAGACGCGGTGGAACATCACGCAGCGCGCGGGGCAGTGGTCGCTGCTGCGCGGCGTCGGGCAGCGGCGCTTCCTCGACACGACGGCGGCGTTGCAGGCGGCGGCACTGGCGGCGAATGCCACGATCGCGCGGGAACAGCTCATGTCGGCCATGCAGGCCAACGGCGGGCAGATCCCGTTCAACGACTTCACCGAGCAGCTCTTCAGTCGCCGCGACCTGTCGTGGGAGACGGGCGTGCAGGTGACGGGCGGCACGGAGCAGACGCGCTTCCTGGCGTCGGTCGGCCGCAAGTTCGACAACGGCATCGCGGTCAACACGAATGCCACGCGCGACAACGCGCGCATCAACATCGACCAGAATCTGGGTGCCCGACTGACGGCGCGCCTCGACCTGGGCTACACGCGCAGCGTGGCCAATCGCGGCATCTCCGGCAACTCCAACACGCCGGTGACGAGCCCGCTCTACGTCTTTGGCGCCACGCCGAGCTTCTACACGCTCGACGCACGCGACGCGCAGGGGGGCTTCGTGCTCAATCGCTTCGGCGGCAATGCGAACCCCATCAACACGTCGAATCCGTTCCAGACACTGGCCCTCGTCAAGAACGAGGAAGGGAACGATCGCATCGTCGGTGCCGCAGAGCTCAACTATCAGGCGTGGCAGTCGAGCGCGAACTCGCTGCGGCTGAGCTATCTGCTCGGCGTCGACCGGTTCACGCAGGACAACCAGCTCTACAGCCCGAACTTCATGCAGTACGAGCCGTCGGACGGCCAGCTCGGCACGGCGGTGCAGTCGACGGCCAGCAGCCGGCAGCTCAATCAACTGCTCAAGGCGACGTATCAGTTCACGCCGTCGTCGCTGCCGTTCACCCTGACCACCACGGGCGGCGTGACGCAGGAAGAGCAGGGGCTCAACACCTCGCGCGTGCGCGCGATCGGCCTCGTGCCGGGCATTCCGAACGTCAATCAGGGGCAGCAGCTGACCTTCCAGAATCGCGAGTTGCAGCGCGACCAGGCGTGGTTCCTGCGCCAGGATTTCCTGGGCTTCAGCGAGAAGCTCTATCTCTCGGCAGCCGTTCGCGGCGACCGGTCGAGCAACAACGGCGACGTGGAGAAATTCTTCGTCTTCCCGTCGGTGCAGGGGTCGTATCGTCTGCTCAACCTGGTGCCCAAGCTCGATGAAGTGAAGCTGCGCGCCTCGTGGGGGCAGACGGGCAATCGTCCACTGTACGGGCAGCGCTTCCTCATCCTCGCGGGCAATGGGCTGATCAACGGCGTCAACGGTCTCGGCACTGCGGCGACGCTGGGCAATCCGAACATCAAGCCGGAGCTCAAGGAAGAGCTGGAGGTCGGCACCGACCTGCAACTGTTCAACCGGCGCGTGGCCGTGGAGTACACCTACTTCGACGCACGGATTCGCGACGCGCTGCTGCTGCGCAACCTGCCGAACTCCTCGGGCGTGACGACGCAGTTCGACAACGTCGGGCAGTTGCGCAACAACGGCCACGAGGTGGCGGTCAACCTTGTTCCGATCGAGCGGAAGGGCTTCACGTGGGTGTCGCGCACGTCGTTCCAGCGCATTCGCAACGTCGTGGAATCCGCGGTCAACGTGAATCCA
>JALOPS010000337.1 GCA_025453745.1 Gemmatimonadaceae bacterium
CGAGGCGGCGCTTGCCGCAACGGGCACGTTGCTAAGGCAATGCACGCCGATGACGGGCCCGTGCGGCTGACCGTGCTGCGGTACGGGGAGGCGGCGTGAGCGAGGTCATGATTGCCGTCATCGACGGCCTCTCCGGATTGCCGGATGCGACGGAGCGGGCCTTTCCCGCACGACGGTCCAAGCGCACATCGTGCATCTGCTCCACGATGGTCTCGCCGATGTGACGTGGGAAGATCGTCGCCCGAAGGCGACCGTGCGCGATGCCTTGGCCGCGTTCGCCACAGGCTCTTGGGGGGCAACGCCAACCCATAATCCCGGGCCTCGGAAAGCGCGCGTGGCAGCACGTGATTCCGCCCGTCGCGACTCTCCCGGCAATCCACCAGCACACCTGCATGACTAACGCGATCGAGCGCGTGGGCAAGCTGATCAAGGCGAGTGGCCGCTTTCCGACCAACCTGGCCGCCGTCAAACTCTCCTCTCTTGCTCTGCGCAACATCTCGGCCGATCGCATGTGTCTGCGAAACGCTGGCGCGATGCCATGAGTCAGCTCGCCATCTCCGTCGACCACCCCATCACGAGCCCCGCCCGCTGACTCTCACGTCCCGCTCCGAACTCAAGAGTCCTGACGCTACCGCGGCGCCCGGCGCGAACGCGGACTACTTGACGCCCACCACCCGCAACAAACTCCCCTCATCATGATCCGTCACGACATACAGGAACCCGTCGACCCCCTGCACCACATCCCGCACCCGCTTCGCCTTCAACTCCCCGAGATACCGCTCCTCCTTCACCACCTTCCCCCCACTCACCTCCAACCGCACCAACCCACCCGGCGTCATCGACCCGACAAACACACTCCCCTTCCACCCCGGATACTTATCCCCGGTATAGAACGTCAACCCCGACGCCGCGATCACCGGATCCCAGTAGTACACCGGCTGCTCCATCCCCTCCTTCACCGCGCCGACGCCGATCTTCGCCCCCGAGTAATCCATCCCGTACGTGATCACCGGCCACCCGTAGTTCTTCCCCGCTTCCGGATGATTCAACTCATCCCCGCCGCGCGCACCATGCTCCACTGTCCACAACTGCCCCGTCGCCGGATCGAGCGCGCCGCCCTGCAGGTTGCGATGCCCAAGTGACCAGATCTCCGGCCGCGCCCCCGCCGTCTTCACGAACGGATTGTCCGCCGGGATCGACCCATCCGGCTTGACCCGCGCGATCTTGCCGAGCCCCGCAGTCATCGACTGCGCGCTATCACGCCACAACATCCGATCACCCTGCGTGATGAACAGATTCCCATCACGCGCCACCACCACGCGCGACCCGTAGTGCCCACCGCCACGCATCTTGGGCACCTGTCGATAGATCACCTGCACATTCTCGAGCTTCCTCTCGCCCAACTGCGCGCGCGCCACCGCCGTCCCCGCCGTGCCCCCTTCGCCCGGCTCGGAGAACGAGAGATAGAGCGTCTTGGACGTCGCGAAATCAGGCGCGAGCGTGACGTCGAGCAGCCCGCCCTGCCCCACCGCGTGCACCGCGGGCACACCGGCGATGGGCGCGGAGATGACCCCCTTCTGATCGACCAACCGCAGCCGCCCCGGCCGCTCGGTCACCAGGAAGCGACCATCCGGCATCTGCGCGACCGCCCACGGATGCTCGAGCCCCGTGGCCACGGTATCCACCCGCACCACTCCCGCCGTGTAGCTCGGCGTGGGCGACTTGGGCGCCGGCCCTTCGTTGGGCTGGGCGAGGCAGGCGCTGGCGGTCGTCAGCGCGAGGAGGGGCAGGAGCGGAGCACGCATCGGAGCAGTCGTGTCGAGGGAGCGCCGTCAGCGGCGCGCGGCAGGCAGTGCATCACAAGATACTCGCCGCGCTCCACTTGGCTCCCCGGGTGGATGCCCCACCCGCGCCCGACACTCGGCGGCAACTATCTTTGCCGCCCATGGCTGCCACCACCACTCCCTACCGCGCGCTCACGCCCGAGCAGCGCGTCGCCCTCATCCAGCGCGTCATGCAGGCCAACAAGGTCACGCGCACCCTCTTCGTGCAGCGCATCCTCGACAAGGGGCGCGGCTTCCGCGCGGTCACCGTCGAGAAGTGGCCCACCGCGCAGCTCGCCAAGGAGGTCGTCCGCATGAAGGCCGAGTCGGCGCAGGATGAGTTCGACCTGCTGCTGGCGCTGTATGTGGAGCTCGACCCGAGCGTGCAGGTGACGTTTCTCGAGGCGGCCGGGGTGAAGCACGAGAAGGGCGTGATCGATGAAGAGCTCGAGCCGCCGTATGCGGATGAGGCGGGGGTGAAGCGTGCGGTGGCGGCGGTGCGCGCGGCGCATGGCGAGCAGGGTGAGCATTACCTGTCCGTGCTCGTGTACTACAACAAGGATGTGTGGCCCGGGCTCGAGGCGGCGATCGGGGGGTAGCTGTCGCGCACGAGACTGTACGGGATGCAGGTCAGCAGCCTTTCGCGAAGTCAGGTTTCGCCCCAGTGCCGATGAAGGACCCTCGCCACAAGAGTCAGTCCGTGCTACTCGATTCAGAGTTCGAGAGCCCCGCCGAGCGCGAATTCGCGCATCAGCTCTGGAAGCACATAGGCGACGATGTAGTGACTGAAGCACAGGTCACGACCCAAACGGAACGGGGTCGGTTTCGCCTCGACTTCGTACTTTCTCATTCCGACGTGAAGTTGGCAATTGAAATCGATGGCCAGCATTTCCACACGCTTGAACGGGATGCGGCACGAGACGCTCTAGTGCTTGGGGCCGGGCACGTTCACGAGGTGGTCCGAATTGCAGCGCGCGGTGTCGCGTTTCACCTTCACGATGTGCTCTACCTTCTCTCGGAAATGCACCCTCGGTTCTTCTCGACTCGAGGTAGGGAGAGCCTTCGTATCCTATCTAGCCCGTACGCTCGCCTTGCGACTGACAGCCAGAAGCAGGGCGTCGCAATCTTCTATCCGTTGCCGGACAGAGATCCTGATTTGGCAGAAACCGAAGACTCTGGGTACGATACCCCACCCAAAGACTGGAGGGATCGAGACGTCCGAGTTCTCGGGCGTGTGACCGGCGAGACATTCCTTGGAGTGGTGATAAAGAGGCGATTTCTCGGATTCGAGACTGCCTTTGTCGACTTCGCACGAGCAAACTTGGGGACATCGTTCGAGACACTCGTCGAGAAGTACTTCCAGCAGGCTTAGTCTGCTCTGCGCCACTACTGTTCACGGTTCGTTCTTGTCAGCGAGCTGGCGCTGCCCGAGTAGTGGGCGCGTTGAGCGCCTGCTTCCAGTTGCGCCCGATGAGCAAGGGCCGTGGGCGTCGCGTATTCCAGGACTCATTGCTGCGTTTTTCAGTGACCGCAATCAGAGGGGCAACCGAACAGCGCTGCACCGAGCTAAACCACGGACGAATTGCACTCGAGGCTTCATTCATAGGCCGCCTCGCTGACACTTCCATCCCGCAAGAACATGAGTCTCTCCGACCCGCTCCACTTGAAGCAGGGACCGTCGCGCAATGGCGAGATCGACTTCACGCCAAGTTCGCTTGACTCGTCCACGGTGTCGGCACCGCGCGCGGGCTGGGCGGAAGCTGCAGCCGAGTTCCAGCCAAGCCCGCTGCTCGATGCCCCCGACGCTACACGATTCGACGAGTATGAGTGGACGTGGTAGACAACCCGGTTCGTCGCGGTGATGCCTGGCTCGTCCACCTCAATCCTACGCGTCGACGCGAGATTCAGAACACCCAGCCCTGTGTCGTGGTGTCGCCCGACGAGCTCAATGCCCACATAGGCACCTTCATCGTCGCGCCGCTGACGACCGGCAGCCATCCGTATCCGTTTCGCGTCCCGGTACGGTTCAGCGGCAAGGACGGCCGCATCGTGCTCGATCAACTGCGAACGGTCGACCGCGAGCGACCGATCAAGCGACTCCGATCGATCACCGCACCGACGCTTGGAAAGGCGCTGGCGGTACTCGGCGGCATGTTCGCCCCGTGACAGGTCGCGGTGGTGCACGCGCGCGACGGACGCACGCGGTACTCCTCGCGCTCAACATGACCGCTCCACTCGCGGTGTTGCGTGCACAGGACGCTTCTGCCACCGGCGACGTCCGCCAGATCGTCACCTTCCTGCTCGCCCCGCGCGCCATGCCGCAGGTGCAGGCGATCTACGCCGACTCGCTGCGCCCGATCTACGCGCGCGTGCCGCAGATGCTCCACGTGCGCGGGTACCGCGAAGTCGAAAGCCCTGAGCCGCTCGACCTCGTGATCGTCACCAAGTACGCGAGCATGGCGGCCATGGACAGCGCGAATCGCGCCCTACGCGGGTTCGGCACGTTTGCGCTGTACGGCGCGATCAGCGCGCTTGCGCAGCACCATCACGATCAGTTCGTCGCGATCGACCCGCGCGTGAGTGACCCGCCGCGCGCAGACAGCTCGACGGCGCTCACGGTATTCGAGTATTTGCGCATCACGCCGGGCAACGCCGCAAAGTATCTCGAACTCCTGCGTACACGCGGGCGAGCCGCCGAGCGCGCGGC
>JALOPS010000338.1 GCA_025453745.1 Gemmatimonadaceae bacterium
CCGTACTGAGCACGCATCCCACAGTCCGCAAGTCCGCCACGGCAGCAACGCCCGTCGTAAACGCGGTGCTGACTCAGCTTCGGCCGCTACTGACAGCGAGCGCGAAGCGGCTGCGCCGAGGACTGTTCGATGCGCCGGGTACATCAGGCGATGCGCTGCAGTGGTTCTACCAAATGACGACCGGCATGACGAAACGAGACTTCCCGGGGAAGCCAGGGATGCTGATCGCGGAAGATGTCGAGGGCTCGGTCGTTGTGTTCCGCCCGGCTCAGTGGAGCGAGTCCGGCAAGGCCACCATTGACCTCAAGGTCGGCGGAATCAATGATATCTCCAAGATCAAGTTCGACGGACCGTGATTCTCGAACACCCGAAGCGTCCATGTAGCCCATGTACCGATACCTGCTGCTAATGGCCGATGACGCACGGCAACGTGCACGGCAGATCGTGTCTACCAGTCGCTTCGTTGGTTTTTATGCGGATCCTATCTCGACGCATGTCGTCTTCAGCTCGAGCGCGCTTGCCGTGAGTGTCGCCACTCCTGAGCCGATTCGATGGAGCGACACGGAAGTGGATGAGCTGTCTGCGTTGGCTGTCACAATGCACCCACGGCAGGGCATTGACGAAGCGTTGCTGGTGCGCGGACAGCTAACACGAATCGAAGTCGGATCAACCGCCTTCTATTCCCGACCGGTGCCGGCAGCTTGGTACCCTCACGATGTCAGTCCCTCCCTCTCGAAGGATCAAGAGTGGAACATCGAGTTCCATCACCCAGCGTCTGCGCCGGACGGCGCGGTCGTCATCGAGTGCGTCTTCGCATTGCGGTTTGCCGATGGTCGAGCGCACCTGATCTACTCGCGTCTCGACTCCGTGATCCTCGGCCATTGCCATAGTGTTGGCGAGGTGGACCTTGGACTAGACTTTGTCCCGGGGCTGCATCTTTCCTTCGATGCGCTATAGCAATTCACGGTGAAGCGAATCGGGCGGCTACAGCCGACAACGGGCCGCCACCTACATCTCCTCATCCCGAAACAGCACCGACAGATCCAGCGGATCGCTCGCGTCCGCGAGCATCCGCGGCCGCACATCGCCCGCCGGCAGCGGCCGGTGCCGCGGCGCATGCGCCACCACCGCCGTCCCACCATCCGTCGCGCCGGGTCGGAGCGGCAGCGCCGGCATCACGCGCGCCGCACTTGCCGGCCGCGGCGGCAACTCCACCACGCTGCGATCGGCGTTGGGGGTCGGCGCGGGCAGCAGCGCCAAGCGCAGCACTTCATCCATGCTCGCGACAAACGTGAACGCCATCGTGCGGCGCACTTCGTCGGGAATGTCGCGCAGATCCTTCTCGTTCGCCTTGGGCAGAATCACTTCGCGCAACCCGGCGCGATACGCCGCCAGCGTCTTTTCCTTCACGCCGCCGATCTCGAGGATCTTGCCACGCAGCGTCACTTCGCCCGTCATCGCCACATCGCGCCGTACGGGGCGCCGCGCCAGCGCGCTCGCGAGCGCCAACGTCACCGCCACACCGGCACTCGGCCCGTCCTTGGGAACCGAGCCGGCGGGGAAGTGCAGATGCACGTCGAGCTCGCGGAAGTCCCGCTCCGCGATGCCCAGCGTCTGCGCGCGTGAGCGCACATACGAATGCGCCGCGTCCACCGATTCGCGCATCACGTCACCCAACTGCCCGGTGACCATCAGCTTCCCCGCGCCCGGCATCGTCAGCGTCTCGATGTTCATGAGATCGCCCCCCGTGGCCGTCCACGCGAGCCCGGTCACTGCGCCGATCTCCGGCTCGAGCTCGGCGGCTTCTGATGCGTAGCGTGGCGCGCCGAGCACCTCATCGACGCGCGCTTCGTCGATCACCCACTGTCCGCTCTCGCCCTCGGCTTTCCGCCGCGCACGCTTGCGCATGAGCGCGGCCAGGTTGCGCTCGAAGTTGCGCAACCCTGCTTCGCGGGAATACCGGCTCGCCACGTGGCCGAGCATCGCGTCGTCGATGACAAAGTCGTGCGCGTCGAGCCCGTGGTCGACGAGGAGCCGCGGCAACAGATAGCGATTCGCGATTTCGACCTTCTCTTCGATGGTATATCCCGCGATGCGGATGACCTCCATGCGGTCGCGCAGGGGGCCGGGGATGTCGAAGAGGTTGTTCGCGGTGCAGATGAACAGCACCTGCGACAGGTCGAACGGCAGATTGAGATAGTGATCGACGAACGCATCGTTCTGCGACGGGTCGAGCACTTCGAGCATCGCCGCCGTCGGGTCACCCGACGGGCCGCCGGCGGTCATCTTGTCGATCTCGTCGATCATCACCACCGGGTCTCGCGTGCCCACGCGGCGGAGCGCCTGCAGCAGCAACCCCGGCATCGCGCCGACATACGTGCGCCGATGTCCGCGAATCTCGGCTTCGTCGCGCACGCCACCCACGGAGATGCGATAGAACTCGCGTCCGATGGACTTGGCGATCGCCGCACCGAGTGACGTCTTGCCCGTGCCCGGCGGGCCGACGAAGCAGAGGATCGGTCCCTGTGGATCGCCGCCGCGTAGCTTGCGCACGGCGAGGTACTCGAGGATGCGCTCCTTTGCCTCGTTGAGGCCGTAGTGCCGTTCGCCGAGCGCGGCGTCGACCTTGTCGAGCACGATGCCGGCGTCGCGCTCCGGCGCCGCCGCGCCCCAGGGGAGGGCCAGCACCCAGTCGAGATACGTGCGCAGCACCTGATACTCGCTCGATGCGGGCGAAAGCATCTTGAGCCGTTCGCACTCCCGCTTGGCCTCCGCGAGCACCTGCGGCGGCAGTCCGGCCGCCTCGAGGCGATCGACCAGATCGCTCGACTCCTTCTCCTGCGGATCGCGCTCGCCGAGTTCGGATTGGATCGCGCGGAGTTGCTGGCGCAGATAGAACTCGCGCTGATGCTGCTCGATCTTCACTTCGGTCTGGCGTTTCACGTCTTCCATCACGCGCGCGCGCGCGACTTCCTTCTCGAGCTGCGCGAGCACGAAGCGCAACCGATCACCGACCTCGAGCCGCTGCAGGACGTTGTCCTTGTCGGCGATGCGCAGATTCATGTTCGTCGCCGCCAGGTCCGCGAAGCGGCCCGGGTCGGAGACATTCATCTTGAGGATCTGCGGGACTTCCGCCGGAATGCGGTCGATCAGCTCCGAAAGCGACTCGGCGGCCGCAATGGTGCGTGAGACCAGCTCCTCCGCGTCGCCTGCGTCGACCGGTGTTTCACGCGCGCCCAGCACGCGCGCCACCGGGTACGGCTCCGACTGATCGATCCCCTCGATCGTGATGCGCCGGAGTCCCTGCAGCGTGATCTGGATGGTGTCGCCGGGCAGGTTGATGCGCTCATGCACGCGGGCGGCCACGCCCACCTTGCCGACGAAGCGGGAGACGTCGATGGGATCGTCCTGTTCGCCGCCGGCGACGACAAGCGCGACAATGAGCCCTGATTCTTCATGCGCCCGGAGGAGCGCGAGGTTCTCGGGCGCGCCCATCTGGACGGCGATGGTGCCGAGCGGAAAGACGATCGTCGACCGCAGCGCCATCAATGGAAGCGTAGGCGGCAGCTCGGCGCGCAGGATTTCTTCCTTGCGCTGCCCGCGTGGCATGGGCACGGCAGAGAACCGCGGTCGATTCACGTCGGGGTAGAACGAGAGGGTGGGTGGACCCGCATCGGCATGCGATCCATGATGGTGGCGCATGCAACGCGGGGTCTCGCTCGTGCTGTCCGGTCTGGTCACGCCCTGGCTGGGCGCGACCTGAACGGTCTGACCTCGGGTGGGGAATGTGTGACGGCGGTCGCGATTTAAGTAAGCGGGGACGGCAGATGCATGACTGAGGTTGCCGTCATTGTGACACGTGAGGCCACCGGAGTATCTCGCGAAAGCAAGCAAGTGGCTTTCCGGGTAGTCGTCACGGCGCCTGTCGCAGGCGCTCGCGCGTGAGGAGGCCCGCGCGACCCATCTGCCGGGCGCTCAGTACGTCATGGGTTCGGCACGGCGTGTTGTCGCCCGCGCCGGTGCACCCTACTCTTCGCGGTTTCCCTTTGACGGGTGTCCTGCACCCACTGACCGGTCGATGTTCGACGAACTCTCCGAAAAACTCGGCGGCGTCTTCGCCAAGCTGCGTGGCCGTGGCGTCCTCACCGAGAGCGACGTCAAGGAAGGGCTGCGCGAAGTGCGGCGCGTGCTGCTCGAAGCCGATGTGAACTTCGCGCTGACGCGTGAGTTCCTGGAGCGCGTCGAGAAGAAGGCCGTGGGCCTGCTGCAGATACCGCGATGCTCGGCGAGCGCAAGGAAGGGCTCAAGCTGAGTACCGTGCCGCCGACGATCGTGATGATGGTCGGCTTGCAGGGTTCGGGCAAAACGACGACGGCGGCCAAGCTCGCGCGGCGGCTCAAGGCCGAAGGGAAGACCACGCGACTCATCGCCGCCGACGTGTATCGGCCCGCCGCCATCGATCAGCTTGAGACGCTCGGCGCGCAGCTCGACGTGCCCGTGCACGCCGATCGCAGCACGAACGATGTGGTGAAGATTGCGAAGGGTGGGCTCGAACTCGCCACGCGCAATCGCGATCGCGTGGTGATCGTCGATACCGCCGGCCGCTTGCAGATCGACGCCGACATGATGGCCGAGCTCGAGCGGCTCAAGGCGGCGATCAAGCCCGATGAGATCCTGTTCGTCGCTGACGGCATGACCGGACAGGAAGCCGTCAAGATCGCGAAGGGCTTCGACGATGCGCTGGGCGTGACCGGCGTGATTCTCACCAAGATGGATGGCGATGCGCGCGGTGGTGCGGCGCTCTCCATCTATGGCGTGCTCAAGAAGCCGATCAAGTACATCGGCGTGGGCGAGAAAGTCGACGCGCTCGAGGAGTTCCACCCCGATCGTCTCGCCGGCCGCATCCTGCAGATGGGCGACGTGCTCTCGCTCGTCGAGAAGGCGCAGGAGGCGTTCGACGAGGCGGAGGCCAAGAAGCTCGAGAAGAAGGTCCGCAAGGAAGGGATGGACCTCGAGGACTTCCTCACCGCCATGAAGCAGATGCAGAAGCTCGGCCCGCTCGAGCACCTGCTCAAGATGCTGCCTGGCGTGAACGCGAAGATGCTCAAGGACGCGAAGGTCGATCCCAAGCGGATGAAGCACTTGGAAGCGATCGTGCTCTCCATGACGAAGGAGGAGCGCAAGAAGCCCGAGCTCATGAACGGCTCGCGGCGCTCGCGCGTGGCCAAGGGAGCCGGGCGTCCGGTGAGCGAGGTGAACCGGCTGCTCGAGCAGTTCCGCGGGATGCAGAAGATGATGAAGAAGATGGGCGGCGCCGCCGGTGGCGGGCGTCCGCCACTCTTGCCACCCGGCATGTTCGGGATGCGGTAACCGTTCAAGGGGTCAGCCGTTCAAGGGGTCAGAGTCCTTGAACTCCCCTTCAAGGGGTCAGAGTCCTTGAACCGCCCCGAGCGGCCCGACCCTTCAAGGGGTCAGAGTCCTTGACGAGTCTGTGGGGTGGGTGAATCGGTGCCTGGCGCCGTGGACGTGCCTCGAGCGGTGCGGGGGCTCTGAGCCCGTCTTCTTTTGGGAACGCCTCCCCGAACTTCAAGGACTCTGACCCCTTGAACGCGTCAGGAGTTCAAGGACTCTGACCCCTTGAACGACGAGGCGATTTCAAGGACTCTGACCCCTTGAAGGGGTCCCTTCCGGGGCCAGGACCCGCTACCTTTCAAGGCTCCCCACCAATTGGGGACAAACCTGGGTGCGCTCCGGAATCGCCGGCCGCGCGAGGAGCCCGGGGGCAGGACCGCGCGATGCGTCACGCATCCCGTCGCGCGTGAATCACCCGATGATCCCGAGGATCTCGCAATGGCCGTCAAGCTGCGTCTCCGCCGAGTGGGGCGGAAGAAGAGCCCCATGTACCGCATCGTTGCCGCCGACTCGCGCAGCCCGCGCGACGGTCGCTTCATCGAAATCCTTGGCCAGTACCAGCCGCAGCTCGGTGAAACCGCGCTCGCGCTCAAGACTGATCGGGTGAATCACTGGCTCAACGTCGGCGCTCAGCCGTCCGACACGGTGCGCTCGCTGCTGCGCAAGGCGGGAATCCTCAAGTCGCGCCACGAGGCGCGCCTGGCGTCCAAGCTCAAGGGCGCAGCCGTCGCGCTGCCGAGCGGCGAGGGCGAAGGCTGAGTACCCCGTCGCACCCGACGCATCTGGTCGTCGGGCGCATCGGACGGCCCCACGGGGTCCGCGGCGAGCTGGTGCTCGAACCGTTGAGTGACGCGCCGGATGCGATTTTCGTGTCCGGCCGTTCGCTTTTGGTGGGCGACCGCGACGGCGCACTGCTCGACCTGCCACCGATGGTGATCGACCGCGTGCGCCCGTTCAAGGATGGCTACCTCGCGCATCTCGGCGGCATTGCCGATCGCGATGCCGCCGAGCGATGGCGCGGACGTACACTGCTCGCCGCGCTCGACGACGTGCCGCCCCCCGATGAGGACCAGCTCTACTATCACCTCATCCTCGGCATGCGCGTGCAGGATGCCACGGGTGCAGACGTGGGCCCGGTCATCGAGTTGTACGATCTCCCCGCCGGGCTCACCCTCGAGATCGAGACCGCCACGGGCAAGAAGCTCGTGCCATACATCCCCGAACTCGTCGAATACGTGGACGAAGACGCGCGAGTGATCCGCCTCAAGCACCTCGACGGACTGCTCGACTGATCGCACCGCGATGCTCACGATCAACGTCGTCACGATCTTCCCGGAGTTCTTCACCGGACCGCTTGCGCTCAGCATCCCGGCGCGCGCGCGCGCGGCGGGGCTGGTCGACGTGCGCGTGGTCGATCTGCGCGACTTCACGCACGACGTGCATCGCTCGGTCGACGACGCACCCTTTGGCGGCGGCGCGGGCATGGTGATGCGTGCGCCCCCCTTCTTCGAGGCGGTCGAGTCGCTCGGGGCGATAGCACCCATCGTGCTGCTCTCCCCGCGTGGGCGCCGATTCGCCCATGCCGATGCGATGCGCTTCGCCGCCGGACGTGAACTCACGTTGCTCTGCGGACACTACAAGGACATCGACCAGCGCGTCGCCGAACAGCTCGCCACCGAGGAGCTCTCGCTGGGCGACTTCGTGCTCTCCGGTGGTGAGCCGGCCGCGCTGGCCATCGTCGATGCGGTGGTGCGCCTGCTACCTGGTGCGCTCGGCGATCGCGAGAGCGCGGAGACGGACTCGTTCTACGATCGGGGCATCAGTGCGCCGTCGTATACTCGGCCCGCCGAGTATCGCGGGAGCGCCGTTCCCGCCGTACTTCTCTCTGGCGACCACGCAAAGATCGCCGCATGGCGCGAGGCCGAGTCGCTACGGCTCACGCGACGACGCGAAGCCGCGGATCGCGCCGCGCAGGCCGAACAGGACGCCCGCGCCATCGCGCGCGATGCGGCGATCGCGGAGGCCGAGGCAGCGCGGGCGGCAAAGAAGGCGCGCCGCACGAGGCGCCGCGCCACCACGGACGAGACGACCGGGCTCGGCGACGGCTGATCCGCTGCAGCGACGGCTCGTCACCTGCAGGCGAAACCGGCAACGGACTCGCACGTAAGGGGCGCACGATCCGTCACCGCGGTGGGTGACGGTCGCGGCGTATCCCTCCGCATCCGCTTCCCGCATGTTCGTCGTCGGCTCGGGCAACTCCTCCGGCACGGTGCTCCATCGGCTCGTGCTCGATCAGCTCGTCGTGACGACTACCCGACACTCGGTCGAGGAGTGCGCCGCCGGTCTGCACTATCACGAGCGGCCGCATCTCTCGCTCGTGCTGCGCGGCGGAGATGTCGAAGCGCGCGCCCGCGCGTGCACGCGGCGAGAACCCGGAGCGCTCGCCTTCTATCCAGCCGGTGACGTGCACGGGTCCGTCTCGCGTGATGCGGAATCTATCCACGCGAACGTCGAGTTCGGGCCCGACTTCTTCGACACCATCGATGTGTGCGCGGATGACGTGGCGGCACGATTGGCACGGCGTCACGACGCGGCGCTGCTCGTGCTGCGCACGCAAGCGGAGCTCTGCTCCGGGAACACGTCCCACGCCGCACTCGCCATCGAGGCGATTGTCGTCGATCTGGTGACGCCGCGCCGATCGGAGCGCGCACATCCGGCATGGGTCGACCGCGTCGAGGAGGCACTGATCGACGGATGGTCGGAACGACTCTCGCTCTCGCGACTCGCGGCGATCGGGGGCGTGCACCCCGTGACCGTCTCACGAGAATTCCGGCGCCATGTGGGCACGAGCCTGACCGCGTACCTCCGGCGACTGCGCGTGTCCCGCAGCGTTCCCCGCATCACCGGCGGAACCACACCGCTCAGCCAGGTCGCGTTCGAGTGGGGCTTCGCCGACCAGAGCCATCTCACACGCGCCATGCGCGAGGAGACGGGCTTCTCGCCCGGCGCGCTCCGGCGCCTTGGCGCACAAACCGATCGCCAGAGACGCGCTCCGCGCTAAGTGCGTTCTATCGGCGGCGCGGGGCCGTGGAGCATCGTGTGCATGTCTCCTCCACCCAATGACCCAGACGATGCCGCTGCTCTCCCGCCCTCTTCTGTTCGCCGCGCTGTGCGCGCCACTCGTGACGCTCGGCGCGCAGCGCCCCGACTCGGCGACAACCGTGCGCGCGATCGATCGATATCTGCGTGCGGCGGTGCGCCACGATCAGTTCAGCGGCA
>JALOPS010000339.1 GCA_025453745.1 Gemmatimonadaceae bacterium
TGGCACCGGTCGCCGCGCCGGCCGCCCCGGCACCAGCCCCTGCGGCCGCTCCGGCCCCCGTGCCGTCGAGCGGGGGTGAGTCGTCCAAGGCGGAGAGTGGGCGAAGCAGCCTGCTCGAGATCAAAAGCCCGATGGTGGGGACCTTCTACACGGCACCGGAGCCCGGTGCCCGTCCGTACGTGACGCCGGGCGACCGGATCGCGAAGGGACAGGTGGTCTGCATCATCGAGGCGATGAAGATCATGAACGAGATCGAATCCGAGTACGACGGAGTGGTGCGGGAGGTGAATGCCACCGACGCCCATCCGGTCGAGTTCGGCCAGGCCCTCTTCAGAATCGACCCCGCGGGGTAACATGACACTCTCGGCCACGTTGCCAGCCGGCATGCCGGCGCCCTCAGCGCCAGCACTCGATCTCAAAGCCGTCTTGCAGCGCATGGTCCGGGAAGGGGCCTCCGACCTGCACCTCAAGGTCGGACGGCCGCCCACGCTGCGGCTGCACGGCGACCTGCTCGCACTCCCGCTGCCGCTGCTCCGTCCCGAGGAGCTGCGCACCATCGCCGAGCAGCTGCTCCCGCCGGCGCAGCTCCGCGAATTCGCCGAGCACAAGGAAGCCGACTTCGCGATCAACGTGCCCGGCATCGGGCGCTTCCGCGTCAACGTCTACCAGCAGAAGGGGACGATCGCCTTCGCGATGCGTGCCATCGCGCACGCGATCCAGTCGGTACGTGAGCTCAACCTGCCGTCCGTGCTCGAGGACATCGCGATGCAGTCGCGCGGCCTCGTGCTCGTCACCGGCGTGACGGGCTCGGGCAAGTCCACCGCGCTCGCGGCGATGGTGCAGCACATCAACGAGCGGCGCTCGGCGAACATCATCACGATCGAAGATCCGATCGAGTTCGTGCACCGCGATGTGCGCAGCCACATCAATCAGCGTGAAGTCGGCTCCGACACCGCGGGCTTTGCACCGGCGCTCCGTCGCGTGCTGCGCCAGGACCCCGACGTCATCATGATCGGTGAAATCCGCGACATGGAGACGCTCGACGTGGCCCTCAAGGCGGCGGGCACCGGCCACCTGGTGTTCTCCACGCTGCACACGACGGATGCGACGCTCACGATCAACCGCATCCTCTCGTTTTATCCGCCGCACCAGCAGAGCGAAGTGCGCTTCTCGCTGGCCAACGCGCTGGCCGCGGTGGTGTCGCTGCGCCTGGTGCCGCGCTCCGACCAGCCCGGTCGCGTCCCGGCGACCGAAGTCCTCATCAACACCGCCGCCGTGCGGGACCAGGTGCGCGATCTGACGCAGTCGCTCAACATTCCCGAGCTGATTCGGGAGGGGAGTGTGGCGTACGGCATGCAGAACTTCGACCAGTCGCTCATGACGTGGTACAGCAAGGGCGTCATCTCGTACGAGAACGCGCTCTACTTCGCGACGAACCCCAGCGAATTCGCCCTCCGTGTGCAGGGTGTCGCGGGCGCCGCCGACCAGAGCTGGGACACGTTCGAGCAGAACGCCGCCTGAGGCGCGCGGCGTCGGGAGCCTGGCTCCCGGCGCCGCCAGTCGTGCCCCTCTCGGGGTGAGCCGCTACATTCGGCGGCATGTTCAAAAAGGTCCTCATCGCCAATCGCGGCGAGATCGCACTGCGCGTCATCCGCGCCTGCAAGGAACTCGGCATTCAGACGGTCGCCGTCTATTCCGAGGCCGACCGCGAGTCGCTGCACGTGCGCTTTGCCGACGACGACGTCTGCATCGGGCCCCCGCCGGGGCGTGAGTCCTATCTCAAGGTGCCGAGCATCATCGCGGCCGCCGAGATCACCGGCGCCGATGCCATCCATCCCGGCTACGGATTCCTCGCGGAAAACGCCGAGTTCGCCGAGGTGTGCGTCCAGTCGGGGATCACCTTCATCGGTCCGACGCCGGCCCAGATCCGCGTCATGGGTGACAAGGCCGCCGCGCGCAAGGCGATGGCCGACGTCGGCGTCCCCATCGTCCCCGGCACACCGGGTCCCGTGGAAGATCCGGACGAGGCGCTCGAGTTCGCACGGTCGATCGGCTTTCCGGTCATCATCAAGGCGGCCGCCGGCGGTGGAGGGAAGGGAATGCGCGTCGCGCGCGATCCCGAGGACTTCGCGCGCGCCTTCCAGCTCGCGCGCAGCGAAGCGCTCTCGGCGTTCGGCAACGGCGATGTCTATGTCGAGAAGTACCTCGAGCGGCCACGACACGTGGAGTTCCAGGTGCTTGGCGACACGCACGGGAACGTCATCCATCTGGGCGAGCGTGACTGCTCCGTGCAGCGACGCCATCAGAAGCTCGTGGAGGAAGCGCCCTGTCCGGTGCTCACGCCCGACCTCCGCGCGCGCATGGGCGAAGCGGCGGTGCGCGGTGCGAAGGCCATCGATTACGTCGGTGCCGGCACGGTGGAAATGCTGCTCGATCGGGATGGCTCGTTCTTCTTCATGGAGATGAACACGCGCATCCAGGTCGAGCACCCCGTCACCGAGATGCTCACCGGCGTGGATCTCGTGAAGGAGCAGATTCGCGTGGCGGCCGGCGAGCCGCTGAGCGTGACGGAGACTCCGCCGTTCCGCGGTCACGTGATCGAGTGTCGCGTCAACGCCGAAGATCCCGCGCGCAACTTCCAGCCCTCGCCGGGGCGCCTCGAAGTATTCCACGTTCCGGGCGGGCCCGGTGTGCGCCTCGACACGCACGCCTATGCGGGCTACGTCGTGCCGCCGTACTACGATTCGCTGATCGCGAAACTCATCGTGCAGGGCGCCACGCGTGACGAAGCGCTCACGCGCATGCGCATCGCGCTCGAGAGCTTCGTGGTCGAAGGCGTCACGACCACGATTCCGTTCCTCGCGCGCGTGATGCAGCATCCGATGTTCCGCGCGGGCGACGTGCACACCAAGTTCCTCGAAGCCGAGGGCGCCGACCTGATGAAGGAGCCCGCGTAGTGCACGTGGATGTGGCCTTTGGTGCGGCGTCGGTCTCGCCGGCGGATGTCGCCGGTCGCTTCGTGGTGGTCATCGACGTCCTGCGGGCATCCACGACGATGGTCACGGCGCTCGCGGCCGGTGCCCGCGGGGTCGTGCCGTGCGAGAGCGCCGAAGACGCCGTCTCGCGCGCGCGCGCATTCGATCGGAGCGAGGTGCGCCTGGGCGGTGAGCGCCGCATGCAGCGCATCGACGGCTTCGAACTGGGGAACTCGCCGAGCGAGTACACCGTCTCGAGCGTGGGCGGACGGACCGTCATGCTCACGACGACCAACGGGACGTCGGCGCTGCTGGCGACCTCCGGCGCCGAGCAGGTGTTCGTCGCGGGGTTGGTGAACGCGCAGGCCACCGTCGCCGCAGTCCGCCAGAGTCGGCGTGCGCTGGGGCGGGGCGACGTGTTGATCATCGCCGCCGGCCAGGAGCGACGCTTCGCGCTTGAAGACGCCGTGTGCGCCGGCCGCATCGCGCGCGCGGTGATTCGCGCCATGTCCGGCGCCACGCTGGGCGACGGCGCGCGCACCGCGGCACTGCTGCACGTGCGCTATGGCGCCGCGCTCGATCGATTGGCCACCGACGCGCGACATGCCATCGCACTGCGTGATGCCGGGTTTGCCGACGACGTGGCAGACTGCTTCGCGCTCGACCGGGTACCCGTCGTTGCGCAGTACGTCGATCGCATGGTGACGCGCTGGGCGCCGCCGATCGCGCGGCGTCCCGCCCGTGCGACGGCGACCTGACTCGGCATGAGCGGACTGCGCAAGGAGATCGCGGGAAGCATCGCGCTGCTCTCGGCGGCGTTCGTGGGCGGCGCGTTGCTGCTGCAACGTGCGGCGAGCGACAATCCGTGTCACGCCACGGGCCCGTTCGGCATCGTGGGGACCGGGGTGTCCTGCGCGCTGGTGTGGACCATCGGGCGTCCCACGGCACTGCTCGGCGTCTTCGGCATCGTGCTCGTCGCGCTGAGCTGGTTTGGCCGCCTGCGCGCCGAGTCGTCGCGCTCGATCGGCGTGCTCGCGCTCGGTGGGGTCGCGCTCGTCCCCGTCATGCTCGGATTGCTGCGTCCCCGCAGCAACGGGCTCGATCAGGCCACGGGCCAGTGGGGCGCCTTCGTCGCGTACTATCTGCAGCAATCGCTCGGACAGGCGGGTGCGTGGCTCGTGCTGCTGCTCGCCACGAGCGTGCTCACCGCGGTCACCCTGCAGTGGAATCCGCTCCGCCTGCTCGTGGGGCGGCCACGTGGTACGTCCGATGCCGTAACGGACGACGCGCCGCCTGCGCGCGCGTCGCGCGTCACGCGCGCGCAGGCGCTCGAACCGGCACCGGAAGAGATGCCCGCCATCCGGGCCGTCGCGGACGAGCGCGAAGTGGACGCCATTCCGGCCGCAGTGCGCGATCGACGCACCGCACGCCCCAAGCCTCCCGCGCCCGATCCTGATATCGCCGAAGCGCTCGCCGCGCCGGCGTCCGCCGAGTCGGACGGCGATGACCTGCTGCCGCCAACCACGCTGCTCGACGCGCCCG
>JALOPS010000340.1 GCA_025453745.1 Gemmatimonadaceae bacterium
CCCCGGGCTTGTCCGTGTAGGGCGCGAGCACCGCCGCGGTCCCCGCTTCCAACACGCCATCGGCGAAGATCTTGGCCGCGATCGGTTGGACGAGTCCGCGCGTGTACGTCGCGCGCAACGCGGCCAACTGCTCCACCTGCTGCGGCCCCTCCACCGGTGAGGTCTGGAGCGACACGATGATGCGCGCGGTGAGCGTGCCGGCGGAGTCCGCGTACGCGTACGCCTTGAGATACGGCTCGCCCGCACTCGCCTCGTAGAGGGTGGTGATGCCGAACTGCGCCGCCTTCGCCAGCGCGCGCGCGAGCCCATCGACCCGCTCGGCGTCCGTCGTTGGCGGGATGTGGCGCGAGACCAGGTTGATCGCACGTTCACGCAGTGTCCCGCTTGGCGCGCCGCTCGCGTCACGATCGATGCGCCCCCCGGCGGGATCACGCGTCTCACGGGTGATCCCCGCAATCGCGAGTGCGCGCGAATTCACCCAGCTCGTGTGACCGTCCGACGACGACAGTGCGGCCGGATGATCGCCGGTCAACGAGTCGAGCAGTGCCGCCGTTGGCCGTCCACCTGGGAAGACGGGTTGTGCGTAACCGCCGCCGCGAATCCATCCACCATCCGGTGTGCGGGCCGCGCATGCGCGCACAACGCGCTTGAGACTGTCGAGCGTGGGAATGTCGTTGAGATCGCACTGGGCGAGCTCGAGACCGCCCGACACCGGATGCACGTGCGAATCGATGAAGCCGGGCATCACGAAGCGACCACCGGCATCGATCACGCGCGTCTCGGGACCCGCCTGCGTGGCCACTGCACTATCGTCTCCCACCCACACGATGCGCGTATTGCGCACGGCGAGCGCTCCGGCCCAGGGGCGAGTCGAGTCCGCCGTCCAGATCCGTGCGTTGCGGATGATCAGCGTTGCGGCGGACCGGTCCACGCGAGGCGTGTCGGCGCACGCAGCGAGGGCGAGCGTAAGGACCACGGCGGGAATCGGTGTGCGCTGCATCACTCTATCCTTCCCCCCTCGTGACGCGAAGCAAGGGTTCGTTCAAGGGGTCAGAGTCCTTGAAGTCTTCAAGGGGTCAGAGTCCTTGAAGTCCCCCCTTGCGCATATCAGCTGGTGACGGTTTGATTGCGCGACCGTCTTATGACTACCATGTCGCCGCTCCGCCGACTTACCGTCGTCCTTCCTGTCGTCGCGATTCTTCTTGTCGCGGCGGTTATTCGCATGGGAGAGGGCGGAGTGGTCACGATGTAGCGACGACCAGCGCCCCTCCACTGCGGAGGGGCGGACTCGGATCACACGAGGCCCCTGCCGCATGGTGGGGGCCTTCCTGTTTCCCGAGTCCCCATGCCGCCCAGCACGCCCTCCGATCGCGCCAGCCGAACCGGCGCCCAGACGCTCTGCGAAGCCCTGCTTCGCGAGGGGGTCGACGTGCTGTTCGGTATCCCCGGCGGCGCGATCATGCCGTTCTACCACGCGCTGGGCGACTACCCGCAGCTCCGGCACGTGCTCTGTCGCCACGAGCAAGGCGCCGGACACGCCGCCGAGGGCTACGCGCGCGCCACCGGCCGCGTGGGCGTGTGTGTGGCAACGAGCGGGCCGGGGGCCACCAACCTCGTCACCCCGATCGCCGATGCGTGGATGGATGGCACGCCTCTGGTCGCCATCACCGGACAGGTGCCGAGTGCACTGCTGGGTACCGATGCCTTTCAGGAAACGGACATCACCGGCATCACCGTCCCGATCACGAAGCACAACTACCTCGTCTCCGACGCGGCCGACATCCCGCGGGTGATTCGCGAGGCGTTTCACATTGCCAGCACCGGACGCCCGGGACCGGTGCTGGTGGACATCACGAAAGACGCGCAGAACGCGCGGCATGTGCCGCACTGGGACGCGCCGATGGAGCTCCCCGGCTATCGCCCCACGCCCGCAGCGGCCACGCACGCGCGCGAGTTCCGCGACGCGGCCGCGCTGCTCGACCATGCGCAGCATCCGCTGCTGCTCGTGGGCAATGGTGTCATCCAGGCGCGCGCGACACGCGAGCTCCGCGCGTTTGCCGAACGCACCGGCATCCCGGTGATCACGACCTTGCAGGGACTCGGGGCATTTCCCGAGGAACACCCGCTCTGTCTGGGGATGCCCGGCATGCACGGCTGGGTGCATGTGAATCGCGCCATCCAGCGCTGCGACGTGCTGCTCAACGTCGGCAGCCGCTTCGACGATCGTGTGACGGGGAAAGCCGCGACGTTCGCCCCGAAGGCGCGCGTGATCCACGTCGACATCGACGCCGCGGAGATCGGCAAGCTCGTGCACACGGAGATCGGCATTGTGGCCGATGCGCGCGCCGCCCTCGACCTGCTCGCTGATCTGGTGGCCCGCGAGGCGCCGCCGTCGCGTGCGGCATGGCTCGCGGAAATCCGCGCCATGCAGGAAGCGCATCAGCCGCGACAGGCATACACGCGTCGTGAGCGCACCGCACCGCTGATGCCCTTCGACGTGTACGACGGTCTCGCGGACGCATTCCGGATGCGCCACGACTGGCGTGTGATCACCGATGTGGGGCAGCACCAGATGTGGGCGGCGCAACTGCTCGAGTGGAACCGGCCGCGCACGCACATCACGAGCGGTGGCGCCGGCACCATGGGCTTTGCCCTCCCCGCCGCGATGGGTGCCGCCATCGGCTCGCCCACGGAGACGTGCTGGGTTATCTGCGGCGACGGCGGCTTTCAGATGACAAGCGCCGAGCTGAGCACGATCTGCCAGGAAGGACTCGGCAACGTGAAGATCGCCGTGATCAACAACGGGTTCCTCGGCATGGTGCGCCAGTGGCAGGAGCTCTTCGAAGATCGCCGCTACAGCCACACGCGCTTGCTCGGCCCCGACTTCGCCATGCTCGCCACCGCGCACGGTGTACGCGGTTTCACGGTGGAAGACGCCACCGACGTCGAACGCACCATCGCCGACGCGTGGGCGCACCCGGGCCCGGCCCTCATCGATTTCCGCGTCGAACGCGAAGTGAATGTGTTTCCGATGGTTCCTGCGGGGCAGGCGATCCACGATCAGTTGGTCGACCACCCGTCTGTCGTCACGCCTGCACCCTCCTTCTGACCCCTGCCCCGCTCCGCCATGTCCCGTCCCACCTTCACACCCGCCATGCCGACCACTCGCCCGCACACGCTCATCGCCCTGCTGCAGGATCGCCCAGGCGTCCTGCATCGCACCGTCACGCTGCTGCGTCGCCGCGGCTTCAACATCGTCTCGCTCGCCGTCGGTCGCAGTGAGGTTCCCGGCGTGAGCCGCATGACGCTCGTCGTCGACACGGCCGATGCCACGCAGGTGGTTGCACAGCTCGACCGACTGGTGGAAGTCATTGGCGTGAGCGATGTCACGCGCGAGCGCGCCGTCGAGCGCGAAACCGCGCTCGCCAAGGTGGTGGGACTCCACCACACACTCCATGCCGTCGCCACAATTGCCGCCGAGCATGGTGCGACCATCGTGGACCAGGATCACGAGTCGATCATCACCGAGATCGCCGGTACGCCGGAGCAGGTCGAGGCCTATCTCGCGGCGATCCGCCCGCACCGCATCGCGGAGCTGATGCGCACCGGCCGCCTGGCGATGCAGCGTGGCCGTACCCCCATGGTGCTCGAGGCGCCCGCGCACTACCGCGCGCAGGCCGACGGTGCCCCCGCCGAGGAGGAAGCCGCATGAGCCGCCAACCCGCCACCGTGTACTACGACCGCGACGCCGATCCGTCGCGGCTGACTGGTCGCCCCATCGCCGTCATCGGGTATGGCTCGCAGGGGCACGCACATGCGCTCAACCTGCGCGACAGCGGGTGCGACGTGCGCGTGGGGCTGCCGGTCGACTCGTCGAGTCGCGCCAAGGCCGAGGCGGCCGGGCTGCGCGTGGTCACGCCGAGACAGGCCGCGGCCGAGGCGTCGCTCATCATGATTCTCGTCCCCGATACGGCGCAGCGCGCGCTCTACGACGCGGACATCGCGCCCGAGCTCACCGCCGGCAAGGCGCTCTACTTCGCTCACGGCTTCAACATCCGCTACGGACTCATCACGCCGCCGGCGGGCGTGGATGTCGCACTCGTCGCCCCCAAGTCGCCGGGGCATCGCGTGCGCGAGGTGTTCACGCAGGGCGGCGGCGTGCCGGGGCTGATTGCCGTGCACGCCGATGCGACGGGCGGTGCGCGCGCGGATGCCATGGCCTACGCGCGCGCGATCGGCTGTACGCGCGCGGGCGTGATCGAGACGTCGTTTGCCGAAGAGACGGAGACCGACCTCTTTGGCGAGCAAGCGGTGCTGTGCGGCGGGGTGTCCGCGTTGGTCAAGGCGGGCTTCGAGACGCTCGTCGAGGCCGGCTACCAGCCGGAGATGGCGTACTTCGAGTGCCTGCACGAGCTCAAGCTCATCGTCGACCTGATGTATCAGGGTGGGCTCAACTACATGCGCTACTCCATCTCCGACACGGCGGAGTACGGCGACTACACCGCGGGCCCGCGCG
>JALOPS010000060.1 GCA_025453745.1 Gemmatimonadaceae bacterium
ACAGTGTCGTATGGGGCCACGTGGACGGCGCGCGCGCCAACGCGGATCGCCACGCTCGCACTCGGGTACGCGGACGGATATCGCCGCAATCTGAGCAGTCGCGGCATCGCGCTGCTCAACGGGCAGCGTGCGCCGGTGGTTGGCCGCGTCACCATGGATCTGACGATGCTCGATGTGACCGAGGTGCCCTGCACGATTGGCGATACGGCGACGCTCATCGGGCGCGACGGAGCGCTGACACTCACCGTCGATGATGTCGCCGCCGCTGCGGCGCTCTCGCCGTACGAACTGCTCACCGGATTGCGTGCGCGCGCGCCGCGTGTGTATCGGGACCGCGTCGCATGATGTGCGCCGACCGATTGCAGTGGCGGAGTGGCACCCGCGTGACGACGCTGGCATGACGCGACGCGCGATTCTCCTGGTGCTCGATGGCGTGGGTGCCGGTGCCGCGCACGACGCCGAGCGGTACGGCGACGTCGGCAGTGACACGCTGGGCAATGTCGCGCGCGCCGTCGGTGGGCTCCACCTGCCCGCGCTCGCCGCGCTCGGCCTCGGCAATGCCACGCGGATCCAGGGCGTTCCGCCCGTCGATGCGCCGCAGGCCGCGTTTGGCACCATGCAACCACGCTCGGCTGGCAAGGACAGCACCACCGGGCACTGGGAGTTGGCCGGCCTCGAACTGGCGCGAGCGTTTCCCACCTATCCGCGTGGCTTCCCCACCGATCTGGTCGACGCCATCAGCGCGCGCATCGGCCGGCCGCTCATCGGCAACGTGGTGGGCAGTGGGACGGCAGTCATCGACACCTTCGCCGCGATGCAGCGCGAGACGGGCGGGATCATCCTCTACACCTCGGCCGACTCGGTCTTCCAGCTTGCCGCGCACGAGGGGGTCGTCCCGCTCGAGGAGCTCTACGCCGTATGCGCGACCGCGCGGGCCATGCTGGTGGCGCCGCATGACGTCTCGCGGGTCATCGCGCGCCCCTACCTGGGCGAGCCCGGCCACTTCGTCCGCACGGCCAATCGCCGGGACTACTCGCTCGAGGCCCCCGGGGAGACGCTGGTGGACGCCTTGGCGGTGGCAGGAATCCGGCGTGACGGGGTAGGGAAGGTCGATGACCTCTTCGCGGGCCGGCACCTCTCGGCCCGTCACACGGCCAGCAACGCCGAGGGCATCGCGGCCATTCGGCAGTGGCTCGAGACGGCGCCGGATGGGTTCCTGTTCGCCAATCTGGTAGATTTCGATCAGCTCTACGGCCATCGCAACGACGTCATCGGTTTCGCCGGTGCGCTGGCCGAGTTCGACCGTGCGCTCCCCACCCTGCGCGCGGCCCTTCGGGAGGACGATCTGCTCTGCATCACCGCTGACCACGGCAATGACCCTACGACCCCGTCGACCGACCACGCCCGCGAGCGGGTGCCCGTGCTGATCACGGGGGCGCGTGTCCGTCCCGCGCCAGTGGGTGAGCGGGAGACCTTCGCGGACTTGGGCGCGACGATCGCCGACTGGTTGGGCGTGTCGTTTCGCGGCAGCGGGCGGTCCTTCCTCCCCTCGTTGTTGACGGCATGAGCGAGTCGCTGGTAGAGGCGGCGCGTGAGGCCATGACACGCGCCTATGCGCCGTATTCCGGCTATCGCGTGGGGGCCGCACTCGAGACGCGCGACGGCACGGTCATCGTCGGGTGCAACGTGGAGAACGCGAGCTATCCGGCGGGGATCTGCGCGGAGCGCGTCGCGCTCTCGGCCGCCGTTGCGCAGGGTCATCGCGAGTTCAGCGCCCTCGCGATCTGTGTCGAGGCGGGCTCGCCCGCGTCGCCGTGTGGCATCTGCCGACAGGTGCTCGCCGAGTTCGCACCGGCACTGCCGATCACCAGCGCGACCACGCGCGGCGCGCGTCAGCGGTGGACGCTCGATGCACTGCTGCCGGCCCCTTTTACGAGTGCGGTGTTGCGTGACGCGTAATCTCTGGCGCCGCGCGGCGCTGCTGGCGGGTGTGATCGGACTCTCGGTGTTCGCCGGGTGCCGCGAAGAGCTGGAAGGCGGCGCCGGATGCCCGCTCCTCTGTTCGTCGGAGGCGGCCGTGCTGCGCGATACCGTCCTCGAGGCGATCGAGTTCGACACGACGCTCACCGGCTTCCCGCTCGCCGGTCTCAACGCATCGGTGCTGGTCGCCACGCGCGGCGACTCCCTCGTCACGCGCGGCGTGTTCCGGTTCGACCTGCTGCCACGCACCTTTGCGGTGAACAACAGCGCGACGACCGACAGCATTCGCGCAGTCGACAGCACCTTCCTCGTCTTTCGCCTCGACTCCTCGGGCGCGCGCGGGTCGGCGCCGGTGACGATCGAAGCATATGACGTCGATACGACGGACAGCGACTCGGTGCGTGCGGTCGTTGCGTCGCTCTTTCGCCCGTCGCGACTGCTTGGCAGCCGCACGGTGCCGCGCGATTCACTGCGTGACTCGCTGCGGCTGCGACTCGCCGACTCGCTTGTGGCGCGCAAGATCTCCGGCGGGCAGCGGTTGCGTGTGGGACTCGCCGTCCGCAGCACCGATGGTGCCCAGATGGTCGTCAGCGCGCTGGTCGCGGGCGGTACCGGCATGCGCCTCCAGTTCGACCCCCGGGGCGATACGATCTACGCGCCCACGCAGGTGCAACTCACGTCGTTGACGCCCGAGGACAACGTCGATTTTGCCAACGCGTACCAGGCCTACACGCTACCGGTGACCGGTACGGCCGCGCCCGCGCGCGATGAGTGGGCGGTGGGCGGCATTCCCGGGCGCCGAGCGTATCTGCGCTTCCGGATTCCGCGCAACATCCAGGACTCGAGCACCATCGTGCGCGCGCAACTGCTCCTCACGCAGCGCCCGAGCCGCGCGGTCGATGGCGGTCGTGGCGTCACGCTGGTGGGCTACATCGGGAGTGCGACCACGGCCGTGACCGATCTGGCGCGCGCGGCCGCACTCGCCTCGGTCGGGCAGGACCAGCAGACGGGCGTGCTGCTGATCGACACCTTGCGCGTGCTCCCCGCCGATTCGGGAGTGCGAACGATCTCGGTGGTGTCGGTGGTCCGTGCATGGGCCTCGCTCGATTCCACCGTGACGCGTGCGATCATCTTCGGCACGAACAGCGAGGGAATCTCCGGTCAGGAGCTCCGCTTCGCGTCGACCCGCGCACCGCTCGCGCAGCGGCCGCGACTGCGCATCACGTATCAGCCACGGCGGGAGTTCGGTCTGCCATGAAGACGCGCCTGCTTGGCTCACTCGTCGCTCTCGCACCGGTCCTCCTCGGCGCGCAGGGGACACTTAGTACACAGGGCTTCGGCTATCCACCCGGGCAGCTCTCCGCGCGGGCCGCGGCCACGGCGGGTGCCCTCGGACAATTCGATCCGCTGAGCCCCATCAACCCCGCGACGATCGTCGGCTCGACGCGCTCGTTCTTCACGGCGCAGGCGTCGCCGGAGTTCCGCGAGGTGCGTGTGGCCGGTCGCGAGACCGATGAGCGCACCGACACGCAGCGCATTCCGCTGCTGGCCGCCGGGCTGCGCATTCGTGGTGGATCGCTGGCGCTGGGCGTGGCTGCCTCGACGTTGCTCGATCGGAGCTGGGCCACGGTGAGCCCGGGGAGTGTGCTCATCGGCAACGAGACGGTGAGCACGACGGATCGCGGGGAGTCCAAGGGCGCGATCACCGATCTGCGCGTTGCCGCGGCGTATCAGCTCCACCGGACCGTGCGCATCGGCGTGGCTGCGCATGCACTCACTGGCGAGAATGTGGTCGTGCAGGAGCGCACGTTCACCGATACGTCGCGCTTTGGCGGGATCACCGATTCGTCCAGCATTTCGTATCGCGGCAGTGCGTTTTCGCTGGGTGTGCACTGGACACCGCTGCGCGGCGTGAGCGTTGCCGGTTCGCTGCGGCAGGGGGGCACGATCGAGAGCGTCGTGCGCGACTCCGTGCGCTCGAGCGCCACCGTGCCAGCCCGGCAGGGCATCGCCGTACGCGTCGATCGCTTCGGTGGCGTGGCCCTGACGGCCGCGCTCGACCGGACGCAGTGGACCGACCTTCGCGGCCTTGGCACGTCGCGCCTGGTGGTCTTCGACGCGGTGGACCAATCCGTGGGTGCGGAGTTCGACGCGTGGCGGTTGCGCGGCAAGGTGGTGCAGTTCCGGACGGGTTTCCGTCAGCGCGATCTCCCCTTTGGCGTCTTCGGCAGCACGGCGAGCGTGCGCGAGCGGACCATTGGCGGCGGTGTGGGACTCCCCCTCGCGGGCGACTTCGGTGACATCGACCTGGGGCTGCAGCGCGCGACGCGGTCCGGGCGCGGGCTCGGGTCGGAGCGCGCGTGGACGGTGAACGTCGGCTTCACGGTCCGGCCGTAGCCGAACGGCGCGTCCGTCCGCTGCCGAGGGCGCGCAGGGACGTCTAGTTTCCGCCATCATGTCGTCCGCTCCCGAACCCACGCGCCGACGTACGGTCTACATCGAGACGTACGGGTGCCAGATGAACGTCTCCGACTCGGAGCTCATGTACGGCACACTGGCCGCGCAGGGCTACGACGCGGTGGACGCACCGGACGGCGCCGACGTGATTCTCGTGAACACCTGCGCGATTCGCGAGAACGCCGAGCAGCGGGTGATCGGGCGCCTGGGTGACCTCAAGCGATATCAGCGCCGCGATACCGTCTTCGGGGTCACCGGGTGCATGGCGCAGCGCCTGGGACCACGGTTGCTCGAGCAGGCCTCGCACGTCTCGCTCGTCGTCGGGCCCGACGGATACCGGGCGCTGCCGCAGCTCATCGCGCGCGCGCAGGACGGGGAGCGCGACGTCTTCACCACCTTCGATCTCGAAGAGCACTATGCCGCGATCACGCCGCGGCGCTTCGACGGCGTGAAGGCATGGATCCCCGTGCAGCGCGGGTGCGACTATCGCTGCACGTACTGCATCGTGCCGTATACGCGCGGTCCCGAGCGCAGTCGCGCCCTCGCCGACTGCGTCGCCGAGGTGCGCGAGGTCGTCGCGCAGGGGCTCACGGAGGTCGTGCTGCTCGGCCAGACGGTCAACTCCTGGACCGACGGCACGCACGACTTCGCCGATCTGGTGCGGGCGGTGGGTGCGGTCGATGGCATTCGCCGCGTCCGCTTCACGAGTCCGCACCCCAACGACTTCTCCGATCGCGTCATCGAAGCGCTGGCGTCGGTGGACGCCGTGTGCGAACACGTGCACCTGCCGATGCAGAGCGGGTCCACGCGCACACTCAAGCGCATGCTCCGTCGATACACGCGCGAGGAGTTCTTCGCGTGCGTGGAGAAGCTGCGGGCCGCGATCCCGGGACTGGGCCTCACGACGGACATCATCGTCGGCTTTCCCGGCGAGCGCGACGAGGACTTCGCCGAGACGTTGTCGGCCGTGCGCGAGATCGGCTTTGACGACGCGTTCATGTTCAAGTTCTCCATGCGCGAAGGCACACCGGCCACGCGGTTGCCCGCCGAAGACCTCGTCGCTGACGACGTGATGGCCGACCGCTTCGAGACGCTCGTGGCGACGGTGCGCAGTGGCGCACGCGAGAAGAACCTCACGCTGCTGGGCGCCGAGCGCGAGATCCTGATCGAGAAGGGGGCGCGAAAGGGCGAGCTGCTGCAGGGGCGCACGCGCGACTTCAAGACCGTGCTCATCCCTGGCGACGACCGCCTCATCGGGCAGTACCTGCACGTGGTGCTCACCGGCACGACCGGATCGACCTTCACGGGGCGTGTGCTCGAGGCCACGCCCACGCGAGCGTCGCTGCCGATCGCCTGATGGCGGTGCCGCCGCGTCGCTGACGGCGGTCGTTCGCGCGCCCACGCTTGGGTGTGCACAAAAATGATGACGCATCGTGGCCGGGTCGCGTGCATCGTGCACGGTGCCGCTCATCGTTGCTGCCGTGCTCGCGCACATCGCGGGGCTCCTTGCACGCGAACTGACTACCGCCGTTGCCGCCACGGCCGCGGCGGGGCTGCTTGGCGCACGCGTGCACCGAGCCGGCGTCGCGTCATCGACACGCACACGCGTATTCGGCGGCGCGCTGCTGGCCGCGATCGCGGGTGCGGGCATCGTGCGTCGGGATCTCGCGGAGCGCGCGCGTGCGGCGTGTCTGGCGGCCCGCGGCGCAAGCGACGCGTTCGTCTGGCTCGAGGCTGACGCAACGCCCGGCGCGACGGTGCGCGGCACGTGGGCGTGGCGGCATTGCCGGCTCCCCATCACGCTCCGTGTGGCGGACGGCGACGCGAATGCCGGCGTGGCCGTGCGCGTGCGAGGCGCAGTGGTTCCTGGCGGAACCGCCCTTCGCGGCATCGACGTGACGATCACGCCGGCCGCACACACCCCATCGCGCACGCGCGCATGGCGTGCGGCGATCAATCGGTCGCTCGACCGTGCGTTTGGCGGCGGCGAGCCCGCGGCGTTCGCGCGCGCACTGGTGACGGGCGATCAATCGCTGGTCAGCGTCGAGTCTCGCGATCGCTGGGCCGATGCCGGACTCGTGCACATGCTCTCGGTGTCGGGGTTGCACATCACCATCATCATCGATGCCGTCGCGCGGGTGCTGCGCTGGTCCGGACGATCGCGGACGCAGCGTGACCTGCTTGCCGTGGGGCTCGTGGCGGGATACGTGTGGCTGCTGGGTACGCCCGCTCCTGCGCTCCGCGCTTCGCTCACCGCCGCGCTGAGCCTCGCGGCGCTCGCGCTGCAGCGTCCGCCCAATCCGTGGGCGATCTGGGCGCTCGCGTGCGCTGCCCCGCTGCACGACGCGCGGGCACCCGTCGATCTGGGCTATCAACTCTCCGCGCTCGGTGCCGCGGGGCTGGTGGTCGCCGGCACCTGGCATCGACGGCAACGACACACGACGGAGCCATCACCGGTCGAGCACCGCACGCTGGTGCGTGCCATGCAGCGCGTCCGCCGCACCGTGGTGCGTGAGGTGGTGACCGGTGTCATCGCCACGGGTGTCACGCTGCCGATCGTGCTCTGGGTGTTCGGGCGGGTGAGCGTCATTGCCCCCGTGGCGAACATCGTCGCCGCGCCGGTGATGTCACTCGTGCAGCCGCTCCTCTTCCTTGTCGTGCTGTGCGCGCCCGTACCGGAGGCCGCCGCCGCGATGGCGGAGGTGACGCGCGTCGCGCTCGCGATCACCGACGGCCTCGCGCACCTGTTTGCGGCGGTGCCGGGCGCGACGCTCCGGGTGGCACCGTCGGCGGCCGTGGTCGTCGTCGCGACCGTGCTCATCGGCGCGATGATCTGGACACTCGTGGGCCGTACGACCCGACGACGTGCACGGACCGGCCTCGTCGTCACGGCCCTGGGTGCGCTCCCGTGGCTCGATCGCGTGCGACCGTTCGACGGCGCATGCGCGCTGCACGTCATCGACGTGGGGCAGGGAGACGCGCTCGCACTGCGCACCGGGCGCGGCCGCTGGGTACTGGTCGATGCCGGGCCCGCGTGGCGCGGCGGTGATGCCGGGCAACGGGCCGTGATCCCCTATCTCGCGCGACATGGCGGTGACGTGGCGCTGCTCGTGCTCTCGCACGCGGATCTCGACCACGCCGGTGGCGCACTCACGCTGCTCCGCGCACGCACACCGCCGGTGGTGTGGGACCCGGGCTTTGCGGCGCGTGCCCCGCACTACGCCGCGCTTCTCGAGGGGAGCGGGCGCGCCACGCGCTGGCATCGCGCACGGCGCGGCGACACGATCGATCTCGATGATCTGCACCTCGAGGTGCTCGCCCCCGACCGCGCGTGGCTCGCGGCGAGTCGCGAGACCAATGCGGCGAGCGTCGTGCTGCGCGCGACCTGCATGGCGACGGCCACGCGTCCTGCTGTCCGATTTCTCCTGACGGGCGATGCCGAGGCGGCGCAGGAGGCGTACCTCGTCTCCACGACCGGTGAGCGCCTCGCGGCCGATGTGCTCAAGGTGCCGCACCATGGCAGCCGGTCGAGCTCCACGCCCGACTTTCTGGATGCGGTCGCGCCGACGATGGCCGTGGTCTCGGTGGGGGCGGGGAATCGCTACGGGCACCCCGCGCCCGAGGTGCTCTCGCGCTACGCCGAGCGCGGCATCGCGCTGTTTCGTACCGACCGCGACGGGTCGATCGTCATCCGGGCAGGACCACGGGGGCCCGAAGTCGCGCCGCCGTGACCCGTCGCTCTTGCCCCCAACGACGGCCGTCCGGCAGTTTGCGCTCACGCTGCACGGCAGCGTCACTCATCCCCGCCTGCGGAGCGGTCCCGTGGTCAAGCACACGGCAACAAGCGTCGTCACGATCGAGCGCTACATCATCGAGCAGGAGCGCATGTACCCCGAGGCCACCGGTGAGCTCTCCGGCATCCTCTACGACATGGCGCTGGCCGGCAAGATGATTGCCAACAAGGTGCGGAGCGCGGGACTCGCCGACATCCTTGGCGCTGCCGGCGGCATCAACGTGCACGACGAGATCCAGCAGAAGCTCGATGTGATCTCCAACGAGATCATCATCAAGGCGTTCGATCACGGCGGCCGGCTCTGCGCGATGGCCTCCGAGGAGATGCCGGGGATCATCCACATTCCCGACGGCTTCCGGATGGGGAAGTACGTGTTGCTCTTCGACCCGCTCGACGGCTCGAGCAACATCGATGTGAATGTGCCCGTGGGGACCATCTTCTCCGTCTATCGCAAGATCACGCGCGGGGCGCGGGGGGAGATGGAAGACTTGTTGCAGCCGGGGCGCCGTCAGGTCGCTGCCGGCTACATCATTTATGGGTCGAGCACGATGATGGTGTACACCACGGGGCAGGGGGCGCACGGCTTCACGCTCGACCCGGCGATCGGCGAGTTCCTCCTCTCGCATCCGAACATCCAGATCCCCGAGCGTGGGCGGTATCTCTCCGTCAACGAGGGCTACGAGGGCAACTGGGACGAGCCCACGAAGGCGCTCATCCGCAAGTACCGCGGGCTGGACGGCGATCACAAGCCGTTGAGCGTGCGCTACGTCGGGTCGCTCGTCGCCGACTTCCACCGCAACCTGCTCGGGGGCGGGGTGTTCGCGTATCCGCGCAACACGCGGAGCCCCAACGGCAAGCTGCGCCTGCTCTACGAGGCCAACCCGCTCGCCTTCATCGTGGAGCAGGCCGGTGGGCTGGCCTCCGACGGGACGCGCCGCATCCTCGACATCGACCCGACCGAGCTGCACCAGCGGGCACCGCTGTTCATCGGGAGTCGTTCCGAGGTGGAGCTGGCCCAGACGGTCTACGCAGCAGAGCCCGCGTCCGTCTAACTTCGCGGAGCACGGCCGGCGCGTCGCCGGTCGCACTTCCTGCACGCTCATGACTGCGCCACGGCTGTCTCCGTCCGGCTTGCCGATCGAGGTTGCGTACCATCCGCCCGCAGACGCGCAGGATGTCGCCGCGCGTGTGGGAGAGCCCGGACAGTTTCCCTTCACGCGCGGCGTCCAGGCGACGATGTATCGCGGACGCCTCTGGACCATGCGCCAGTACGCGGGGTTCGGCACCGCCGAGGCGACCAACGCGCGCTTCAAGCTGCTGCTGGAGAAGGGGCAGACCGGCCTCTCCACCGCATTCGACCTCCCCACGCAGATGGGGCTCGACTCCGACGATCCCCGGGCGCTGGGCGAAGTCGGTCGCGTCGGCGTGGCGATCGACACGGTCGACGACATGCACGCGTTGCTCGCCGATCTGCCGCTCGAGAAGGTCTCGACGTCGATGACGATCAACGCCACGGCGTCGACGCTGCTGGCGATGTACATCGTCGTGGCTGAGGAGCGGGGCATCGCGCGCAGCGCGCTCTCGGGCACCGTGCAGAACGACCTGCTCAAGGAGTACATCTCGCGCGGGACGTACATCTATCCGGCCGCGCCGTCGCTCGCCCTCATCGCCGAGATGTTCCGCTTCTGCGCCGCCGAGGTGCCGCAGTGGAATCCCATCTCGATCTCCGGCTACCACATGCGCGAGGCCGGTGCCACGGCGGTGCAGGAGCTCGCGTTCACGCTGGCCAACACGCTCGCGTACGTGCGTGCCGCGCTCGACGCGGGGCTCACGATCGGCCAGTTCGCGCCGCGGCTGTCGTTCTTCTTTGCGTGCCACAACGATCTCTTCGAGGAGGTCGCGAAGTTCCGCGCCGCTCGGCGCATGTATGCCACGATGCTGCGCGAACGGTTTCACGCGGATGATGCGAGCTGCCGGCTGCGCTTCCACACGCAGACCGGCGGCGTGACGCTGCAGGCGCAGCAGCCGCTCAACAACGTCGTGCGCGTCACCGTGCAGGCGCTGGCCGCGGTGCTCGGCGGCACGCAGTCACTGCACACCAACGGCTACGACGAGGCGCTGGCCCTGCCCACCGCCGAGGCGGCAACGCTGGCGTTGCGCACGCAGCAGATCGTGGGGTACGAGTCCGGCGCGGCCGATACGGTGGATCCGCTCGCCGGCAGTTGGTACGTCGAGTCGCTCACCGACGAACTCGAACGTCGTGCGCGTGCGGTGATCGAGGAGATCGACGCCATCGGCGGCGCGGTCGCGGCAGTCGAAGCGGGGTGGTTTCAGGACGCGATCGCGAAGAGTGCGTACGAGGAGCAGTTGCGCATCGAAGCGGGGGAGCGCGTCATCGTGGGCGTCAACAAGTTCGCCGACGGGAGCGAGCCGCCGATCATCCCCACGCCGGATTTCTCCGAGCTGGAGAAGGGGCAGCGCGCGCGGGTGCAGGGGGCACGCGCTGCGCGTGATGCCGCTCGCTGCAGCGCCGCGCTGGCGGCGGTGCACGAGGCCGCGCCGGACTATCTGCCCGCACACACGGGCGCGCGACGCGAGCTCATGCCGCGCATCATCGACGCGGTGCGCGCGCGCGCGACGGTCGGCGAAATCTCCAACGCACTCGAGACCGTGTGGGGACGCTACCGGCCGGTGGGGTAGGCGGCGCGCGGGCGCGACCACCCCTTGACGCGTCGCGGTCCCGGCCGGAAGTCATGCGCACGCAAATCCGAGAGGAACGGCATGACGCTCGAGGCGAAGTCGTGGGTTGACGCGACGCGACAGCAGCAGGAGCAGCGCGCGCAGCAGTGGCTGGCCGCCGGCTACCGCATGCGCGCGCTGAGCATCTACACCGTGGTCGGTCAGGTGCGCTACGCCTGCGCGATGGTCAAGGAGCCGGCGACCACGCCGCACATCTACTACGCGCTGTCGCCCTCGCAGTGGCTCGACACCGTCTCGAAAGAACGAGCGGAGGGGTACGCGCCGATCATCGTCAGTGCCACTGGTGCATCGACGGGACCGACCTTCGCGGCGGTCTTTGGCGCGGCACGGGGGCGCATCGGTGGCGTGACGATCGAGTCGCACCTCGCCCCCGCCCAGTTCGCGGCCAAGCAGAATGAGATGCGCATGGCGCGTCGCATGCTGCGGACGGCCGATGCCTACGGTGCACCCGGGGATGTGCGATACGTCGCCGTGTGGTGGCCCAACACCGATGATGTGGCGTGGGCCGTGCCGACCATCGGCGCGCCGTCCAGCGTGGCGCAGGCGAACTTCGACGCGATGAAGCAGCACCGCGCGCGACCGTCGATGTCGTTTCCCGTTCCGGGGGGCGTGCGCACGGCCGCGTATGTCGACGACAGCGTCGGCGAGTGGCTGGCGCGCTCCGAAGTCGCCACCACGGAGTACGAAGCGCTGGAGGCGGAGCAGGCGGGGCTCGGTCGCGTACCCATCGTCCTGGCGGCGCACGCCGAGCACTCTTCTCCACCGTGTGTCAGCGTGGTGTTCGCCGAGCGCGCCACGCCCATGGCCCGATCGTTCCGCTCGACCGGTGCCAACGCGCAGGATGTGCCGAACGCGCTGATCGATGCCTACATGGAGGACTTCGTCGTCTCGCAGCGGATCAAGGGCGCGGCGCTGGCGATCACGCAGGGGACGCGGCTGGTCTATGCGCGTGGCTACACGTACGGCGAGGCGCATCTCCCCACGGTCACGCCGCGCCATCGCTTCCGCCTCGCGAGCGTGACGAAGGTGTTTACCGCCGCGGCGATCTGGCAGTTGCTCGAGAAGGGATCATCCACACTGTCGCTCGACGACACGCTCCAGTCGATCCTCAATCTCAAGACACCCAGCGGCGGGGCGCCTGTGGACTCCCGCTTTGCCGACATCACCGTGCGGCACCTGCTCGAAGGAACGTCGGGCATCTCCAAGTCGCGCCCCGATGTCGAAGCCGCCAACGCATTCAATGCACCGCTCCCCGCGACGCTCGACCAGCATCTGCGCTACTACGCGTCGCTCATGCTCGACCACGATCCGGGCGACGATTCGCAGGCCGACTATCGGAACAACGCGTATCGCATGCTCGGCGCCATCGTCGCCAAGAAGCGCGGCACAGCGGGCCTCCTCGATGCCTTGCGCACGCACCTGTTCGCGCCGCTGGGGATCACGCGCATCGAGTCGTCCATCACGCCGGCGGAGTCACAGCCGGCCGAGCACGTGCGCCACTACGATACGCAGGTGCGTCGTGCGGCCGACAACCCGCCGCTGCAACTCGTGCAGTCGGTGTCGCATGCGGACCGGCGCCTTGCGCCGCGCCAGTATGGCGCGATCCACCTGGAGAACTACGTCGGGTCGGGTGGACTCTCCGCGGCCGTCGTGGATCTCGCGCGTTTGGGTGCGGCCTTCAGCGATCGGCGTAACAATCCGATGATGGACTTCGCCACGGTGCAGCAGTGGATGACTGCGTCGCTCGCCACGTTTCAGCGCACGACGAGCGGATGGGGCTTCCACGGCTTCGACAACTGCACGCTGCTCTCGCCGGCGAACACCCCGGTCGAGGACCGCTCGTACAGCGTCCGCAAGGGCGGGTCGCTGCCCACGGTGGGCGCCGGCATCGATGTCGACACCAATGGCGGACTGGGGCTCGCGATCCTCCTCAACACCCCTCGTGTGGAGGACGACGCGCGCAACTGGCGCGAAGACATCGAGGCCATTGCTGCCGGGATCGATTGGGGGACGCGCGACCGTTTTCCCGACTACGGCATGGCGAGTCTGACACCGAGTCGCATCGTGTCGGTGGGATCGACGTTCAGGCCGGCGCGCATCGTCGATCGCGTGCGCGCCGGCGACGACCACTGAGCGCTCAGGGCGCGCCGGTGGTTGTGACGACGACCGACGCGCCACGCTGGCCGTCCGTGGGCACGCCGCGCCGCCAGGTGGAGCGCCGTTGCCCGCGCGACGGCCACGTCACCTCCACGTCCACGCGCCGCGCCGCGCCCACACCCACGTGCACGGGTTGATCGCTCTGCGCGTTGTAGCCTGACCCGGCATCCACGACGCGCGTCCCGAGCAGGTCGCGCGAGCCGTTGCGATACACGCGCACCTCGGCGCCCGCTCGCGTGGCGCGGCCGCGCGCGTCGAGCACGCGCACGGCGATCGATCGCGCCGTCGGTGCGGGCGTCGTGTTGCGCAACACCAGATGCATCCCCGAGGGCTCCACGCCCGTGAGCGCGAGGTCGAGCGCGCCGTCCTGGTCGAGGTCGAACCACGTCACGCCATGATCGGCGGCGAGCGCGCGCACGTTCGCCGGCGTCCGCTCGATGAGCCGTCCGCTGTCCTGCATGAAGAGGTAGTCGGGGTAGTTCTTCCCGCCGGTCACGGTGCCATTCACGTACAGGTCGAGCCGACCATCATGGTCGATGTCGGCAAATGCACACGCATCGTAGCGCCCGTCGATCGCCACACCCCACTCGGTGGAGACGTCGCGATACCCGGCACTCTGTCGCAGGAAGAGGCCATTGGGCCCGTAGTTGGCAAAGAAGAGGTCGAGCCGTCCGTTGTGGTCGACGTCGTCGATGCAGGGGCGTACGGTGCCGTTCTGCGCGTTGCGCGGTGCGCGTCCGCCCCACGCGAGGCCGGCGGCGTCCGCCACGTCGGTGAATCGCGCACCGTCATTGCGGAAGAGCCCGTTGGCGTCGCCATCCTGATTGGCGGTCACGAGGTCGAGATCGCCGTCTTCGTCGAGGTCGGCCCAGCTCGCCCCCACGGTCTTGCGCGCGTCCGCGAGCCCCAGCGCGCTGCCGACTTCGACGAAGCGCTCGCCGTCGTTGCGGAAGAAGAGGTTGGCGCGATCGCGGAACGCCACGAACAGGTCGAGATCGCTGTCGCCGTCGACGTCCACCCACGCGGGCTGCCGCACCGCACCGCCCGAGACCCACAGGCCGCGCTTGCGCGTCACGTCGGTGAAGCGCCCGCCGTCGTTGCGGTAGAGTGCGAGCACCGACCCCACGGCGGGTGCGAAGCCCACGAGCAGATCCGGATCGCCGTCGGCGTCCATGTCACCCCACGCGGCCGCGCGCGTGCCGCGCACATCGTCGAGCCCCAGCGCGCGTGCGATGTCGACGAGCCGACTGCCGTCATTGCGATACAGCCGATTGGGCGCGCCACCGAAGCCCACGAAGAGATCGAGATCGCCGTCGTTGTCGATGTCGGCCACCGCGTTCGTGAAGCTGCCGCCCAGGGCGAGATCGGCGGGTTGCACGGGTACCAACGTGGGGGCGGTCGACGTGGCGAGCAGGGGCAGGGCGCAGCAAGCGACCAGAATGGAGCGCATGGGATGGGTGGTGGGAGCGGGGCGCCGACGACTGCGCCAAACTGCGGCGACGCGCTTCGGATCGGCCAGCCTCGCCTGACGGGGCCGACCACCGGGCCGGTGCGTCGAACGCTTCGAGGCCGTCGCTCGTAATCTCGTCGATGCCTGTCTCCATCTGGCGCCGAGCGACGCTGCTCGGCGCATGCCTTGTCTGGGGGGCCCGTGCCAGTGCCCAGGAAGCCGTCGTCGTCTCTGGTGACGGCGCCGCGCGACCTGCCCCCAATGCCGCGGCCGCGCGGCGCTATCCCATCGACCCTGAGCGCGAGGCGCGACCGGTCGGTCACCCCACGCGCACCACGTCGCGCATCACCATCGACGGCGTGCTCAACGAAGCCGACTGGGCCACCGCCGAGCGACTGGGCGACTTCGTGCAGCAGTTGCCGCAGACCGGGATGCCCGCACGCTTTCCCACGGTCGTGCGCGTGCTCTACGATGCCGACCATCTCTACATCGGCGCGATCAACTACGACCCCGAGCCGCACAAGGCCATCACCACCGGCCTCGAGCGCGACTTCCAGGGCGTCACGAGCGACGTCTTCGGTGTCGTCTTCGACACCTTTCTCGACCGACGCAACAGCTTCCTCTTCCTGATCAATCCGCACGGCGCCGTGCGCGACGAGCAGACGTTCAACGACTCGCGCAACATCGTCGAGGCGTGGGAAGGGATCGTCGCCGTGCGCACCACCTTCACCGACTCGGCGTGGATCGCCGAAGTGGAGATTCCCCTCAAGACGCTGCGCTTCGACGCGCACAAGGGGGTGCAGGACTGGGGGGTGAACTTCATTCGCCGGGTGCGGCGAGTGAACGAGACCTCGTATTGGTCGCCGCTCGAGCGGCAGTATCGCGTGCACCGCATGTCCAAGGCGGGCACACTCTCCGGACTCAGTGGCCTCGAGCAGGGACGCAATCTGCAGGTCAAGCCGTTCGTCACCGGCGCGAATTCGGAGGGTGCACAGGTGCCCGCGAGCGCGCGAGGCGCTGCGGGTGACGGCGGGCTCGATCTCAAGTACGGGCTCTCCCCCTCGATGACGCTCGACGCGACGATCAACACCGACTTCTCGCAGGTCGAGGTCGACCAGGAACAGGTCAACCTCACGCGCTTCTCGCTCTTCTTCCCCGAGCGGCGCGAGTTCTTCCTCGAGAACGCCGGATCGTTCACCTTCGGCGATGTCCAGGAGCGCAACTATCGCATGGGCGCCGGGCTCCGCGACTTCACCTTCTTCAACTCGCGGCAGATCGGCCTCACCGGTGACGGTCGTCCTCTGCCGATCATCGGCGGCGGACGCGTCTCGGGGCGCATGGGCAACTGGGAGGTCGGCCTGCTCGACATGCAAACGCAGGCCGCACTCGGCAATCCCGCGGAGAACTTCGGCGTCGTGCGCGCCAAGC
>JALOPS010000061.1 GCA_025453745.1 Gemmatimonadaceae bacterium
TCGTTCACGGTGCGCGTGCCGATCACCGTGCGCGCATCCGCACCGCTCGTGCCGATCGCCAACACGGCGTGCGCACGCACCACGGGTGATCTCAACGCGGCCAACGACTGCGGTACCGTCACCACGCCGGTGGCCGGCCGCCGCGAAGCGACCTTCACCAAGGTTGCCGTGGGCGACTACCTCGTGGGCGAGCGCGGGCAGTTCCGCCTCACCGTACGCAACACGGGTACGGTGCCGCTCCCCGCGCCGCTCGTCATCACCGACACGCTGCCGCGCGGGCTGACCGATGGCGCCGCGCAGGGGACGGGCTTCACCTGCACGACCACGGGTACCGTGGTGCGCTGCGCGACCGATCGCTCGCTCGCGGTGGGTGACAGTCTCTCCGTCCTCGTCACCGCGCTGGTGGGTGCAGACGCCACGCCCGAAGTCACCAACTGCGGCGTGCTCACGGTCGCTGGTGGCGCGCTGCTCGCCAACAACGGGCGCGCCTGCGTCACCGTGCGTCCGCGCGGCGACTATCGCCTGGTGCTCGAGCTCTCCACGCCGCGCTATGTGCGCGAGCTGCGCGAAGTCCCCGACTTCACCGTACTCGTGCGCAACGTCGGACGCAGTCCGCTTCCCAACGTGGTGGTCACCAACAACCTGCCAGTGGGCTTCTCGTACGTGCCGCTCTCGAGCTGGCGCGGCGGCACGCCCGACCGCGACAGCCGCCGTCGCATTGCCGATCCGCTCAATGGCACCACGCCGACGATCAGTTGGCCGGTGGGCGACATGGCGCCGGGGCAGGTGATTCGCATCGACTACCGCGCACTCATTCGCACGGGGGCGAGCTTCAACCGCGACAACATCACCATCTCGTCCGCCGTCTCGAGCGTGACCGGGCTGCGCGTGGAGTCCAACACCGCCACGGTGCCGATCAAGCTCGTGCGCGGCGTCTTCGACACGCGCGGCGTGATCAGCGGCAAGGTGTACGTGCAGTGCGACTGCGCCGAGCAGGCCGGGCAGGATGCCGGCGAGGTGGGCATCCCCGGCGTGCGCGTGGTGATGGAAGACGGAACCGGTGCCATCACCGACAGCGAAGGCAAGTACAACCTGCTCAACGTGCGTGCCGGGTTGCACGTGGTGAAGATCGATCGCACCACGCTCCCGGCCGGCGCGACGCTCGTGACGCTCAACACGCGCAACGCGGGTGACGCGTACTCGCGCTTCGTCGATCTCAAGGCCGGCGAACTGCATCGTGCCGACTTCGCCGAGGGATCCGCGGATGCGGGAGTCCTCGCCGAGGTGCTGCTGCGGCGCCGTCAGGGCGAGGTGAGTGCGGCGTCCGACAGCGCGCGCATGGCGACGGCGCTCAACAGTGCGATGTCGGTCACGGCGAACGCGGCGCAGCCCATCGTGCAGGCGCCGGTGTTGGGTGGTGCCACGCGCACGTTCGTGCCGCTCCGTATTGTCGGCGAGCAGGGGAGTGCACCGCTTGCCGGAGGTGGCTTTGGCATCGGCGGTGGCACGCAGCAGAGCGGCGTTCCGGCCGGTGCGACGTTCACGTCGCTCGCCACACCGCGCGCGCTGCACGACGGCAACTCGTCGCTGCCCACACCGCCCACGCGCGCGCTGGCCGCGCTCACGGCGCAGCCGGCCAAGGCGCAGTCCGGACGCATCGTGCTCGAACTCCCCGCCACCGCCGTGCCGGCCGATGGGCGCAAGACGATCCCGGTGACGGTGCGGGTGTTCGACGCGAAGGGTGCACCGGTGCGCAATGATGTGCCCGTCACGCTCGAGGCGAGTGCCGGGGGCTGGCGCACGCTCGACAGCGATCGCACCGCGCTCGGCACACAGATCGTCGTGACCGGCGGCGAAGCGACGCTGATGCTCGTCGCACCCACGGAGATGGTGACTGCACAACTGCGCGCCACCGCGCCGCAGGCCACCACGATGCGCGAGATCACGTTCACACCGGTGCCGCGTCCGTTCTTTGCGGCGGGGCTCTTGCAGGGGCGCATCGATCTCAGGCAGTTGAGCCGCGGCGCGCTCGATCTTCGCACCACGGATGACGGCTTCGAGGAAACCCTCGATGACGTCGCCTCCATCAGCGACAGCGGTCGCGTGCGCGCCGGAGCGCGCGGTGCGGTGCTGCTCAAGGGCACGGTCAAGGGCGCCGGGCTGCTCACGCTCGCCTTCGACTCCGAGCGCGACCCGCAGCGCACGCAGTTCCGCGACATCACCCCCGACGACGGCTTCCCGATCTTCGGCGACGCGTCGCTGCGCGAGTTCGACGCGCAGAGCCAACAGCGGCTCTACGTGCGGCTCGATCGCGGTACCTCGTCCATCCGCTACGGCGACTTCGCCACCTCGCGCTCGGATGACCGGCGCGTGCTCCTGGCGTACGATCGGTCGCTCGCGGGGCTCACGCATCATCTGGAGGGCACGCGTGGCGTGCTCAACACCTTCGTGAGCCGCAACGGGATCCGCCAGGTGGTCGACGAACTGCCCGGTCGCGGGCTGTCCGGACCGTACTTCCTCTCGCGCACCGCGGTCATCAACAGCGAGCGGGTGGAGATCGTCACGCGCGATCGCAACCAGCCCTCGGTGATCCTCCGCAGTCAGCCGATGGTGCGCTTCGAGGAGTACACGGTGGACGCGCTGAGCGGTCGGGTGCTCTTCCGCGCCCCCGTGCCCAGTGTGGATGCGAACCTCAACCCGGTCTCCGTCCGCGTGAGCTACGAAGTGGAGCAGGGAGGCGATCGCTACTTCACCTATGGTGGCGAGGGACGCGTGCGCGCGGGCTCGCGCCTCGAGCTCGGCGGCTTTGCCGTGCGCGACGAGAACCCGCTCGACCGGCAGACGCTCCTGGGTGCAAGTGCCACGGCGCTCATCGGCAATGGCACGAGCCTGCTCGCCGAAGTGGCGCGCACGGAAGCCGGCACGGAGCAGCGGCTCGACGCCACGCTGCGCACCGGTACCGCGTGGCGGCTCGAACTGCGGCATCAGTCGTCACGCGTCGAAGGGCGCATCTTCGCCCTGGCAGGCGACTCGAGCTTCGCCAACCGCTCGTCCACCTTCGTGGGTGGTCGCAATGAATTCGGCGCGCGGTGGAGCGTCGCACTCGATGACAAGACGCGATTGCTCGCCGAGGCGCTGCGCACCGAAGACACGCGCACCGACGGCCGCCGCAGTGGCGTGCTGCTCGGCGTGGAGCGGCGCGTGCTCGATCGCCTGGTGGCCGAGGTCGGCTATCGCTGGGCCGATGAGAACGGCGCGAGCGTGATGCCGATGCTCGGGCAGACCATGGGCGGTGGCTTCGGGCTCGGGGGTGCCACACCCACCGATCCGTCGCGCGGTCTCGCGCCGGTGTCATTCAACGCCGCGCGTGCGCGCCTCACCGCGCGCGTGCCCGGCAACGATCGCTCGTCGCTCTTCGCCGAGTATGAGTACGGCATCGACGCATCGCGCGCGCGGCGTGGCAGCGTGGGCGGCGAGTACCTGTTGTTCGATCGCTCGCGCCTCTATCTGCGTCATGAGTGGTTGAGCACGCAGGAAGGGCCGTATGCGCTGGCCGACGGACGCTCGCAGCAGAACACCGTGTTCGGCATCGACGCCGACTACCTGCGCAACGGGCGGGTCTTCTCCGAGTATCGTGCGCGCGATGCGTTCAACGGGCGCGATGCGGAAGCGTCGATCGGTCTGCGCAATCGCTGGGCGCTCGCACCCGGCGTGCTGGCCAACACGACGTTCGAACGGGTCACGCCCATCATTGGTCCGGTGCAGGGCACGGCGTTTGCCGCCACCGGTGCGCTCGAGTGGACCAAGGGGCAGACGTGGAAGGGGACGAGTCGCCTCGAGTGGCGCACGAGCCCGCAGGGCGACAACCTGCTCGGCTCGGTGGGCTACGCGCGCAAGCTCTCGCGCGACTGGACGATGCTCGGCCGCTCGCTGTGGGATCAGTTGAACACGGCCTCCCTGCGTGGGCGCTCGCAGTTGGGGCTCGCGTGGCGACAGACCGATCGCAACACGGTCAACGCGCTCTTCCGCCTCGAGAATCGCCTCGATCGGACGGACGCGCGCGGCGAGCCCACCACGCGCACGATGGCCAACATCGCGGCCGCACTGGTCAACGTGCAGCCGTCCACGCGGTGGACGATCTCCACGCGATATGCCGCCAAGCAGGCCACCGACCAGCGCGATGGCGACGAAGTGGCAAGCAGTGCACATCTGCTGATGGGGCGCACCATCTACGATCTCAATCGACGCCTCGACGTGGGGCTCATCGGCAGCGTGCTGGGCAATGGCCGCTTCGCCGAGCGGCGCTACGGTGTGGGTGGCGAGCTGGGTGTGATCGTGATGCGCAACCTGCGCGTGGCCGGCGGCTACAATGTCTTCGGCTTCACCGACCGTGACTTCGAGTCGCTGGGCTACACGCAGCGCGGCCCGTACCTCGAGTTCGGCTTCAAGTTCGACGAAATGCTCTTCAAGAAGGAGAAGGACAAGCGATGAGTGCGCGACCACTTCCCTTTCGTGGGCACATGTCGGCGCGCCGCCTCGCCGCGCTTGCGGCGCTCGTGCTGACAGCGCAGGTGAAGGCGAATGCGCAGGTGACGATGGCCTTCACGCCACGGGCGCTCCGCGTTACCGACAGCGTGATCACCACCGATCTCGCGCGCTTCGACTCGGTCATCACGGCGACCGCGCTGTCGCGTGGCGCCCGTGCCGGGGAGTACGTGCGTCTCGCGCGCGAAGCGTACGAGCGCAACGAGGCAGGGCCGGTGACCACGCAACTGCTCGCCGCTGCCGCCACCGACGGGCGCACGCTCCGTGCGGGGCGCCCGGCGCTGTGGGCGCTGCTCGACTCCGTCTACGCGCGGCCGTCGGTGCCCGACTCCCAGCGCGCGCAGGCGCTCGCCTTCGAAGCGGCGCTGCTCCGTGCGCAGTGGCCGGTGCTCGGCGCACCGTCGTGCGCCGTCTGGGAGAAGGAAGCCGAGCGACTCGCCGTCGCGCTGCGCGTGATGCCTGCGCCCGCGCCACCACCGCCGGCGGTCGTCGAGAAGCCGTTGCCTCCTCCGGAGAATGCACCACCTGCACCTGCGGAGCTGCGCGGCGTGCCCAGCCGCGTGCACTTCGCACTCGATCGCTCGGAGCTCGCGCCGCGCAGCCAGCGCGTGCTCGATGCGCTCGTGGATTCGCTGCGCGCGTTCCCGGCGGTGCGCATCGTGCTCGAGGGGCACACCGATCGTCGCGCCAGTGCGGCGTACAACGCGGCGCTGTCCGCGCGTCGCGCCAACACGGTGCAGCGCTACCTCGTGGGCAAGGGGATCGGGGCAGAGCGGATTCGCATCGATGCGCGTGGCAAGTCGCAGCTCGAGCAGACCGCCACGGGTGTCGTCGATCATGCGCGCAACCGGCGCGTCATGCTCCGCTTCTTCGCCCCCGATGGCCGCGAGATCGTGACGACACAGCAGCTCGACGATCTGCAGCTCGAGCGGCGGCGGTAGCGCGACGACGGCGCGCGACCACGCGCGAGAACGTCAGGATTTGGCGGTCCGCAGCTCGATGCGGATCGCCACGAACTCCGTGGGCTTGAGTGGCGCGACGCCCACGATCACGCGCAGCCGGCCCGCGTCCACGTCGCCCTGCGACATGCTGCTTCCGAGTCCGCAGCGCACCACGTACGCCTGGTGCGGCGTCTGGCCCGCAAAGGCGCCGGCCCGCCAGCGCGCGTGCAGGAAGTCTTCCACCAGCCGCTGCACCGTGCTCCAGAGCGCCGCATCGTTGACCTCGAATGCCACCCAGCGCAGGCTCGTGGCCATCGATCGCATGAGGTGATTGACGAGTCGCCGCACGGTGATGTAGCGGGAATCCGAGTCGATCGCGAGCGTGCGCACGCCCCAGATCATCACGCCGCGTCCATCGAAGTGGCGCAGCGCATTCACACCCACGCGGCCGAGCCCTTCGTCGGTGCGCGGTGGCGCAGGCTCTGCCAGCGCATCGATGCCCACCAGGGGGTGCAACGTCGGTGCCATCCAGATCCCTTCGGCCGCGTCGGTCCGTGCGAAGGCACCGGCTACCGCGCCGCACGGCGGTGTATCGACGATCGTGCCGGTATCGTCACGCACGCGCAGCCAGGGCTGATAGAGCGCGATGCCCGGGCAGGCAATCGCGTCGCGCTGTGCGCGCAGCAGCGCGCCATCGGCTGTGCGCATCGCATCGAGCAGCGCAAACCGATGCGGCGCGCCATCCAGATGCGACTGCACCACGCGTTGCATCTGGACCGTGCGGGCGAGGCTCTCGGCGTCCGTCTCGCCGGGTGGTGCGACGCTCGCAAACGGGGCGAGCACCAATTCGACGCCCGTATCGGCGGGCACCGCCTGGAGCGCGGCACGCAGCTCGTGCTCCGTAGGCCGAGCGCCATCGCGTCCGTTCGTCAGCTCCACCGCGAAGGCGAGTCCATCGAGTGTGCTGCGCGTGCGGCCACCGGCGGCCGCGAGCGCGTCGAGCAGCGCGGTGGTCTCCGCATGCGAGGAACGCACCACGAGCGGTGCGGCGCGCATGTCGTCCGTGGTGGCGCCTGCATCGGTCGCAAAGCAGTCGGGAAACGCCGCAGGATCGCCGACGGCAATCGGAACCGGCCCCCACGACCCGCGCGGCGTCCACCGCGCGAGCGCATCGCGCCGCTCCACCTGCACATGCATGCGCGGGACGTCAGCCCCGTCGTCATGTATAGTGAACACCACGCGATGTGCTACTGCGCCGGGAGTGCGCGCGTGTACGAGGCAGGCGGGCGCCGCCGGGTCACCGAGCGCAGCGACGGCCGCCGTCGCGCCACGCGCCGTGCGCACCACACCGAGTGTGGTCCCGCCGTTCTGGAAGAAAAGGCGGGCCGCGAGCAGCGTGTGATTGGTGCCGGGCTCACGCTCCCCTTCGAAATGGAGCGGCGTGGCGTCGCCGAAGGTCGCTACCAGTTCCGCCCAGGTGCGGAAGACGAGTGGCGCCGCATGCACCGGGCCCGTGGCCGTGGGGCCGACGAGGAGGGCAACGCCCGAGGGCGCGGCGACGATTGGTGCCGGCGACGTGTGTGCGTCGATCCCCACCTGCGGATGCGTCGGCAGCGACATCCGCCGAAAGCTAGAGGCGCCGCTCCGGGAGTCCAACGGGCACGCTCACCCGCCCTCGCGCCGCGCCACCGCCGCGCGAAACGTCGCTGCCGCGCGACGGATCTGTACCAGCTCGGCGTCCGGCATGCGCTCCACGTGCCGGATCATCATCCCCATCCGCGGATGTCGACCAAAGCGCTCGCGATGCCGATCGAGGAAGTCCCAGTACAGCACATTCATGGGGCATGCGTCGGGGCCGGTGCGCGCCTTCACGTCATATCGGCAGGAACCGCAATAGTCCGACATGCGATCGATATAGGCACCACTCGAGACATACGGCTTGCTGGCAATCGTGCCGCCATCCCCCCAGCTCCCCATCCCCACCACGTTTGGGAGCTCCACCCACTCGTACGCATCTGTGAAGGCGCTCCAGTACCAGCGCGAGAGCTGCGCGGGCTCCACGCCCAGGAGCGTGGTGAAGTTGCACTGGACCATCAGCCGTGCGATGTGGTGCACGCGCCCATGGTCGCGCACCTGCACGAGCGTGTCGTGCAGGCAGCGCATTGCGCAGGCGGGGCCGGCCGGCACCGTGGTGGTGGCACCGTCGCGCCGCGCGCGATCGGTGCCGTCTCCGGCGATGAGCTCGTACGCCTCACCATCCGGCGCCCAGAACCAGTGCGGCAAGGCCTCTTTGCCCTCGAGCGCGTTGGCCGTGCGCAAGCCGGGCATGAGATGCCAGTACATGCCACGCATGTACTCGCGCCATCCGAGGATCTGCCGGATGAATCCCTCCGCACTCGCGAGCGGCACGCGTCCGTCGCGATAGGCACGCTCGGCGGCGCGCACGACTTCGAGCGGGTGCAGCAGGCCGATGTTGATGATCGACGAGAGCGAGGAGTGCAGCAGGTCGGCCTGTCCGTGTACCAGGGCGTCTTCGTAGGGCCCGAACTCGGCGAGCCGTTCGTCGATGAAGCGCGCGAGCCATGCGAGGGCGTCGCGCCGCGTGACCGGGAGGGCGAAGTGGTCGACCGTGCCAAAGCGGCCACGCCATGCGGCCACGCGCTGCATCACCGCTCGTGTGGTGTCATCCGGTGGCACGGCCAGACGTGGCGGCACCGGCTTGCCATCGGGCCACGGCTTCCGGTTCTCCGCATCGTAGTTCCACTTGCCGCCTGCGGGTGCGCTGCCGTCCATCAGCACGTCGTATGTACGGCGCAGCTCGCGATAGAAATACTCCATGCGCAGTTCGCGTTTGCCGGCGGCCCATGTGGTGAACGCCGCACGTGGTGCGATGAAGCCGCGATCGGGGCGTTGCACGAGCGCGCAGCGCAGCGCGGCCAGCGATGTGGCAGCAACTGTCAGTTCATCGGCGTGATCCTGCTCGCGCGCCTCGCTGCACACCACACGCCCCGCGCCGAATTCGCGCGCGGCCTCCACGAGCCCGTCGGCGTACGTCGCCGCGCGACGCTGTTCCACGCGATACCCCGCCGCACGAAGTTCGTCGGCGAAGTGCTGCATGGCCGAGAGCACGAGCACGAGCTTCTGTCGGTGCCACGGGAGCGCGGCGCCCTTGGCGACCGACTCGAGGAAGAGCACGATCACGTCGTCGCGCGGCGTGGGCGGGAGGTGGGCCACGGCACGGGAGCACTCCCACGGGGCAACAAACGCAATCGTCGGACGGGGCATCGTGCCTGTGAATGGGCAGCCCGACGCCGATGTTTCGTGCGCTACATCACAACGCGTCATGGAGAAGCCGGTCGGGATGTGCGGACTCCCCCGAGTGCGGTACGCAAAAACCCGACTGTTCCCGAAGCGGTCCGTTCACGATGCTCCATGTGGGATCGCCGCCCATTTCGGGTGCGGCCGTCCCAGGCCCCGCTGGAGGTCGTGATGCCTGCCACGCAGACTCCTCCCACCGATGTCGCGCGGGTCACGCCGACATCCGCTTCGCTCGCCATCACCGGCCCGGTGTGTGTTGCCACCGATGGGCTCGAGCCATCCGATGGTGCGTTTTATCTCGCGTCGTCGCTGGCCGCGCATCGTGGCGCGCGTGTGCGGGTGATCTCGGTCTTCGAGCCCGTGGTCGCTGCGGATATCCAGTTCGCATCGATTCCCGCCCTGCCGTCGGGATGGTACGCCGAGCAGAAGGCGGCGCGTCTCGAGCAGGCACGCGAGCAGCTCGAGCGCACCGTCGGTGCGTCGAGTGGATGGCCCATCGTGCAGGTTGACGGCGAGACGGCAGCCGCCGTGCTCGGCGAGGCCGGCACGCAGCATGCGGAACTCGTGCTCGTGGGGCGTGGCAAGCATGGATGGATCGAGCGCGTGCTCGGCGGGGAGACCGTGCTGCGTCTCTTGCGCGGTGGCGACATTCCGGTGCTGGCTGTCGATCCCGGACATCGGGGGCTCTTCCGTCGCGCGGTGATCGCCACCGACTTCAGCCCGCAGAGTGTGCATGCCGCGCGCACCGCGATGCGCGTGCTCGCGCCCACGGCCACCGTCACGCTCGTGACCGTGAAGCCGCGCCCGTCGATGATGGGTGCGGCCTACGAAAACTGGCGCACGGTGTACGACCATGCGCTTCCCGCGGCGTTCGAGAGTGTGCGGAGTGCGATGGCGCCGTTGCCGACGATGCGGGTGGAGACCATGGCGCTCGAGGGAGACCCGGCGCGTGCGATCGTGGAGTTCGCGGAGGCGACCGCGGCCGATCTCGTCGTCTCGGCGACGCACGGGTACGGCTTTGTGCACCGGCTCGTGGTCGGGAGCGTGGCGACGGAGCTGCTGCGCGCGGCGCCGTGCTCGTTCCTCTGCGTGCCGGGGTTGGCGCTCGACCATGCGTCGACGCGTGCGCAGTTGTCGGCGCGCTTCCGCACCGAGGCGCTGGACGCGGAGGATTGGGCAGCCGCGCTGGTCAAGCTCACCGACGAAGAGGGGACGCGCCCGGCGTCACTCGAAGTCGACGGGCCGGCACTCGGTGCGCAGACGGTGCTCTCACACGTGCCGTTCATTGGTGCGGCGTTCGAGCGCGCAGGAGCGCGCGTGCAGTTGATGTTCGGCGCGGCGGAGGCCCGCGGGTATCACATCATGCACGCGTTCGAGGAAGTGACGGCGATCGACCTGCTGCGCGACGAGAACGATGTGCCGCGGGTAGTGCGGTTTGTGCACGCCGATGGGCAGACGCTGCTGACGTTCGAGCAGTAGGGGGCTGTCGGGCGGGGCGAGGCGCGCGGGCCGGAAGGCTCGCGCGCCTCGTCGCGATGCACCATGTCGTGCAGCGACCGACACGCCGGCCAGCATGGCATTCGGCGAAACAGCAGGGGTGAGTATCCTTCCGACAAACAGACGGTGCGCCACACGACGTCGAGATCGTTGACGACCACTGAGCATCCCATGGCAGCAAAGCGTGCTCCGATTCATCCCGGAGAGATCCTCCTGAACGAGTTCCTCGAACCGCTGGCCCTTTCACAGCATCGTTTGGCGCAGGCTCTGTCCGTTCCGCCACGGCGGATCAATGAGATCGTGCACGGCAAGCGCGCGATCACGGCCGATACCGCGTTGCGCCTTGGCCGGTACTTCGGGACATCGCCGCAGTTCTGGCTCAACCTGCAGGCGCGATTCGACCTGGAGGTCGAAAGCGATCGGGTTGGTCCCCGTCTTGGCGCGGAAGTGTCGGTGTACACTCCGGCGCGCTGACGCTGTGTGACGGGTGTGCGCGATCCGTTGTGCGTGATGTGCTCATCAGGCAGCGGCGTTCCGTGTCCCCAACAACGAAAGAGATCGCCCCGCGGACGTGTCCGTTGCGCGGTCCCATCCGCATGTCTCACGTCACGCGTGCCGCTGCGCTAGCATCAACCGCATGTCTCATCGCCGCTGGTCCCGCGCCCTCGCCGAACACGAGCGCGCACTCGACGCCATCGCGCGCGAGCTGACCAGCGTTCCGCCCACCTACTGGCACCGCGCCTCACGCGGCGGCGGTTGGAGCCCCGCACTCATCGCAGATCATGTGCGGCGCGCGTATGCATTGGGCCTCGAGGCCACGCGCGGCGCACCCACGATGCGGCTGCTCGTCCCGCCGGCCGCCGCGTGGCTGTCAGGTCACGTGCTCCTGCCCGTGCTGCTCGCGATGGGGCGATTCCCGAAGGGCGCGGAGAGTCCGGACGAAGTACGCCCTGACGATGCAATCGCGTCGCGTACACGCCCCGATCGCGCCATCGCGACGCTGCGCGATACCGCGTCAGCCGCGGCCACCGCCCTGCGCGACGCGGACCCCGCTCGCGTCCGCGTCACGCATGCGTACTTCGGCACCCTCTCCCCGCGCATGGCGCTGCGCCTCCTCTCCGCGCACACCCTGCATCACGCCAGGCAGCTCGACGCGCACGGCTACGCTCGGCAACTCCGGCCCGTCAGTCCCCCTTGATGCGAAACAGTTGCAGCGCCGGCATCACACGCGCGGGACCGCCATCGCTCCACGCATTCGCCTTCATCACGAAGAGTACCGGCTCCGTCACCCCGCGCACGCGACCGATCGCGACGCCGAGCACGGGCTCACCCGGCGCAGCGAAGCTCCAGCGATCGTAGCGCTGAAACGTCACCGCACCAGTGCTCGCGTCGTGCCGGAAGAAGTACGCCACCGCGCGATCGAGCGCGGGATCGCCAAAGGTGTAACTCTGCCGCGCATACGCACGCGAACCGTACCCGAGCGTGGGGATGAACAACACATGATCGCCGTAGCGCACGCCGCCACCACCAATGCGCTCCGTTGACCACACGCCACGCGTACCAACGGGGGGAATGCACACCCAGCTCGTGCCCTCGGCGCACGAGTAGTCCGCATCGCGCGGCAGGCGCGGTGACGTGAGATCGCCAAAGCCCGGCGGCGAGAGCAGACGCGTCCACGTGCCGCTGCTCTGTCGCACCGCGTAGCTCAAGCCGCCCACCGAGCCCTGTCCCGAATCGTACGCGCCCGCGCCAATCGTACCGAGGTCACGCGACGCATCGAGATGCTTGATGAAGCCCGAGAACTCCTGCTCAGGGAGATTCACCGCGATCTCGCGCGTCGCACCGAGCGTGGCCGCCGCGCCCGACCCGCTGATGCTGCGGATGTTGATCTGCGTGGTGGCACGCGGACTCGTGTTGTAGAAGACGCGACCAATGCCGGCGAGATCGTAGCCGGTCGGTGTCATCACGACGGTCACGTCGCGCAGGTTCTGCCCGTCGATCCAGCGCGGAAAGAGCTCCGTCGCGCGCCACGTGCGCGCGGGGCGCAGCAGCGGATACGTCGCGGCATCGGTGCCACGCCCCATCGCGGCGCGCATGTCGTAGAGATGTACGCTGTTGGTCTGAGCATGGGCTCCCGCCACGATCTCCACCGCGAATCCGTCGGCGTCACGCACGAGGGCGAGCCCTTCGCTCGCGTAGGCCGCATCGAGCCGATAGCCGCCGAGCAGTTCGAAGTTGGCGACCGACTGCGCGCCGTTGTACGTCGGGCCGGCGGGTGGTGCAGGCGCGGGCGGCGTGGGGGTCGGCTCGACCGGCGTGCGCACCGGCGTTTCGGTGGAGCAGGCGGCGAGCGCGACGAGGGTGGCGAGCGGGCGGAGTCGGCGCAGGTGCGCGAGGGTGGGGGTGGGCATGACCGGGCGTGCGGGGGCGGACGGGGAGCGGGGACGTGGGTGCCGGGTATCTTCGAGGACGATGCTCGGCGCCGCCGAGCTACCATAGCGCTGGTGGGCGCGCCGCAAGTGTGATGTAGCGCACGCGTCGCGCGCACCGGAGCTTCCGGTGGGTTCAGACGCGCGGCGGTCACGAGAACGGAGGGCGGACGATGCGGGCGATCGGCAAATGGCGGCCGAAGCAGCTCTTTCAGGCGTGGGGTGTGTACTGGGCGGGGCTGGCGGCCGTCTCTCTCCCCGCGCCGGTGATCGCGATGTGGCGCGCGTATCGCGCGCCGGAGGGAGTGCACGGGTCGATCACCGGCGGGGCGACGCAATCGGAGCTCTCGCTCAAGGTGATCCTCGACGGCGCGTCGATCTACGAGCGCACGGTTGGGCTGTTGCCGCTGTCGCTCTGGCTGACCGTGCCGCCGATCGTGCTCACGCTGCTGTGGATGTGGCGCGTGCGGCGCGGCGAGGAGGCAAGGGCAGTGGCGTCACCGAGTGCGATTGGTGAGGGGGCGGCGCGAACGTTCGAGTCGCGCGCGGCGCGCGAGTCGGCGCCGGTGCATCGCACGCCGAGCACGCCGGTGCCGTGAGGCGGGCAGCGGTGGGTGATAGAGCCGACGTACATCGCGCAAGAGGCATGGTCTGCACGAGAAACGCAACTGACTACGCATGGTTCGCTACATGAGACTGAGCTACTATCCCAGCACGGACTCTCTCTACATCGACTTGTCGGAGCAGCGTCGAACGCCGCGAAGTGTCCGACGGCATCGTGCTCGACGATGATGGTAACGGCAATCTCGTCGGCATCGACATTGACAACGCCAGTCGAAGGGTGGCGTTGGTACGGTTGATCGTGAGCCGACTGCCCATCCGAATGACTCGCTCCCTGCCCAGTACGCGGTAGATTCCGCAAGAGCGTCGGTACTGACAGGGAGCGGGGCACCGAGCCAGTACGGGTCTCCGACAGCACCGCCCGCGCGGCCGACCCTCGGACGCGGGGCGGGCAGTCTCGATCTGCACGCAGAACACCGTCGGCCCTCCATCGCGTCCGGTGCTATCTTCGTCCTTCCCCGAGTCCGGAGTGTCCCCCGATGCGCACCTACACCGCGGTCGTCGAGCGCGATACCGCAACCGGCCTTTTTGTGGGCCATGTGCCAGGGTTTCCAGGCGCCCACAGCCAAGGCACGACGCTGGACGAATTGCACGCGAATTTGCAGGAGGTCGTCGCCATGCTCCTCGAAGATGGTGAGCCGCCTATTGAGGCCGAGTTCGTCGGTACGCAGACGCTTCGCGTCGCCTGAGCGGAGGAATTCGCGTTGGGCACGGTACCCGTCCTTTCTGCTCGCGCGGTGGTCCGGCGCCTCGAGGCGCTTGGTTTCATCGAGATTCGACAGCGCGGCTCTCACAAGCAGTTCCGCCATGCAGACGGACGGCAGACTACAGTACCGTTTCATGCCGGCCGCGACATCTCACCACCGTTGCTGCGCCAGATCTGCCGCGACATCGGTGTGGAACCTGAGCGGTTCGCGCAGGACGGATGATCTGCATCATGCGACGGTCGTGACTCCGCAATGAATGCACGTGGTGCCGCGATGCTGGTGCTGCTGACCGCAGTGGTGACGTGGTGCATCGCCCAACCTCCTGCCGAGCCCGCCAAAATCAGTGAACCGGCGCTGAGAGGCGAGCTGGCTTCACTGCGGGACGAGGTGCGCATCCTCCGACTTCGCGTCGACAGCCTCGAAACGCTGCGTGTCACTCGGTTGGCTAGTCCGACGATACGTCAAAGCAATGCCACGAAGACCTCTCGGTCCCAGGCCCAATCGCCCGCGTCGGGAGTTGCTACGGTGCCACCAGACGCACTGCCCGTACCACCCCGAAGAGACCGGACCGCCTCCGGCTACATCCGAGGTCCGCGCGGTGGGTGCTATTACATTGCCAGCTCCGGCCGGAAACAGTACGTCGACCGCTCAATGTGTAACTGAGTGAAGTGGGCCGTGATGCAGAGCGCGCGGGCGCTTGCTGCGGCTCGATTAGTGGCCTGCTGCCATCGTCGGTTGGTGCACGCGTTCTAGCTGCTCACCACGCGCCGCGCCGAGAATCGGACTCGCCGCGTAGCTTCCCCCTCGTGCCCGACCTCCCCACCGCGCTCCTCATCACCATCGCGTTCTTCCTCGCCGGCGGCGTAAAGGGCATCATCGGCATGGGGCTCCCGGCCATCGCGCTGGCGATCCTCACGCTCCAGCTTCCGCCCGCCACTGCCGCGGCCGTGCTCGTCATGCCGTCGCTTGCCACCAATGTCTGGCAAGCCGTCGACGGCGGATCGCTCGGCCCAATTGCGCGACGCCTGGCACCCATGCTCGTCGGCCTCTGCGTGGGCACGGCATTCGGCATCCCCATCCTCACCGGGTCGTCGTCAGCGACCGTGCTGGCGCTCCTCGGCGCGCTTTTCGCGATCTATGGACTTGCCGGCGTCTCGCGCGTGCGTCTGCATGTCCCGGCAACGTCCGAGCGGTGGCTCGCGCCGCTGATCGGTGTGGCCACGGGCGGTCTGACGGGTGCGACCGGCGTGTTCATGATTCCATCGGTGCCGTACATCGGCGCGCTGGGACTCGATCGCACGAGTGTGCTGCAGGCGATGGGGCTGTCGTTCTCGGTGTCCACCGCGGCGCTCGGAGTCGCGCTCGCGCTGCGCGGCGCATTCACGATGCACGATGCGATGCTCTCGGTGGCTGCGCTGGTGCCGACGGCGATTGGCATGGTGCTCGGTCGGCGTGTGCGGCATCGGCTGTCGGAGCCGACGTTCCGACGGTGGTTCTTCGTCAGCATCATTGCGCTCGGCGGGCACATGGTGTGGCGCGCGATGGGGTGAGGCGCTTGCGCCGCCGCACGGGGGCTCGGCGGCAGGCCCGCGCGTCCGCGATGCACATGGCTGGGACCGGCAGACGCGAGGTCTGGCGCACGTTCCTGCGCAGGCGACCACGGCGATAGACTGATGATCGACACCACCGTACCTCCCGCCGCTACGAGGTGCGCGCCACGCGATGTTCCGCCGTACGCCTCGACACGCATTGCTTCGCGAACGTTGCTCCCCTGACCCCGGAGTCGGCATGACCATCACCCAGTGGCCTCTGCATCGTCGGCCGTTGCTCGCCGTTGCCGTGAGTCTCGCGCCTGCCCTGCTCGCCGCGCAGCAGCCGGCCGCCCCCACACCCGAGCCACCCGAGACGATCACCACTGCCATTCCCGGCGTGGTCGCCGCCGGCGTGCGCGTGCACTTCATCAAG
>JALOPS010000341.1 GCA_025453745.1 Gemmatimonadaceae bacterium
TTGGTCTTCCCCGAGCCGGCCGAGTGCTGAATCAGGTACCGACCACCGGCACCTCGCGTCGCGATGTCGGCCACGAGCTTGCGGGTGACGTCCAGTTGGTGATAGCGCGGGAAAACGGTGCCCACGATCTGCTTCTTCTCGTTGCGTTCGGGCACGAGGTAGCGGCCGAGGATTTCGAGCCAGCTGTCGCGAGCCCACACCTCGCGCCAGAGGTACGCTGTGGGGTGGCCACCCGTCGGGTCTTCCGGATTGCCGGCGGCGCCGTGGTTTCCGCGGTTGAACGGCAGGAAGCGCGTCGCCGGGCCGGCCAGCTTCGTCGTCATGTGGACCTCGCGGTTGCTGACCGCGAAGTGCACGAGCGCGCCGCCGGGGAAGCTCAGCAGGGGTTCCGGTGGCTTGCCCTTCAGCTGCGGCAGCCGATCCTCCTTGTACTGCTCGATCGCGTTGTGCACGGACTGTGTGAAGTCCGTCTTGAGTTCCGCTGTGGCAACCGGAATGCCATTCAGAAACAGCACGACGTCGAGAATGCCGCCAGCGTGCGCCGAGTAGCGAACCTGCCTCACGACGCGCAGTCGATTCGCGTCGTACCGGCGAACGAGATCAGCGTTGAGGTTGAATGCGGGGCGGAACTGCGCGACGGCGAGTCGTCCCTTGAGCCCGAGCATGTCGATTCCGGTGCGGAGGACATCGAGCGTGCCACGCGCGTCTAGCTGCTCGCGGAGCCTCGTGGCGAGGACGTCGCCCGTTTTGGCGCCGTGCAGCTTCTCGAGGGACGCCCAGGCGGTTGGCTGGGTCGTCTGCAGCCACGCGATCAGGTCGGGGAGAAAGAGGGCGCGCGCGATGTCGTACCGCTCGGCGTCTCCCTCCTCGTAGAGCCACCCCGCGGCCGCGAGTGACTCGCAGAGCTCGCGCTCGAAGTTGATTTCGGTGTGCAGCGGCATCCGGCGATCCTGTGGGCTGGGCAGTCCGAAGGCAAGGCGTCAGGACGCCGGGTCGCGGCGGTTCACTTCGTCGAGGGTGCGGCCGTCGGCGGTCTTCCACGCGAGCCAGCCGTTGCATGTCCGCCCGACGATCGCGATTGCCGCCATGCTTGGGGACCGGAAGAGATGGTCCTTCGAAAAGACCACCCGAGGCCCATCGGGCACCAAGATTCTGGCGTCGAGCAGGCGCTGCCTGAAGGCGGCCACCGGCGTTCCCTGAATGGACTTCACGTTGTCCAGGCGCCCCACCGAGCCTTGGAGCACGACGAATCCCTCGTTCGTATACAGGCCGCGACCCTTGGTGCCCGCAGCCGTGCAGTAGAACACCTCTTCATCGAGGGTCTCCTTGCCGCCGGCGACTGGATCGAAAAGCGGATGGCCTAGGGTGGCGAGCAGGGTGCTCCCAGTCTCGAAGATCTCGAGGCAGTCCGCTTCGAGCGGTGCCGGCGTGTGAGGCTTTGTGCCGGCGTTACCGTTGTCGAGGGCATACCTGCCCGCCTGCTGACAGGCCTTGAGGCAGTGCCACTCGAGAAAGAGCGCGTGCGTCTGGGTGAGGCTGTTGGTCTTCGAGATGAGCACCAACGCACGGTCCCAGAAGTCCTTGCTCTTTTGGTGGCTGCCAAGGCGGGACACCACGTCGCCGGTCTGGCCGATGTACGCGCGCGGCTCGTCGCTATCGACGCTCTCGCCAACGAGGAAGTACAGCGCGACCTGACGGGCCTCGGGCATCTGGAGAAACGAAGGGAGCAGACTCCGCGGCACCTCGATGACCTGCACGATGCGCGTGGTGATCTCTGCGATGCGGATGCCGCGCGGGTCGCCGTCGGGAAGGTAGATCTGGATGGTCTTGCCGGCGCCCATCAGGCGGCCTCCGCATCGACAGAGCAGCGGACGTCGATCTGGCCGGTGACGGCGGCGGAGATGAGGGCCGAGCGGCGCTCACGAAGGAGCTCGAGCGCGCGTGTCACAGCATTCACCACGGAGTTGACCTCCCGATTCATCGAGTCCAGATAGGCGGCGATCTCCTCCTGCTCGCTCGAGGGCGGACACGGAAACCGGTAGGCACGCAGCTGCTGGCCCGTTAGGTGCAGAATCGTGTTTGGGTTCCCGTTGGCCTCGAACACGCCCCGAGCACTCGCGTCTCGAAGCTGGTAGAAGAAGAACCGCGAAGACTCTGTGTGGATACGAGGCCGCGCGCGATGCAAGGCCTTCTGGAACCCCACTGCAAGATCGTCCCCCTCCCAAATCGCAGCTCTGCCAACTTCGCCCCCCTCGCAAATCAAGAGGTCGCCTCTGCGCAGCAGGTAGCGCTCGGCCTCCTCGGGGTAGATGTCCATCGTGGGGAGAGCGTCTGTGTTGATGCAGTCCCACTGAACGTCCACGTTCCGTAGGTAGCGATGAAGCGACGCTCCTTCGATCCGCTTTTCGTCCAGCATCTTGCCGAGTACGATGTCGAAGCGGGAATCGAGTCGCGGCATCTTCCAGTGGGAAGGGATGGGGCCAATCCACTCTACCCCTGAATCCTTCATCGGCACGCTGGGATCGAGCCCCTTGGTCACCGCCTGCGTGATGACAGCCTGCCGCTTTTCGTCCAGCAGGGCAATCAGGCGCTCCTGCTCCGCGATCAGTGCGTCGATCTTGGCGGTTTCGCGGTCGAGGAATGCTGCAATCGCGACCTGCTCGGAAATGGTTGGAAACGGTAGCTCAAGGCTGTCGAGCGCATACTGACTCAGGCCGACGCGCGTCAGACCGTTCGCTCTGGTCGCGACCGCAGCTTTCGTCGAGGCCGCATCGAACAGGTACTTCATGAACTCGCCGCGAGTGCCTTCGCGTGGGCGAAGCAGGGCAAGGTGGTAACCACACACGACGCCCGGAAGGTCCTGTGGGACAAGGGCGCTCACTGCGATGTCGTCGGCGGTTTCCGAATCCTTCGTGATGATCACATCGCCCGCGCGGAGCGAGAAGCGCGTGATCTGGTCATCGGATGCCGTGGCGGCCATGAAAGGCAGCTCATCGGTAATCGTGTCGTTGTAATAGACGTCCGTGTAATTGCACAACCGTACAGTCTGTTCGTCGTCCCGCGCCTTCTTGTCGACGTTGCTGGGCATCACGGCTGCGCGCAGTTTGAGCGAGTGGACTTGCCAGTGGGACGGCACCATTCCGAGGAACGGCGCGCCGCTGTGCCTATAGTCACGGTACCGGGGGAGACTCACGCATCCTCCCGCGGCTTCCGCCGGCTGCCGCGCTTTGGCAACCACTTGGCGGTTGCCTCCAGCTCCCGGATCGCTGCGTCTTCGGCCGCCGCCTCGATTTCGGAGCGTCTCCGCTCGGAATATGTATCGTATGCTTCTGACGCGATCTGGTTGGCCGCTAGTCTCGAGACCGAGCCACCGTCGGCCAGCACCGCGCGTTCGTTGAAGCGAAGGAAGTCGTCGAGTCGCTTCTCCCAGTCGCGCAGGAAGATCTGCTTGCGGCGCGATGCCTGGTCCTCGGCGAAGTCCAGAAACATGCTTACGATGCGGTTGAGCTCGGTGATCTCCGGTTCGAGCAGATAGTTCTTGGCCACAGTCACGTCCGTGCGCGATACGCGGCTTCCTTTCCAGGCCGTGAGGCCCATATTCGGCGCGTCGGCGTTCACTCGTCGTGCGATGATCTCGGGGGCCGTGAGTTCCGTGACGGCATAGTGCAGCTTGTTCTGCACCACCTGAAAGACCCGCGTGGTCTCCTCGGCGCTCGGCACGTAGTCCGCCGCCAGAGCAATGATGTCGCGCACGCGCAGGTACATGCGCCGCTCGCTGGCCCGGATGTCCCGGATGCGCTCCAGCAGTTCGTCGAAGTAGTCCGGCACGCCAGCGCCCGGCGGGTTGCGCAGGCGGTCGTCGTCCATGACGAAGCCCTTGCGCAGGTACTCGTCGAGCCGAGCGATGGCCCACTGCCGGAACTGGGTGCCCCTCGCGCTTCGGACGCGCATGCCCACGGCGAGGATGGCGGGCAGGGCATAGTGCGTGAGCGCTCGACGCACCGTCCGAGCCCCCTCTGTGCGAACTTGTAAGTAATCCTTACAGGTTGCCTCCGCGTCGGCCTCACCTTCGGCATAGACCGCCTTCAGGTGCAGCGTGATGTTCTGCGGCGTGGTCTGAAACAGCTCCGCCATCTGCGCCTGCGTGAGCCAGAGCGTCTCCCCGTCGAACCGGATCTCGAGGCGTGACCGGCCGTCGTCGCTCTGATACAGCAGGAACTCGCCGGGGGCCGGTGGCACCAGCGCGTCACTCACTGGCTCAGCCCCCCGAGCAGCACGAGCATGCGATCGGTCACCTGCTTGAGGTCGGCGTCAATCTTCGCGAGCGACCGCGGTGGCGTGAACACGTAGAAGTGCCGGTTGAAAGGGATCTCGTAGCCAACCTTCGTCTTCTCGTGGTCGATCCACGCATCGGACGCGTGCGGCTTCACTTCGCGCTCGAAGTACGCCTCGACGTCTTCGGACAGCGGCACGTTCTCCGTGTCGCGGAGCGATGAAT
>JALOPS010000342.1 GCA_025453745.1 Gemmatimonadaceae bacterium
TGCCCACGTGGCCAAATCGGACGGCGTCGTCCACAATCCGGCAGCCGCCATCTCGGGATACGTGTGCCAGCGCCCTTGCACCATCGTGCCGTCCGGGCGATGCCCGGTGGCGGCGCGTGATGCCAGACTGTCGGGCAACGGCTGTTCATACAAACTGTTGCGCATCCCGAGTGGCGCGAGCACCAGGCGCCGCATCAACGCGGGAAATGACTCGCCGGTGACGTCGGTCATGACGAGCTGCTCGATGGTGATGCCGCCGCCGGAATAGCTGAACGCCGTCCCCGGCACCGCCTCCACGCGGACTGCTGCCGTGTTTGCCGGCTTCACACCATCGAGAATCTGCGGAATCGTTGGGACCGCGGCGCCCTGCGCATAGCCGGGAAAGCCGTGCACGCCAAAGCCCGCGGAGTGCGACGCGATGCGGCGCAATGTCACCGGTTCCTTCGCCGTGAACCGGTTGTCTCTCAGGCGCCAGCTCGTGAGGTACCGGGTCACCGGCGTATCGAGCGCGATCACCCCCTGCTCGACGAGACGCAACATCGCCGTCGCGGCGATCGGCTTGCTGATCGAGGCGGCCTGAAAGAGCGTCGTGGGGGTGATCGAGTCGGTCGTCCCGGCTTCCTTCACACCGTATGCGCGGCTCCAGACGAGGCGCCCGCTGTCAATGACCGCGATGGAGACGCCGGGCACCCGGTACTTCGCCATGCGGTCCGCCAGCGCATGCGTCGCAGCCGGCGCCCCTTTGACGATGATCGCTGGCGTGAGCTGCGCGGTGACGCGCGCGATGGCCGGATCTTCGGGTGTGACGACCGGCGTCGCACGAGGGGCGCTGCACGCCACCAGCGGCGCCGTCACCAGGAATGCCACCCATGCCCGCATCATGTCGTCCGTCTCCCTGTCGGCGTGCCCCGTCAGCGGCGCCGAAGGGCGAACGCATGCGGTGCCGTACGACCCGTGCGGAAGCCGGTTTCACGCTCCCCATCGTTGACGCGCGGGTCGCGCTCCGTGGGGCGCTCGGGGTCAGAAATGGTGTGGTCGCGCGCGCCGTGCATGCGGCGCATCTATCCGCGTGCTTCGCGCTGCGTCATCACTGGGTGCCGCCGCGCGCGCTGCAAGATCATGCCGACCGGAATGAGCGCGAGCCAGAAGCCCGACACCGGCATCGCCATCGCACCGATCAGCGCGATCGCCGCCAGCGCGTAGCCGAGGCGCGGCGGGACCGGTTGCGCGGACCGTTCGATGGCGCGGATCGCATCGCCCGCGAGCATCAGCGCGAAGCCGAAGAGCAGAAACCACGCGATCGCCATGCGATCGAAGTGCCCGTCGACCGCACCCACATAGCCGTCACGCAGGATGTCAGCCAGCGGTTGGGCCCCGAGCAGGAGGCCACCGATGGTGTGCAGCACGCCGATGGCGATGACGAGGGTACCAGCGGATACGACGGTCATGATGACTCCGGGGGAACACGGGTTGGGTGCGACCATACGGTTGCGTATGGACCATACGCTACCGTATTGTGCCGGGCAAGTGCCCCCCTCCCCGCCTGGCCCCGGTCGCGAGCGATGGATCGACGCCGCCTTCGACGCGCTCGCCGACGGCGGGCTCGAGGCCGTTGCCGTCGAACCGCTCGGCGTCCGCCTCGGCGTCACGAAAGGCTCGTTCTACTGGCACTTCCGCGACCGCGGCGCGCTGATCGCGGCCGTGGTGGAGGCCTTCGAAGTGCGCGGGGCCGACGAGCCGATCCGCGAGCTGCGCGGCGTGGCCGATCCACGTGCCCGGCTCCAGCAACTCTTTCACGTGGCGCTCGGCCGCCCCGAGTCACTCCGGTCCGAACGCGCGCTGCTCACCGCCACCGACCCGCGGGTGATGGCGGCCGTTGCGCGGGTGCACCAGAAGCGCCGCGCCTTTCTCGAGCAGTGCTATCGCGATCTCGGCCTGTCGCCCGCACACGCACGCCATTGGGCGGCAACGGCGTATGCGACGTTCATCGGCGCGGTGGTGCTCTCGGAGCAGGCGCCGTTCGACTCGGCACGGTCGGTCGCTCGCTGGATCACGCACTTCTCGGAGCGACTGCTGCTATCGGCCTCGACACCCGCTTCACCTCGCACGTGCGCGCGCCGCTGAGCGCCGGCCCCGATCGGCCGCGTCACCGTCGACGCATGCACTACTTGCTGCCGAAGTACACCATGTTCCGCGCCTCCGACCGCGCCACCACGATGTCGAGTGCGCCGTCAGTATCGAGGTCGGCAACCGCAAAACCGTACGTCACGCCCTCCGCGTCGCCGAATGGCACTGCGGTGAAGCGCGCGGGCCCGTCATTGAAAAACACGATCGGCCTGGCGTTGGTGTAGCCCACCAGCACGTCCGGTCGCCCATTGCCGTCGACGTCGTGCACGGCGAGCGCGTACGGGCGTGCGCCCGACGGGCCGAGTGGCGCTGGCGCCGCGTACGCACCGCCGGCCAGTCCGCGAACGACCCCTGCACTTCCCATCTCGTCGATGATGGCCAGGTCCATGGTGCCGTCGCCGTCGAGGTCTGCCGCGATGGCGCTGCGAATGGTCGCCTTGGACGGGCCAAAGGGACGCTGCGTCGGGAACGCGCCGCGCCCGTCATTGAGCTGCACGTAGCCGATTGGCGAGCACGAAGTCGGGAATGCGATCGCCATTGATATCGCCAACCGCCACATGTCGCGTGTTCCAGTCCGGTTTGCCGAAGGTGGTGACCAGGGCGAAGCGCCCCTTCCCGTTGTTGCGATACACCTTCTTGCTGTCGGGGGAATCGTTGCTGACCACGATGTCGAGCGCGCCGTCACCGTCCACGTCACGCAACACGCCCGAGTACGACCGATCCGCCGCCGTGTCCACCGGCAGCGGCTTCGCAAACGCTCCCTTGCCGTTGCCCGCCAGCACGAGGTTGCGCAGGGGCCAGTGACGCCCCTTGACCAGCACGATGTCGAGCAAGCCGTCGCCATTCACATCGCCAATGCTGGCGTTCGCCGACGTGTAGCCCGAATCCTCGAGCGCGAGGGCACGGTCGAACGTTCGGGCGCCGGTGCGCGTGGCATTGGCCGCGGCGTCGGGGGGTACACCGCGCGCCGATCGCCGTGCACTGCACTTGATCTCGACGAGTGCCGCCGGGCGTGGCATCGCCGTCACGGAGAGCGTCGCACGCGCGGGCGGATCGACGGGAAAGAACTTGATGTACTCGGCGTTCATCGCCGCGTAGTCGGCCATGTCCTTGAGAAACACGGTGCACTCGGCGACATCGGCCATCGTCGCACCGCCGCTCTCGAGCGCAACGCGGATATTCTCCATCGTCTGACGCGTTTGCACCGCGACGCCGCCGTCGATGATGTCCTGCGTGCCGGGCTTGATCCCCGTCATTCCCGAAACGAAGACCCACTCGCCATCGCGAATGGCCACGGAGTACGCCGGCACGAGTGGCTTGAGTCCTGGCGGGTTGAGCACCTCGCGCCCGCCGGACCCGGACGACGTGCCGCCCGTGGTGCGCGGCGGAATCACGATGGGGACAAACCACTCCGGCATGAACGTGCGACTCGTTGGTGACGCGGTGCGCACTTCGTTCAAGAAGCGCGAGCGATCCGCAAGCGCCGCCGCACTCGGCTTGGGATCGCCGTACGCATCGGCGTGGCTCGGCAGCACCCATGCCGGGTTGCCGAGCGTGCGCAGCAGTCGCGCGGTGTAGTTGTAAATCTCGAGACGCTGACTGTTGGCTCCCACGAGCGCGATATCGGGCCGAAGCCCCTCCATCTCGCGCTCGATGAAGTTCATCGAGCCCATGATGAGAATCTCGTGGCCCGCCATGCGCAGCAGGTACACGAGACTGCCCCCTTCCTGGTAATCCTGCCGGCGCAGCGGGGCCCTGAGCCCGCGCGGGGCGGTGCCGCCGATGCCTCGCGCATTGTTGAAGTAGCGCTTGTCATCGAGGGCGCTGTGAATGCTGGGCACCACGCGCACCGAGAGCGCCTCGAAGTCGTAGTCCTCGCCACCTCGCACGGTGACGAGTTGCTGCTCCGGGACCGCAAAGGCACGCGCCAGATTGGCCGCCGTCTCGTGCCCGATCACCACCGCGCCGGTGCGTCGGGCGATGTACCCGGCGTCGAGGGCGTGGTCGGAGTGGCCGTGCGTGATGAGGATGTAGTCGGCGCGGCCGACGTGCGCATCGATCAGTGCGGTGTCTGGCGCATACAGTGCATCGGCCGCCGGACCGTCACTGCGGGCGCCCGGCTTCCATCGCGCGAATTGCGTGAGAAACGGATCGACGAGCACGATCGTGCGACCATCGGTGATCTCCCAGCCGGCGTTGCCCAGATAGGTCAGACGCAGTGCACCGGGCGCGAGCGAGGTGGCCGGTGTGGCGGACTGCGGGCGAGGCTGTGCGGCGAGGGAGGGAGCGATGCACCAGAGGGCAATCGCCACGTCGCGAACGCGACGGAGGGACATGAGCAGTCCGCGTGGAGGGAGGAGCGATTAGAGTACGCGCAGCCCTCGTCGTCCGCAAACACGAGCGAACGACCTCTTCCCTTACCTTGTCCCGTCTCGTCGGCATGATCGCGGATCTGCTCGACTTCGTGCGTGCCGCGTGGTCGGCGCCCGCTGCGTACAAAGGGGAGCTGCTGGCGATGGTAGCCGTACTGCTTTCGCCGCTGTGGCTCGTGGCCTTTGCCATCGTGCGGAGCCGGCGAGACGCGCCGCGCACCGCGGCGTGGCGCGCGATGGCGGCCGCTCGGGGATGGCAGGTGCCCGAGCTGTATGCCTTCGCCGGCACGCTCGCTGGACTCCGGTGGGAGTGGGCGCTCGAAGACGACCACTCGATCGAAGCCTTCCGCGTGAATGGCTTGCACCCCGAGCGCACCCTCCGCCTGATCCCTCGTGCGCAGGCAGACGCCTGGGCGCGCAGACGTGGCACCTCATCGCCCTCCATGGGACGGCTCCTCGCCCGTGCGTTCTTCAGCGACGGTCCGCCCGATGGCGTGCGCGTGCTGGACATCGGGTCGAGCGCGTTCACCGCGCACACCGCCGTCCTGGGAACCGACGAGCAGTGGTCGCGTGATGTGGTCGATGGGCGCGTGCAGGAGGCGTGGCTGGCAGCGTCACCGTCCACACCGCGGCGCGAGCTCGAGGCCGTGCTCGCACGCGGCACGCTCCGCATCTGGCGGAGTCACCGGCAGATCGATGCCGCCGCCGTCGTTCGCGATGTGGACGCGGCGCTCGCGCTGCTCGACGCGCTCGTGCGTCATGGCGCCGGAGCGCCACCGGGCCGTCGATCGTAGCATCCGTCATCCAACGGCGCCGATGCGTCGTATCTCCGGTGACGTTGCCATGACGGCAACGCCTTCCCTCACCAGGAGCACGATATGCTGCGACGTACGATGTACGCCGCCCTCTTCGCCGTCCCCGCGCTGCTCTCGGCGCAAGGCGCGATGGGGGCCGGGCAGGATGCCATGAAGAAGGACGCCATGAAGGACAGGAAGGCGATGATGGCACCTCACCAGATGGCGCATGGCGCCATCAACACGAATGCCGATGGCGTCGCCATCAAGGGGTACGATCCGGTTGCGTACTTCACGGCCAGTGCGGCGACACCCGGGTCGGCCACGTACACCGCGTCACATCAGGGGGCGCTCTTCCGCTTTGCGTCGGCGGCCAACCGCGACGCCTTCATGGCAGCGCCAGAGAAGTACACCCCGCAGTACGGTGGCTACTGCGCGATGGGCGTGGCTGTCGGACGCAAATTCGACATCGACCCCGCGGCCTTCAAGGTGGAAGACGGCAAGCTCTATCTCAACAAGGACAAGGCCGCGCAGGCCGTGTGGCTCAAGGATGCGCCAGGCAACATCCGCAAGGCGAATGGCAAGTGGAGCGAGGTCGCGCAGCGGAAGCTCGACGGCTGACCGCGCCTCCCGACCACCTCACGCGTATGCGGCCGCCGCGCGATCGCCAGATCGCGCGGCGGTGTGTCGTGCATCACCGGCGCGTGGGTCGGCGCGATCTCAGTCGATCATCACCTTGGCCAACGTCATCGATGTCGTCGTCGCGGCGGTCTGCTGTACGCGCTCCATCGTCAGCTCCGCGCCCATCACGCGCCCGCCGCGTTCCGGCATGCCGAGCGTGAGCTGCGCGCCGCCGACTGCCTGTGGCGTCACGTCCGCCCCGCGCACCATGCCGTCTTCGCAGACGAACCAGAACGCGTAGCGCTCGCCGGGCGCGGCCGGAGGCAGTCCGGTCACGAACACGCGCCAGCGGTGCGAGACCGGATCGTCGAGGATGGTGAGCGAACCGGTCATGGTCCCCATGCGCACGGGCGCGTGCAACACGCGTGAGGCGCGCCGCACGATCGACAACGTGTCGTTGAGCGCGACGAGCTGTGTGTCGCGCTGTGCGGATTGCGCGGCCATCGCGGCCACGGCGTCGCGCATGGCGGTCACGTCCCGCGCCGATCGCCACCATCCGCCGCCGAGCAGCACCACGGCCGACGCGGCCGCGAGCCATGGCGCCCACGCGCCGCGGCCGCTGCCACGCGGTGGCGTCAATTCGCGCACGATCTGCTGCGTGAAGCCGGGACGCGGGGCAACGGGCGCGACACCGATCGACAGCCAACCGAGCGCCACCGACGCATCGTCGATCGCCTTGCGACACTCGCTGCAGGTCGCCAGATGCCGGCGAAACGCGGCCTCATCCGCCTCATCCAGCAGACGCGACGCAAAGTCGGCGCGATGCTCGACATACCAGTCGTGCGGGGTGGTCGTCATAGCCAGTCTCGCAGGTCGTGAAGAGTGGACCGTAGCTGCTGATGCGCACGCCTGAGGCGCGATTTGACGGTGCCGAGCGGGAGCGCGAGTGCGGTCGCGATCTCCGAATGCGAGAGTCCCGCGAACCACGCGAGGCGCACCGGCTCCTGTTCGTCGCCCGGTAGCGCACGGATGGCTGCATGCACCCGCTCGTGTACATGCCAGCCCGGCGTCGCGGCCTCGTTGATCTCCGCAGGCGCCGCGGACGCCGCCTCGGCCCG
>JALOPS010000062.1 GCA_025453745.1 Gemmatimonadaceae bacterium
AAACGCTGACCGAAAGCGCTCGCGCACACGTGGCGACGCATCGAGTCGCTGGACGGCCGCGTCGAGCGACCCGTGCATCTCGGCGGGATTGCCCACGACATCGGTGACCTGGTCCTCGAGATACGCCACACGCTGGTCCCAGAAGAGGCCGGGTTGCAGCGCGGCATTGAGCAGCGTCGGTGTGTTGCGCGGCCGCGCATTCGGCTGCCCCGTGACCGCGGCGCGCACGCGCTGACCATCGGCAAACGCGCGCGTGGGGACGTGACAGGTCACGCAGCTTCGCGTGCCGTCGGCGGAGAGCACGGTGGCATGCGCAAGCGCCTCCCCCAGCGCCACGCGCTCGGACGATGCGGGAAGCGCCGTGGGACTTGCGTACGCCCCGAGATCGAAGGCGCCGGAGTCAAACGGCGTCGCGATGGCGAGGCGCCAGGGGCGCAGTTCCGGCGGCGCGACGATGCCCAGCGTTCGCGCCACGTCGTGCCACGCACGTGCGAGGGGGAGCAGGTGCCCGGTGAGCAGTGCGAGATGATCCGCGCGAGTCGGGTCCGTTGTCTGCGCGAGCGCGCGGTCGGTCGAGACAAGGCGTTCTTCGAGCCGCGTCCAGGCGTTGGCGTCTGCACCACGGGCGTACCCGGCGTACGGCGACACGCCGCGCCAGAGACCACGCAGCGCATCGCGCGCCTCCACCAGGTGACGTTGCGCCACCGGCGAGTCGAAGCCGCCGAGTCCGAGCGTGGCGATGCGTGCCAGTTCGGTGCGCCCCGCATCCCACACGATCCCGTCGAGCAGGTGGTTTGCCGTGAGAATCTGCCGCACGCGCGTGATCGTCTGCTGCATGGTGGCGACTTCACCGACCAGCTCCGAGCGCGCCTCCGGCAGCACGTCGGGCCAGAGCATGGCCTCGACGACCTGAAAGCCTTCCGGCGGACGTACGGGTTGATGCCCCTCGGTGTACTCCACCTCCGGGAGCGGTGGCCCGTTGAGCTGCTTCGCGGATGTTGGCGTGTACGCCTCGATCAGCCACTCGACCGTCTTCCACGCCGTGCGTGCGTCCGCGAACGCGGTCCGCGCGCGGCGCGCGGTGGCCGTCGACCCATCCAGCGCGGCGCCTGCCGCCCGCAGCGTGTCAAGACGATTCGCCAACGTCGCGAGATCGTCGAGCACCAGCGCACGCGACCGCTCGGCCAGCGAGTCGCCGTCGACGGCGGCGACGGCGCGCGCGGTTGCGCCAAAGGGGGAACGCGCCGTGGCTTCGCGCTCCGACGCGCACGCGGCCGCGCTGACGACGAGCGTCAGCACGGCCGCGGCACGCCGACCGGAGCCTCCGATCGGCTGTGGCATTCGACCTATCTCGGCAGGCCGGTGACGAGGATCATCATGCTCGCCTGATCCTCGTTGGGACGCAGCGTGCCGCCATCGGCATTCTGATAGCGACGGCCGATCCAGCTATGCGGCTGCAATGCGATGATGAACGCGTCCGGCACACCGATCTGCGACGACACGTCGATCATCGCGCCGTACTCCCACGACCCGAACGTCGATCGACGCGGCGAGTACACCGCCGTCGGCCCCGAACCGGAGCGCCCGATGTTGAAGCGATCCTGCTCGGGTGTGTCCCGACGATGATCGAGCTCCATCACGACCCGGTTTTCGCGCGTGGCGATGTTGTACTGGTAGATGTATGCGTCGTGCGTCTCGTCGCCGTAGCCGTTGGGGTCTTCCTGGATGTAGACGAAGCGCTCGCCGGCGTAGATGTTGTCAGGATTCTGGAACTGGCGGGCCGGACCACTGCGATCGTCGCCGTCGAGGATCACCTCGAGCGTGCCACGCAGCGGCGTGGAGGGGTCGAGCCGCAGTCGATAGGCCCGACCGTTGCGCGTGCGCGCGCGGTCGGCGTTGTTGCCACTGAAGTCCTGGCCGGTGGTCACGAAGTAGAGCTCGCGGTTGTTCTCCGCACTCCCCTTGCGGTAGTCCACATCCTCGGTGCGGCCCAGGGCGAGCATGTTCTTGCCGCGACCCACCGTCTCGATCTGCGCACCGGTGAGCGTGGAGGCGTTCTCGATCTCGCGGAACTCCACGGGATACGTCTGCCCCACGACCATGTCGCGCTCGCGCGGGTTGTTGTCGGTGCGCGCCAGCACGTAGAGCTTGCCGCTGTCGAGATCGCCGACCCGGTCGCTCACGTACATCGCCAACTGCCCACCATTCGGGCCCGAGTCGTCGTCGCCGATGACCACCACGGTGCGATTCGGATACGCCTGCGTCGGCAGCGGCACGGCCTGTTCACCGTTCCAGTTACCCAACGCGGGCAGCGTGCGACTCGTGTTGGGCCCGGCAAACGGATTCATCGCGTGAATCTCCGACTCGATGCCACTCTCGCCGACCGTGAGGAAGAGGGGGCCGAAGCCGTGCTCCTGCGGCGTGGCCAGCGTCGCCGAACAGAGGCGCCAGCGGCCGTGCGTCGAGTTGATGAGGTAGTCGCCGCTGACCGGGCGCAGCTGTGCGTCGAACGTCACACGCGAGACGGCGAAGTTGTCTTCGTGATTCGTGAGGAGCGTGAACGTCCCGTCGGCATTGCGGATGAAGCCGGCGCCGTCGGCCGAGCCGCCGAAGACAAAGCGGGGCGATGCGGCAAGGCTGTCGTCACTCGAGATGAGCGAATAGGCCCGCGCACCCGGGATCAGATTCTTCACGAGCGCCGGGGTGACCGAGCGGTTCTGCAGCGCGATCGACTCGACGGGGCGCGCGTCCGCCGCCGTCGCGTTGTCTTCCGAGCACGCCGAGGCAACCAACGCCATCGACAACACACTCCATGTGGTCCAGCGAGTCATGCGACCGCCTCCGGATATGAGCCGCGTCGACCGACGCGTCGGGGTTTTTTTCGGAGGGCGCGACCGCTGTCGATCGCGCGCGATGCTCCGAACGCGGTGAGACTCGCTGGTCCAAATCACGATGGTCACATGAGTACTGTCACGTGCGCGCATCGACGGGATCACGAACGCAACACGGCCCGTCGCGCGCTGCGCGACGGGCCGCCGGAACCAACAGCGTGCGTGACGCCGTCGTGACGGCGCAGTGACGTGCGCTACTGCCCCATCACGAGCGCGAAGATGAGCGGTGCGACGATCGACGCGTCGCTCTCGATGACGTACTTGGGCGTGTCGATGCCCAGCTTGCCCCACGTGATCTTTTCATTGGGAACGGCGCCGGAATACGAGCCGTAGCTGGTGGTCGAGTCGCTGATCTGGCAGAAATAGCCCCACAGCGGCACCTGATCGCGCTTGAGATCCTGGTGGAGCATTGGCACCACGCAGATGGGAAAATCGCCCGCGATGCCGCCACCGATCTGGAAGAAGCCGATCGTCGTGTTGGCCGTCGCCGCCGTGTACCACTCGGCGAGATGCATCATGTACTCGATGCCCGTGCGCACGGTGTGGACGTTCTTCACGTCACCTTCGATGCAGTGTGCCGCAAAGATGTTGCCGAGCGTGGCGTCTTCCCACCCCGGTACATAGATGGGGAGGTTCTTCTCGCAGGCCGCCACCATCCAGGAGTGCTTCGGATCGATCTGGTAGTGCTCGCGCAGCGCGCCACTGCGGATCATCCGATACATGAACTCGTGCGGGAAGTAGCGCTCCCCCGCGCGGTCGGCGGCCTGCCACTCCGCGAGGATCGCCTTTTCGATCCGGCGGATCGCCTCCCCCTCGGGGATGCACGTGTCCGTCACGCGGTTCATGTGCTTCTCGAGCAGCACCTGCTCGTCGGCGGGCGTCAGGTCGCGATAGTGCGGTACGCGCTCGTAGTGCTCGTGCGCGACGAGGTTGAAGATGTCCTCCTCGAGATTCGCCCCCGTGCACGTGATCGCGTGCACCTTGTCCTGGCGGATCATCTCGGCAAGCGAGAGGCCGAGCTCCGCGGTGGACATCGCGCCCGCCAGCGTGACCATCATCTTGCCGCCCCCATCGAGGTGACGGCGATAGCCGTCGGCGGCGTCAATGAGCGCGGCCGCGTTGAAGTGGCGGTAGTGATGCCGCAGGAAGTCGGAGATCGGACGCGACGAACTCATGGCGTGAGGACGGCAGAGGGAGACACGCGCCCACGCGCGACCCGCGCGCAGCGCGGCGGCAATCTACATGCGCGACCCGCGCGAAGCGGCTATTGCACCACGCAGCGCGAGAGAGAGACCAGGACGGCGCACACGCCGACGATCACGCCCCATCGCGCCATGGGCCACCGGCTCCGCTCGCGGGGCGCGCCCGGCAGCATGGTCCATCCGGTGGGCGCCTCCAACGGCCGGCCATGCTCCGCACGCCGCGAGCGGTCGCGCAGCCCGGCAATGCGACGCGCATCGACCGCCGGCGGATCGAGCAGGTACACCCCCTCGCGCCACAGCGCCGCAAGCGACGGCGGCGCGTGCGGCAGGGACGCGCCATCACCGCGCGCCTCACGCGGGAGCAGCGCACCGCCAGGCTCCGATGCTCGCGCGTCCTCGCTGTGCTCCGCCGCGCCGACGAGCGCTGCAACGAGGGCGCGCGATGCGCCCTCGGGCATCTCTCCTGCCACCTCGTGCGCCTGCGCAACGTGTCCCTCGCGCAGCAGCGTCACCGCCCGCTCGAGCGCGTTGGCCGGCTCGGCACGCGCCGTTTCACCGCCTTCCCGCGAGAGCTGTGCGAAGATCGCGGCGACGAGCTGTCGTTGCGCATGGCGAAGGGCCGACCCCTCGCCCCCCCACGACGTCGCCCGCGCCATCGCCATCGCCCGCTGGGCGAGCGCATCAGGCGGTTCGTCGCGCAGCGCGCGTGCGAGTGACGCGATCGCCGATCCACCGATCGCGTCGTGCGCGAATGGCTCGTCGGCGGTCGGACGTGTCGCGCGATCTGCAGGCACCCGCGCGTGCATCACGGCCTCGATCGCGTCCCACGGACCGTCCGGCCACTGGGCTCGAAGCGTGGCGATGGGTGAGGCAAGCTCTCCGGACGCGCCCCGCGCGGCCAGCGTGAGTACGTGCGCGTAGGCCAGCGCGAGATCGTCCGGCCACTGATCGAGACCAAGACGCGCGATCCCTTCGGCTTCGACGGGATGCGCGAGCAGCGCGAGCGCCGCTGCGCGCAGATACCACGCCGAGGGGGGCGCGTGCGCGACGCTCCAGACCGCATCGAGGGCGTCGAGAATCGCTGAGCCGTCGAGCGTGGCGAGACCGGCGCGTGCACGTTCGAGCGCGGTGGCCAACGCGACCGTCGAGGACGGGCCATCACGCGACTCGATCGTGTCGGCGCGGGGCGTGGGGGGCCCGACCGTGCGGCTGAGCGACGCGCTCGCCCCGGCGCCGATGATCTCCACCCCGGGCACCGCATCCACGCCCGTAGCCGGCTCCACCGGCACCGAGGGGCGAGGCGTCGTGGCACCGATCATTTCACGCGCCACGGGTGCGACGCGGCGCGACATCGCGGAGTCGGCCGCGCGCGTGTCCATCGCGTGACGCGGGATCAGCGCAGCGTCGCGATCAACGCGTCGTGCACAGCCATCGGACTGTACGACGCATGCGTCGGATGGTAGCGGTACGCGCGTCCTTCGCCATCGAGCGCGAGACAGCGTCGCGTCGCGCTGTGTTCATACAAGCGCAGTTCGCCCACGTCGGCGGGGCCATCGGCGAAGCCGACGAACCAGAAGGCGGTCACGGCATCCGCAGCGTGCGGGCCGTACGCGGCGGTAAGAACGCGCTCGAGGGGCGTCCAGTCCGCGGGTCGATATGTCGAAGTCGTGGGTGCAGTCACGGCACTCGGTGGACGAGTCCTCGCGACCGGCGTCACGCCATCGTCACGGCCTCGGAGAGCCGCGTTTCGCCCCTCACGCGAGGGTGGACGAAGCGCTCCCTGCGTGTGACGGCACGTCGGCCGGACCACGCGGCGTGACGCGAGCGAGAAAGCGCGCGGCCGCATCGAGTGATGCCCGCGCCTCGGGAAGCACCCGTTCGAAATGCTGCCACGCGTGCGGCACGCGTGCATACAGCGCGAACTCCACCGGCACACGCGCCGCACGGGCCCGCGCCGCCAACCGCACCCCGTCGTCTCGCAGCAGTTCATCCGCGCTCGAATGCACGAGGAGCGGCGGCAGCCCGTCGAGCTCCGCATACACCGGTGACGCCAGCGGATGGTGCGGTGACGCACCAGCGAGATACGCCGTTGCCGCCTTCTCGACGGCCGCACGCCGCAGCATCGAGCAGCGCTCCTCGTTTTCGTCGAGCGATGCACCGGCGTGTGCCAGATCGACCCACGGCGAGAAGCACGCGAGTGCGCGCGGCATGGGCAGGCCAGCGTCGCGTGCGGCGAGCGTGCCCGCCACCGTGAGACCGCCGCCCGCCGAATCGCCCGCGATCACGATGCGCTCGGCCGGGATGCCCAGCTCCAGCAGGTACCGATAGGCGGCGAGTGAATCCTCCACCGCGCCGGGGAACGGACACTCGGGGGCAAGTCGATAATCGGGCACGAGGGCGCGTGCGCCCAGCCGTCTTGCCAGTGCGGCAGCGAGCGGCCGATGCGTGTCCGCCGAACCGGCGAGGTATCCGCCGCCGTGCAGGAAGAGCAGCACCGGCGCGTCGGGTGTCGCCGCCTCGCCCACCCACTCGGCGCGGACGGTCCCCACCATCACGGGCTCGACACGCAGCCCCACGGACAGCGCGTGACGCAGCAGGGGCGGCGGGCCCAGTCGCGCCCGAATGGCCCGCACGTCCTCCGTCGAGAGGATGCGGCGCTTGACCCGGGAACGGACGACCAGCTCGATGACGTGGCTTTGCCAGCTCGGCATGTGGAGAAGTTACACCCGCCGGCGCGCCCGCCGATCCGTGCGGCCATCGGAACGTCGATCGGACCGCGCGACCGAGTGACCAGGCCGCGAGGCGTTCCCTTCCCCGATGGGACCCGGGACGGTCGATTTCGGACATGACGTCGCCTGATCGGACCCGCTCGCGGGAGGTCCTGCTCCTGCTTTTCGACGAGGTCGAAGTGCTCGACTTCGCCGGGCCCTTTGAAGTGTTCTCGGTGTGCGAGCACAAGCACCCGATCCCGCCGTTCCGCGTGCGCACGGTCGCTCGCACGCACGCGCTGGTTCGTGCGCGCAACGGATTGCATGTGCAACCCGATCTCGCCTTCGATGACGCCACCGCCGCGGACATCGTCGTCGTGCCGGGCGGCTACGGCACGCGATCGCTGCTCGCCGATCCGATCGTGCTCGACTGGCTGCTCGCGGTCGTGCCGACCGCGGAACTCACGCTCTCGGTGTGCACCGGCGCATTGCTGCTCGGTGCGGCGGGGCTCCTGCGCGGCCTGCAGGCGACCACGCATCACGGTGCCTTCTCAGAGCTCCGTGACGTCGCCCCGGAAACGCGCATCCTCGAACACGCGCGCGTGGTGGACAATGGCGCGATCATCACCGCCGCCGGGATCTCCGCGGGGATCGATGCGGCGCTGCACGTCGTTTCGCGACTGGAGGGGCTGGCGTGCGCCGAACGCACGGCCCACTACATGGAGTACGACTGGCATGTCGGTCGCGGGCTAATGACGCCCGCGCCCGACGCGCCAACTACAGGCTGACGTGCACGCCGATCATGAATGACCACGAGGCGGCCGTTCCCGGCCGGCGACTCGTCGTGAACTGCGTCTGCCCGCGAATCACCGATGGCTGGTCGATGGTCGGCATGCCATTGAGGCGCGCACCGACGTCGAGCGCCCACTCCCGGTCGCTCTCGCCAATGAGACGGTACACACCGACCCCCGCCATCCACGCGAGCCCCACGCCGCTCGTGGATTCCTCGGAGATGTTCGCCGACAGAGGGGAGAGCCGCGCCTGGGCGAGACCCACGCCAGCGCCGGCGTGGAGATACGGGCGAAACGTCTCGTTGTCGGCGGTAACCTGCGCGCCAAGCAGCCCGCGAAAGCTCGTGAACCTGGTCTCGTATTCGCCGGATCCGGCCGTGCCGCCCGGCGGCGTGTTCTTGTTCTGGCTGAACGTCCCGAGGTCCGCGTCAAGCCGAAGCGACAGCAGTCGACTCCCCTTGATCGGCTGGCGTGCCATGACGCCGAAGGCGAGCCCGCGCTCCGTCAACGTCTTGAGGTCGCTCATGGCCTGCTGCGCGCCGAGCACGAGGCCGACAGACCGCTTGGCCGGTTCATCTTCGAACTCGAAGTCCTGCGCCCTCACCGTCGCGGGCATCAGCATCAGGGTGACAGCGGTGGCCGAGAACAGGCGGACGGCGGGATGGACGCGGCGGAGCAAGTCGGTCATGGATGGCATGGCGGGAAGCTTCGTCCCTCGCGTTGGGGCGAGTCAATCCGTGGACGTGACGGGGTGACCCGGAAACGAAACCCCCGGGCCGGTCGGCGCCGTCAGAGCGGTAGACGCCCCACAACCGCCTTCCGCCACAGCGACCATGCCCCGCCTGAGCCACACCCTTGCCGCCCTGGCCGTCTCCGCCCTCGCGTCGCAGGCCGGCGCCCAGCCGTCCGTCGAGCGGGTCACCATCCCGGGGACCGACTTCAGCGTGTTCAACCTCGCCGGCACGATGCGCGTCGAATCGGGCGACGGCGCCAGCCCGGTGGTAGAGGTCACGCTGCGGGGCCGCGACGCGGCCCGGCTCAGGGTCACCCAGACCGAGGTGCGGGGCCGCCCCGCCGTGGTGGTGCGCTACCCGGATGACGACATCGTCTACGGCGACGGCGCGCGGTGGAGCGGTTCTGCGTCCATCCGCGTGCGCAACGATGGGACCTGGGGCGGTGACGACAGTGGCTGGCGTAGCCGCGAGACCGTCCGCATCTCGAGCCGCGGCCGCGGCACCGAGGCGTGGGCCGACGTGGTCATTCGGGCGCCGCGGAACGCGCGCGTGGCCGCGTATCAGGCGGTGGGCAGCTTGCGTGCGAGTGCGGTCACCGTGGCGCTGCTGCGGGGCGATACCCACAGTGCCTCCGTCGACCTACGCGACGTGCGCGGTGACGTCGAGATCGATGTGGGGTCGGGCGATACGCAGGGCATCGGTATCGAGGGGCGTGTTTCCGTCGACGCAGGCTCCGGTCGCACCGACCTGCGCAACGTGCGCGGCCCACGGGTCTTCGTGGATGCCGGCTCCGGCGACGTGGCACTCGAGGACATCACGGCCGAGGAGATCACCGTCGACGTCGGGAGCGGACAGACGACGGTCACACGCGCCGACACGCGCTCACTGCATGTCGACGCGGGAAGCGGCGGGGTGCGCGCACAGCTCACGCGCGCCGTGGCGGACGTCCTCATCGACACGGGGAGCGGTGGGGTCGAGCTGTTCGTGCCGGACCGTTTCGACGCGCGCCTCGAGATCGAAACCGGCTCGGGCGGTGTAGAGACGGAACTCCCCATTCAGCTCACGCGCGCGGATCGCACGTCGCTCTCGGGGCGGATGGGCAGCGGCACGGGCTCCGTGCGCGTCGATACCGGTTCCGGACGCGTGCGGATTCGCCGCGCGCCGTAACGCGTCTCAATTCGGCAGGAGTGGCGGAATCCTCAGGCGGAATCCTCAATCGGGGTTCGTGCGTTGTGTCGCCAGCGTAATCCCTTGCGCCACTTCGGCTGTCTGACCCTGTAGCCCCTTCAACCGTCCCGATGTCGTCCACTGCCCTCGCCGACCGCCTGGCCACCGCACTCGGGGATCGTTACGTCCTCGAGCACGAGCTGGGTGGCGGCGGGATGTCGCACGTGTGGGTGGCGCGCGAGGCCGCGCTCGGACGGCGCGTGGTCGTCAAGGTGCTGCGTGAGGATCGTGCCGCCGGCGTCTCGGTCGAACGCTTCCGGCGGGAAGTGATGCTCGCCGCAGGGTTGCAGCATCCGCACCTGTTGAGCGTGCTGCACGCGGGCGATGCGGACGGCACGCCGTTCTACGTGATGCCGTATGTCGATGGCGAGTCGGTGCGGCGCAAGCTCGAGCGCGGCGACGCCATGCCCATCGCGCAGGTGGTGAGCATCCTGCGCGACGTGGCGCGTGCCCTGGCGTTTGCGCATGCGCGCGGCATCGTGCATCGCGACATCAAGCCCGACAACGTCTTGCTCTCCGGCGGCTCGGCGGTGGTCGCCGATCTCGGCATCGCCAAGGCGCTCTCGTCGTCACGCACCACCGGCGACCAGCCGACGTCCATCACGCCCGTCCCCATGGGGGCGACGATCACGCAGATCGGCATGACCGTCGGGACGCCGGCGTACATGGCGCCCGAGCAGTGGGCCGGCGATCCATCGGCCGATCACCGCGTCGACCTCTATGCGCTCGGTGTGATGGCGTTCGAACTGCTCACCGGACGCGCGCCCTTTGCCGCGCACCAGGGCGCCGCGCTCATGAAGGCGCACCTCACCGAATCGCCGCCACCGGTCGCCGCACTCCGCCCCGAAGTCACGTCGGCGCTGGCCACACTCGTGCGCGAGTGCCTCGCGAAAGACCCGGACGATCGCCCCGCGTCGGCAGACGTGGTCGCGCAACGGCTCGCGGATCCCGCGATGATCAGCGGCGCCGTTGCGACGGCCCCCACCCTCGCGCAGGCCGTGGTGCTGCGGCGGCGCTGGGTGCCGCGCGTCGTTGGCGGCGGCGCCGCCCTTCTCGCCGTTGCCCTGGGCATGTGGATCGCCCGTCGCCCGTCTACCGACGCGACCGCGCGCGCGCTGGCAGCGACCGCGACGCCACCGGCCTCGCCCGCGGTTGCACTCGATGCGCGCACGGTCGCGATCGTCCCGTTCGTCGCCATCACCGATGACTCGACCGAGTCGCGCACCGCGCGCGCGCTCATCGATGAGGTGAGTACGGCGCTGGTGCAGGCGCGCGAGTACGCCGTCCCCTCGCCGTCGACGGTGCAGGATGCCATCGCCCAGCACCCGAGCATTCGGCAGGCGGCGAGCGCGCTGCACGCGGCGCATCTCATCGAGGGGACGGTACAGCGCGAAGGCGAGGTGCTGCGCGTCGCCGTGCGGCTCGTGCGCACGGTCGATGGCGAGATGATCTGGGCCGATACCTACGAGGGCCCCGTCGACGACGTCCTCGCCCTGCAAACGCTCGTCGGCTCGCGCGTCCGTCGCGCGATCGGCGATGTGCTCGGCGTCGACTCAGTGCGGGCGAGCAGCGGCTGACGCACCGGCCTGCTGCCTGAGCAGCGCCAGCGCCACGCCGTTGGTCCAGCCAAAGCCGTCCTGCGTGGGGTATTCGCCGCCGCCGGCGGCGCGCGACAGATCGAGCACATCGTACTTCTCCATCATGCGCCCGGTCGCGGCATACGTGCGCGCATTGAGCGCCAGCCAGCGGCGCGTTGCCTCGTCCGCCGCGCCGCCCTGCCCGCCAAGCCGACACGCCGCGATCGCCATCCATTGCAACGGTGCCCAGCCGTTGGGCGCATCCCACTGCTGTCCGCTGCGAATCTTCGTGGTGACGAATCCGCCGGGGGCGAGAAAGTCGCGCGCGAGCCGTGTGGCCACCGCGCGCGCCTGCATCGCATCGGCCACGCCGAAGTACACCGGCACCGCCGCGGCGAGGGTGGGTCGGTCGGTCACGCGCTCGCCGCTCTGCCACCGCACGTCGAAGAAGAAGCCCTGCGCGCTGTCATAGGCAACGCGTCGCAACGCCGCCGCGCGTGCCATCGCCGCCTCGTCGAAGCGTGCGGCCACGGCGAGGTCACCCGGCCGAGCGCGCACGCGCCGGAGCGCGGCGATGGTGCGCTCCGTGTGGTAGAGAATGCTGTTGAGATCGACCGGAATGAGCGCCGTCGTCTCGAGCGACGCGAGCGTCGTGGTGTCGCGCATCCAGCGGCTCGAGAAATCCCAGCCGCTCTCGGCGGCCGCGCGCACGTGGCGATAGAACGACTCGCGCGCGGTATCCGGCAGCGACTCGCCCAGTGCATGATCTTCGCGCCACGACTCGGGACGGGGCTCCGGCCGGTCGTCCCAGTAGCGATTGAACAGGTATCCATTGCCGTCGCGCACCACGCGACGATGCGCGGTGCCGGGGCGCAGCGACTCGGCGCCCTCCATCCAGAACGCATGCTCCGCTTCGAGTGCGTCGAGATAGCGGAGCGCGCGCGTGGTGTCGGTGGCTGTCGCGTACCGGCCGACCATCGCGGCAAAGAACGGCGGCTGGCTGCGGCTCAGATAGTACGTACGATTACCGTTGGGCACGTGGCCGACGGTCCGCACGAGATGGGCGAAGTTGTCGAGCACCTGTCGCACGAGCGTGGTGTCTCCGCTCTCGAGCAGGCCGAGCATCGTGAAGTACGAGTCCCAGTAGTAGACCTCTCGAAAGCGGCCACCGGGCACGATGTACGGCGAGGGCAACGGCAGGAGCGAGGTAACGGCCGTCGGCGCATCTGCTGGACGCGTCAGCCGTGGCCACATGGCGCGCAGATGGGCCGCCAGATCGCGCGAGCGTTCGTCTCCCGCCGCCGGCGGCGTTTCCGGCGGCGTGAAGTGAGCGTCCACGAAGGCGGCGAGCGAGAAGCCGGGCCGCGTACGCGTGGCCGCATACGCCACCGCGATGGAGTCCGGCGCCACGCGCGGTCGCATGTCCACGAACGTCTTGCTGTCGGGGAAGAGCGCACCGCCCTGCACATCGGCAAAGAGTGGCCCGATGTCACGCGACGGGTCGTAGCGTAGCGCCCCGCGCACTTCGGTCCCGCGCGCCGTATCCGCCGGCACGGCACCCTCGCGCGGTGCGCACGCACTCGACGTCAGCAGCGCGCCGAGCGCGCACCACCGCGCGACCCGTCGATCGGCGATCAATGCGCGCCGCCCATCGCGGGCACGGCCTGTCCCGCGCCCTGCCGCTGACTGCTGACCTTCACGAACAGCGTCGCGACCGCGGCAGCGACGAGCAGCCCCCCCGCCAGCCGGATCACGTTCTCCGGGTGTCCGCCGAGCACCGTGCGGTAGTAGAGCGGCAACGTGAAGATCTGGATCATCATCGGAATCACGATGAACATGTTGAAGATCCCCATGTAGACGCCGGTGCGCTCCGCGGGAATGCTTCCGGCGAGCATCACGTACGGGTTCCCCATCATGCTCGCCCACGTCAGGCCGATGCCGATCATCGGCAGAAACAGCATCGCCTTCCCGCCAATGGAAGGAATGGCCAGCATCGCGAGTCCGCCGAGAGTCAGACAGATCGCATGCATCATCTTGGCGCCCAGCCGCCGCGTGAACGGCACCATCGCAAAGGCCGACACGAAGGCGATGAAATTGTAGAACGATCCCACCTGCCCCGTCACCAGCCCGGCCTCGCGAAAGCCCGCGCTCGACGGGTCTGACGTCTGGAAGAGCGTCGACGCGATCGCAAGCGCGATGTACTGCCAGTAGCAGAACATCGCGTACCATTGGAACAGCTTCATCACGGCGAGCTGCTTCATCGTCGTGGGCATCTCGCGGAACGCATCGACGATTTCCGTGAGTGCGGCCCCCATGCCCTTGGGCAGCGCCTCGATGCGCGCGCGTTCCGAGGGAGAGAGCGGCAGCTCCGGTGTCGTCTTGACCGTCAGGAGAATCGACCCGATCGAACAGACCGCACCAATGAGAAACGCGATGACCGTCACCCACGGAATGCCGCGATCGTTCGTGGCATCGCGATTCATGCCGAGAAAGACGAAGATCGACGGGGTCAGATACGACAGCGTCTGCCCGAGCCCCGTGAACGCGCTCTGCGTGAGGAAGCCAAGCGAGTGCTGCGACGGCTCGAGGCGGTCGCCCACGAAGGCCCGATACGGCTCCATCGTGATGTTGTTGGCCGCATCGAGAATCCAGAGCAGCCCCGCCGCCATCCAGAGCGTGCGACTGAAGGGCATCGCCAGCAACGCGAGGCTGCACAGCACGGCACCGACCAGGAAGTACGGCGTTCGCCGACCACGTGGGCTCAGCGTCCGGTCGCTCATCGCGCCGATGATCGGCTGCACGATGAGACCGGTCATCGGCCCCGCGAGCCAGAGCAGCGGCAGCGTGGCTTCGTCGGCGCCCAGGTAGCGATAGATCGGGCTCATGTTGCTCTGCTGCAGCCCGAAGCTGTACTGAATGCCGAAGAACCCGACATTCATGTTGAGGATCTGCCCGAAGCTGAGCAGCGGCCTCGCCGGTACCTCGGCGGCCGGCGTCGTCGTCGATGCAGCCCGTGCCGTCACGTCACGCACGCTCGGCGCGCCGCCCGCGCATCGCGAGCGCCAGGAAGACGAGCCCGGCCACGAGCATCGCGAGCCCCCACCAGAGATTGATGTTGAGCCCGCCCGCGCGCACATACATCTCGGTATTGCCGGCCGTGATCATGCCGTAGATGCCGAGGATCGCGCCCAGCACCGCGAAGAGCACCCCGATCGGGATGCGCAGGTCCATCGTTGCGCCACCACTCATGTCGGTCGCCCCCGATCAGAAGAAGAGAAGATTGAGCCCGAGCGTCAGCACGAGCACGATCGTCGCGAAGGTCGCCGGCCGCTGCAGGCCGCGCGCCCCGTCGTCCGATGGCTTGGGCGTCAGCGCGTAGACGAGCCCCTTGAGCTCCTCGTCCGGACGCGGCCGCGTCATCAGACTCACCACGATCGTGACCAGGAAACAGGTGCTGAACGCGATGATCGCCGTCCAGAACGTCTGCGCGAGCTCGCTGGGATAGGTGGTGAGCATCCCGAAGTAGCCACCCTTCACCCCCGGCACGCTCCCCTCGGCCAGCGAGATGCCGTGATGGATCATCGCGCCCGCCGTGCCCGAGACGAGCCCCCAGAAGGCCCCGTGCCCCGTGCTGCGCTTCCAGAACATGCCGAGCGCAAAGGTCGCGAAGAGCGGCGCATTCACGAAGGCGAAGACGAGCTGCAGCACATCCATGATGTTGTTGAACGCACTGGCCACGTAGGCGGCCAGGATCGACAGTGCGATTCCGCCCACCGTCGCCACGCGTCCCATCCACAGGTAGTGCTCGTCCGACGCGCCCTTCTTGATGTGCGTCTGGTAGATGTCGTACGTCCACACCGTGTTGAACGCAGTGACGTTGCCCGCCATTCCCGACATGAACGACGCGATGAGCGCGGTGAGCCCGAGTCCGAGCATCCCCGAGGGGAAGAGGCGCACGAGCATCATCGGCGTGGCAAGATCGAAGTCGAGCACGGCACGACCGGCCGCATCGAGCACCGGCGTGCCATCGGCCGCGAGCTTGGCCGGAATGATCCCCTGTGCCGCGTTGACCATCTCGCCGGCCGCGCCGGTGACCGCACTCGTCGTCGCGCCCGCATCCGCGCCGATCACCAGCGCGATCATCCCCGGCAAGATCACGAGAAACGGGAAGAGCATCTTGGGCACGGCAGCGATGAGCGGCGTGCGTCGCGCTGCGGTCATCGAGTCGGCGGCCATCGCGCGCTGCACCACGAGAAAGTCGGTGCACCAGTAGCCGAAGCTGAGCACGAAGCCCAACCCCATCACGAGCCCGAACCACTCGACGCCGATCAGGTTGTTGGCGGGCGCCCCCATCCCCTGCCACGCATGCACGTACGACCCCGGCGGCAACCCGCGCGACGTCGCCAGCTCCGTCAGTCGGGCCACCAGCCCATCCCAGCCGCCCACGGAGCGCAATCCGATCCACACGAGCGGCGCGAAGCCGAAGACGATCATGAAGAACTGCAGCACTTCATTGTAGATCGCCGAGGTCAGTCCGCCGGCGAGCACGTAGGCGAGCACGATGACGGCGGAGACGATCACACTCGTGTCGAAGTCCCACCCGAGGAGCAGATTGAGCAGCTTCCCCATCGCGTACATCGAGATGCCGGACGAGAAGACCGTCATCGCCGCGAAGGAGACGGCGTTGAGCGTGCGCGTCTTCTCGTCGAAGCGCAGCTTGAGGTACTCCGGCACCGAGCGTGCGCGTGACCCGTAGTAGAACGGCATCATGAAGATGCCCACGAACACCATCGCCGGGATCGCCCCCACCCAGTAGAAGTGGCTCGTGGCGATGCCATACTTGG
>JALOPS010000063.1 GCA_025453745.1 Gemmatimonadaceae bacterium
CCGTGACCTTGGTGTCGTTGGCGTAGAAGTTCACCTGCGGGCCGTTGACACTGAAGTTGAAGAACTTCACACCGGACTCGGGAAGCGTGCCGGTGATGTCCTGGACCGCGTTCTTCTCGCACGCCGCGAGCGCGATGGTGCCAAGCACCAGCGCCGCGCGGCGGAGCAGGGAGGAGGACGATGGCATCGTGATCATGGTTGGGTGATCCAGAGCGGCTTCGTGTGGAAGTCCCCGGCCAGGCCGCCGAACGTGTCGAGCGCGGCGCGATTCCAGACATACTCGGAGTTGTACCGCGCGCGGATACGCTGCGCGATCTTGCCGGCATTCTCGGCGGCCAGGTTGACCGGTGGCGTGAAGCCCGGATACACCTGCGTTCCGGTCGCCGGGTCGAGACCGGTGTAGTTGTAGCGGCGCATATCCATCCACACTTCGTTGTGCCCCCACCCCCACTGCGCGATGTACTTCTGTACCATCACCTGCGTGAGCGTCAGGTTGTTGGGTGACGTGGGAATGATCGCGGCGTTCGCGAGAAACGCCGCCTTCTCCGCCGCCTGGATCTGCGTGGCCGCCTGATTGTTGTCGAGATTGCGCGCGTTCACGAAGTCGATGTGCGACGACACACCATTCGTGTACGCCTGCAACGCCAGCGCGCGGTTCCCCGAGCGGAGCGCCGCCTCGGCCTTCACGAACTGCAACTGGCTGTACGTCATGATCGGCATGCGCGACCGATCATCGAACACGTAGCGGCTCGGCTGCTGCAAGCCGCCCGTGCCCGGATAGCCGTAGAAGTTGTTGGGCTGCTGCGCCGCAGTCAGTGCGCCAAAGCCCACCACATTCACGTCGAGACCGCGGTACTGACCGTCCGGCGAGACGGCAAGCATGCGGCTCATCCGCGGGTCCACCGCGCCGGGGAAGACGGTGCCGTTCATCAGCCCGACCACGAACTGCGTCTGCCGGAACGCGGTGAGATTGTTGCGCGTGCGGCCCCAGAAGTTCGTGTCGTCGTTGTTGGTGGCGGTGTACTGCAGAAGCGCATCGTCCGCGTTGCTGGCAAACGCGCGGTCGACGTCGGCAATCACATCCGCCGGGCGATAGCTCGCTTTGTTGGAGAAGTGATTGAGCGCCATGGCGCGCAGCCCGTAGGCAAACTGCAGCCACCGCTGCCGGTTGCCGTTGTACACGCGATCGGTGCGGCCGAGATAGGCGGCGTCCACCGCGCCGTCCGTCCGCTGGAGGTTGGTGATGGCCAGGCCAAGCAGCCGGATCACCTCCTGATACGCAAACTCCTGCGTGTCATAGTTGAAGGTGAACTTGGTCGCGTCAAACGCTTCCTTGATGATGATCTCGCCATGCATCCCGGTGACGGCCAGCCACCCCCACGCCTTGATCGCATAGCCGACGCCCAGCAGATCCCAGCGCTGTTCGGCTTCGGCCTTGTTCATCATGTCGACGAGGTTCTGGCCGTGCGTCCAGTAGACCGTACGCCACTGCTCGCCGCCGTTGTCGCTGGGCGGAAGATCGTAGCCCATCCGATCCCATGTACTCAGAATGGTGCCGGGCAGCGTCCACTGCTGCGTGTACCGCGCGACATAGCGTCCGTCGAACTGCGGCGCGGTGGCCATCCAGTGCAGGATGGGCGGCAGATACAGATTGGCGGACGCGGTCTCCGGTCCGTTCGGGTTGTCGTTGACGTCGAGGAAGCTCTGGCAGCTCGTCGCGAGCGTGAGCGCGCTGACGGCCGCGGCCGTGTGCAGAAGTCGGCGCATGATCAGTACCCCATCTTGATGCCGAACGCGAAGCCGCGTGGCATCGGGAAGTTGCCGAGGTCGATGCCCTGGCCACCGGAGCCGCCAACGGCGGCGCTGTTGCCATTGACGATCGGATCGAGCCCGGAGTAGTTGGTGGTCAGCCAGAGATCGGTACCGCGGATGAAGAAGCTCGCGTCGCGCGCCGCGAAGTACCGGCCCGGCAGCGCGTAGCGCAGCGTCACGTCGCGCAGGCGGATCCAGTTGATGTCCTTCTCGATGAACAGCTCTTCGCTGATGCCGGTGTAGAAGAGCGGCTGCGCCGCGGGCAACACCACGATGGTATTGGGCGTCGGGGTCGCGGAGTTCTCCCTGCCGTCACGCAGCACGCCATCGATCACGCGCGGACGCTCGCGGTCGAGCGTGCGGTTGCTCAGGCCACGCGTGGTGAGCAGGTGCTCGGTGGCATTGAACACGTCGCCGCCGCGGCGGAAGTCCACCAGGAACGAGAGCGAGGCGCGCCGCCACCGGAACGTGTTCGTGAGGCCGACCTGGAAGTCCGGCTGGCGGTCGTAGCCGGCGTCCACGAAGCCGAGCGAGCGGAGCGGAAGCCCGTTGGTCGGATCGATGAGCAGCTTCCCCTGATTGTTGCGCAGGTAGAAGGTGCCGGTCAGCGCCCGCGTCGAGAGTCCCTTGCCCGTGCCATTGCGGACGTTGCCGTAGAGCCAAGTGTCCGACACATAGGACTCGGGGAGGTCGTTGGGCAGCTTGGTCACGCGGCCGCGCGCCCGGTCATAGTTGGCGAGCACGTCCCACGAGAAGGTGCCCTTCTGCCAGGGCGTTGCCTTGACCGACACTTCCGTTCCGTAGTTGAACGTGGAGGTGCCATTCAGGTTGAAGAGGATGAAGCCGGTGCCGTAGCTGCCGCGGATGTCGTTGACGATCTGGTCGAAGCGGCTCGCGCGGTACACGGCGACGTCGACGCCGAGCCGGTTGTCGAAGAAGCCGAACTCGCCGCCATACTCACGGCTGATGCGAAACTCGGGAGCGAGGTTGAGGTTGGGCCCCGTGAAGCCGTAGCCGTACCCGCCACCGGTGGTGGTCTTGAACTCGAGCGCCGGGCGGAACGCATAGGGGCGTGCATCAAATCCGACCGCCGCGTAGCTGGAGCGCAGCTTGGCGGTCATCACCTTGCCCACCGACTTGAAGGCGTCGGAGACGACGAAGCTCGCCGAGTAGCTGGGGTAGAAGAACGAGTTGCGTTCGCGGGGGATCGTCGACGTCCAGTCGTTGCGTCCCGAGACGTTGACGTAGAAGTAGTCGCGGAAGTTGAGGGTCGCCTGACCAAAGGCGCTCATCAGGCGACGCTGCGTGAGGATGGTGCGGTTGAGCCGCAACTGCGTGTTGTTCATCGACACGAAGTTGGGGTCGAGGAAGTTCTGTCCGCCCAGCCCGTTCGAGAGCGACTTGTTGACGGTGATCTGGTTCCCCGCAAAGCCGCTGATGCTCCAACCGCCAATCAGCTTGCGCTTGTTGATGTTGAGCAGCGTGATGGAGTTGATGTTGCGCGTGACGTCCGTGAGCTGGTCGAGAATGCCGTTGACGTTGACGCCGGGCGCCGTTTCGGGATTGCGGACGATCTGCACCTGGTTGGTGTAGTTGTCCACGTTGGCCGACGTCTTGATGTTGCCCCACGAGAACGGCGTGACGATCAGGCTGAGCGACGTGATGAGCCGGTTGTTCTGCGCGGTGTTCTGGTTGCGTGAGACGCTGAAATACGGGTTGTCGGTCTCCGTGTTGCCCGCCAGGCGCGTGATCCGTCGCCGCGTGCCTGCGGGGGTCAGGAAGTCCGACGCACGGTCGGTCTGCGGCCAGAGCAGAAGCCCCATCAGCGGGCCATTCGCCCCCGTGAAGACCTGCGTGTTGTCCTGCGTCGAGTACTGCATGGACAGATCGGCCTTGAGCCACTTCGTGACCTGCGCGTTGGAGGCGCCGGTGACGTTGATCGTGTTGTTCTCTGCGTTCGGGATGACGCCCTGGCGACGCACCCCCGACACACTGACGCGATAGCCCAGGCGACTGTCTTGCGTGGCCCCGCTGAAGGCGAGGTTGTGCCGCTGCGAGACCGCCTGACGGAAGAACCCGCCCACGTTGTCATAGAACGTGGTGCCGGCGGGATACGGCGCCCCGAAGTACTGGAACTGGTCGAGCAGGTCGCCAGCGACACCCGTGGGCCCGTAGATGCGCTGCACCTCGGGCTGCGCGCGGACGGACTCGATGGTGAAATCATTGCTGTACGTGAACGTCCCGGTCCCCGCCTGCCCGCGCTTGGTCGTGATCACGATCGCGCCGTTGGCCGCGTCGATGCCGTAGAGCGCCGCGGCTTCCGGCCCCTTGAGCACCGTCACGCTCTCGATGTCTTCGGGATTGATGTCGGCCGCACGATTGGTGAAGTCCACGCCGCGATTGCTGAACGACGTCGCCGACCCTGGTGCGTCGGACGCAAAGGCGCTCGTGTTGAGCGTCTTGTTGTCCATCGGCAGCCCGTCGATCACCATGAGCGGCTGGTTGCTGCCGCTGATCGAGCTCACACCGCGAATGGTGATGGAGCTCGACGCGCCGGGCACGCCCGACGTGCTCGTGACCTCCACGCCGGCGACGCGCCCTTGCAGCGCATTGATGAAGTTGTCGCGCCCGGTCTGCGCGAGCACCTCACCCTGCACGGACTGCTGTGCGGCGCCGAGGCTGCGCTGCACCGCGGTCTGGCCGAGTGCGGTGACGACCATCGCGTCGAGATTGGCGGCGGCCCGGTCGAGCACGACGTTGATCACGCTCGCCGTGCCGACGGTGCGTTCCTGCGGCAGGTAGCCGATGATCCGGAACTGCAGCACCTGGCCGGGTTCGGCGCGGATGGAGTAGTCGCCGGCGGTGTTGGTCTGGACACCGGTGCCGGTGCCCTTGACGATCACCGAGGCGCCGGAGAGGGGGACACCGGGGTCACGTGTGACCTTGCCGGTGATGGTGCGCGGTTGCGCACCGAGGACGCTGGCGCAGAGTGCTACGCTCAGCATCGTCGCGAGGAGCCGTTGCTGCATCATGAAGGGCGGCGGGTGGAGGATGTCCGTCGCGCACCGGTCAGGCCGTGGCCTGGCGTGTCACCGTGGGACATCACGGGAGTGGAGAACAGCCGAGCGGACCCGCGCACGCCCTTGGGCACGCTACTCCCTTGGCCGAGCGGGGGAGCGGCAGGCGGCGTCGCCTGAAGACAGAACACGGGTCCGGAATGGTGGTGCACAGATGGCGCCTACCATAGACCGCGGGACGGGGGGATGTCAAACGGCCACACGGTGTGACGAGCACACGTGTCGGCGCTGTACAGGGGGCGGCGGCGTGCGGTGTCACACGCGTTCGCGGGCGGGCGGCTCAGCGGTGAGGGATGGGTACCGCCGTGTCCTGAGCGAGCCGCGGAGCGGCGAGTCGAAGAATCACCCGACGGGCGCGGAGCGCCCGTTCGGGGTGGTTCGTTCACCGCGACCGATGCCCGGAACGCGCTGCGCGCGTCCGGCGGTGCTTCGACTCGGGCGCTGCGCGCCCTCGCTCAGCACGCAGATCGTGTGTTGAGCGGAGCGCGGCGCAGCCGCGCGCAGTCGAAACACCGCCCGACGGGCGCGGAGCGCCCGTTCGGGGTAGTTCTTGCACCGCAACCGGTGCCCGGAACGCGCTACGCGCGTCCGGCGGTGCTTCGACTCGGTCGCTGCGCGCCCTCGCTCAGCACACCGCGCCGTGTGTTGAGCGGAGCGCTTGCGGAGCAAGCGCGCAGTCGAAACACCGCCCGACGGGCGCGGAGCGCCCGTTCGGGGTGGTTCTTGCACCGCAACCAGTGCCCGGAACGCGCTGCGCGCGTCCGGCGGTGCTTCGACTCAGGCGCTGCGCGCCCTCGCTCAGCACACGGCGACAGGACATCGCTTGCGGCACGGAGGCCCTTCGGCTCGCGGCTTCGCCGCTCGCTCAGGGCGACGGTGCGACCTACCGCAAATCGCTTGACAACTCACTCCGATCAAAATCACTCGCGATCTGGCTCGGCCGAAACACATCCCGCAGCCGATACGCATTCCCCAGCAACACATTGACCCGATCGGCCAGGACACGCGTCATGTACGCCCGAAACGCCGCATGCTTCCCCGTCAGCAGCGCCTGGATCTCCGCCGGCGCCGCCGCCTGCGGCGCGAGCAACGGCGCAAACGCCTGATCCGCCGCCTCGTTCACCGCCGCCGGCAGCAGCCGCGCCATATCCTCGATGCGCGTCGCCACAGGCACCGACATCGTCTTCGCCACCTGCTGCTCGAAGAGATACCGCTCCGCCAACTGTTCGATGGTGGACGTCGACAGCGCATCGACAAACACACCTGCGAACTCCCGACGGAAGTCACCATCCCACGTCTCCGTGTGCTGCACGAGCTTGTTGATCGTCGCAATCAACAGGCTCGCAAACGCCAGTCCATCGGTCTTCTGCCCAGGAGTGGCCAGCTTGCCAGCCCAAGCGCTCACAAGATTCACCGCATCCGCGCTCCACTCGCGCGCCTTCTCGAGCCCCTGCTCCCGACGGTAGCGCAACGCCGCCTCACGATGCTCGGTGAAGAGACGCAGCACACTGCCGCGCTGCCGCGCCAGCAACGCCTTGTACGTGCGAATCCGCTCCACGTGCGCACCGAGGATCGACTGAAACATCGTCGCCGTCATGTCGACGCCGGCCGCCGTGGTCTTGACCGCCTCGCCGGCACCCTCCGGCAGCTCCACATTCGTGATCGCCTCGATCGTCTTCTTTGCCGCCTCCTCGGCGGCCGCACGATTCCCGGGCTTCTCGTCGCTGATCTTGAGCGCCGTCGCGACCTTCTGCAGCATCGCCCGTGTGTGATCGGGCACCTTCGACATGGAGAGCAACATCTCGCGCCAGCGCAGATCGATCTTCTCCATCGCGTCGCGGATATCGCGATCCATCTGATCGATGAGCTGCATCTCCGGCGTGCGCACTGCGCGCTTGGTCTCGAGCAGCCAAGTCCACTTGTCGCGCAGCTCACCGATCGTGCGCCCGAGACGCACCTGATGCGCGTAGAGCTCCTGCAGCCGCTCCGGTGACCGCAACGTGAGCAGCCCCGCGAACATCTCGTCTTCCGTGCAGTACTGCTGGAACCACCAGAGCTGCGATGGCGCATCGAGCACCACGTCCTTGACGCGTTCGGCAAAGAGCACGCGCAGTTCCGTGCGCGTCCGGTTCACCGCCCTCGTCCACTCCACCGGGAGGCCATTGCCCAGCACCTCCACGGTCGAGGCCAGGAACAGCAGCTGCTCCAGCGCGGCGTCGCGCTGCACGCCCCAGCGATCGATGCACTCGTCCAGCCGTGCGGCCGTGGCCGCGGGGAGTGCGGGAAAGAGTTGACGCCGCTGCGCGCGCAGCTCGGTGATTCGTGTCTCGAAGGCACCCACGATCTCAGATCCCCTGAAAGGTGGTGATGCGCCAAGGACCGCCATTGCGCCGCTCGAGCGTCCAGTGGCGATGTACATCGATGGAGACGAACGCGCGATACTCATCACCAAATCGACCGACGTGCTCGAGCTCGGCCTCCACGCGCTCGACGCGCGGAATACCGGGCAACTCGTCGGGTGCGACCACCACGGGCGATCCCACCCAGCGCACGCGCACTGCGTACGTCTGCTCGAGCACCACACGACGGGCGCGCACCCAATCCCCCTCGCGCCGCGATTCGGGATACTCGTAGAACGGGTAGTAGAACGGGCGGCCGAGGTCGGTGGCAAAGTGCCAGTCGGCAAAGCAGGCGAACCACGTCGCTTCGTCGCGCGCGTAGATCGCGGCGATCATCGCCTCGAGCACGTCAGCGGGCGACGCGTCATTCGGCGGCAGCGCGGCGGGCGTAACGCGCGCCAGTGCTTCGCCCGCAAAGGCGGGCGCGTCATCGGTCCCGTCGAGTGCAACGAACATCTGCACGGCACCGTCGCCCATGAGCGCGGCCAACGGTTCGATGTCGAGCCCCGCGACGGCGATGGTGTCCTTGGGTGCGACCAGTCGGACCTGCGCGCCGATGCGGCCGAGCAGTGCGAAGGAGTCACCGAGCGTCGGCACCACGCGCCGGCGATAGCGATGCTGCGCACGAAAGAGTCGCGAGAGCGCCGGCGACTCGAGCGCGGTGAACGCCCACGTGCTGGGCAACTTCCACGAGATCACGGCACCGGTGACATCGGGGATCCATGCGCTCGTCGTCACGGGTGGCAACACGAGCAGTCGCCCGACCTGCGCGCTGTGTGCATCACTCACAAGATCGACGGCGCACGGATCGTCGATGCGCTCGCTGGCGTGTGCCTCGAGTGCGCTGGCCCACGCCCGTGCGCCTTCCGCCGACACGGCCGCGATCAACTCGGCTTCATCTTCACGATACGCGTAGTCGTCGGGGGTGAGTGTGTACCGCTCCCCTTCGAGAATCGCGAGCACTGCGGCGTGATCATCGCGCACCGCATGGGCAAACGGGCCCGGGTAGCGCTCCACCAGCAGCGCGACCCGTGCGACGGCTTCACGCTGTCGCGCGAGTTCATCGCGACTGCTGGCGCTCGGCGCCCCACGGCGAAAGGGCCCACCGTCGAGCAGCCGCTCCCAGTCGCGCACACGCCGCTCGTACCACGCGGCCCAGGCGTCGCCAAAGCCATCACGGGCGAGACGTGCGGGGCCGCCGATGCCGAAGCAGCGCTTGCCCGCCGCGTCCAGGGTGTCGCGATCAGCGCGCACGGCGCCGGAGATGTCGAGCTGGTGTTCGCCAACGCCCGGTCGCGTGCAGCGCAGCACGGTGAGCACGAGCGCGTCGCCATCGCGAGTGCCACGCGCGCGCCACGCGTCCGCTTCATTCGGCTGGCCCGGCCAGCGATCGCGGGTAGCGCGGTCCACGACAGCGGAGAGTGCCCCACCTGCGACGGCAATGATCCGATCACCAACGGTGAGCCCGCTGCCACGAAAGCCGCTGTCCCACTCGATCCAGTCGACGCGCAGCAGGGGGATCGGGCCGTCGGGGACGAAGGTTGTGCGGAGTCCCGTCGAGAGTCGGTCGAGCGCGGTCTGGGTGTAACCGGGTGCGGCCATCGCCACCATCGTCGTATCGCGGCCCGACACGGCGGGTGGGCCCCGCCCGTGTCGGAAGTACCGCGGTCCGATAGGGGATGCGCAGGGGACGGGGGAGCGGCGACATGCGCGGCGGGGGCAGCGGGCGTCGAACGCGCCGGACCCCTCTACGCGCTCGGGGTGTCCGTGCGCCAGCCGGCGATGCGCCTGACGCGGTGCTACGGTATCTGTTATAATGGACACCGTGATACGCTCGTTCGCCGACGCCGCGACCACGGACCTGTTCAACGGCATCGACAGTCGACGCGCGCGGAGAGCGTGCCCGGCGTCGCTCTGGCCGATCGTCGCCCGCAAGCTCACCCAGCTCAACCGGGTCCGCGATCTCCGAGAGTTGGCGATACCACCTGGCAATCGCCTCGAGTCATTGCAGGGTGCGCGACGCGGGCAGCACAGCATTCGCATCAACGCGCAATACCGGATCTGTTTCCGATGGGAGGATGGCTATGCCGACGAAGTCGAAGTCACGGACTACCACTGAGGCGCTTCGCGCGACCGCGCTGGTGCAGCGACGCCTTCCCACCCACCGCCCGCCGACCCATCCCGGCGAGATGCTGCGTGAGGAATTCCTCGTGCCGCTGGGTATCTCCCAGTCGGCGTTTGCCATTCGTCTCGGTGTGTCATTTCCAAGGCTCAACGAGATCGTGAATGCCAAGCGCGGGGTCACGACGGATACCGCGCTTCGTTTGGCCCGTGTCACGGGCATGAGCGCGGACTTCTGGCTCGGGCTGCAGCAGGACTGGGACCTGTGGCACGCGCTGCGCTCTGCAGAGGCGGCCGAGATCGCGCGCTTGCAGCCCCTGCCGCGCGCGAGCTGACTGTGCGTACACTCTCAAGGGATTGATCGAGCGGAGCGGCTGTACGCATCGCCTGCAATGATGTCGGGTCGCCTTGTTGCTGCATCAACGCGTGACGCCGCGCGCCTCAGAACATCACGCCGAGCTCCAACTGGACCAGTTCGAATCGGCTCGGCTGGCTCAGCCCAAACGCCGAGAGCCCGACGCGAAACCCCGCACCACTCGTGGCGGCACGTGCGTTGGGAAAGATCACGGCGGCCAGCGTACCGTATGTCGTGCGTGCCGCGCCACCGCCGATCAGCAACCCCACGCCTCCCGCCGACGGCAGCAGCAACAGCTGCGGCGAGAGCGCCAGCGGCGCGACGACGCCAGCCCGTAAGGCCCCGCCGAAACCGCCGCCCCCAGACGTGATCGCAAACAACGCATCGACACCCGCCTCGAGCGACAGCGGCAACTTGGGGTGTGCGGCGTGTCCGCGTACGCTCAGGATGGCGAGGTCGCTGAACAGGCGCCCTTGAACGAGCGGCGCCCCCACGGTCACGGCGACCAGCCCGCGCTGTTGCATGGTGAGCGTGCTGTCCTGCGCCTGTGCGCCCGACGCACCGCACACCAGCGCGCCTGCAACGGACAGGCGCATGGCGCACAGACGCGGGGCCACAGTGGGCGCAGGGAGCGGAGCACGGCACCAGAGTCGCATGAGAAGCGGGAGAACGGTGGCGAGAGCTGCCCGGCGTCGGGCACATCTATATAGTACGCCGGGTGTCCACGTCGACCATGACGCCCGCCCAACTCGTCGGCCTCGCCGACGATCACCTCTGCGACGCCGCCACCGCCGAGTCACTCGGCGCGTTCGTACACCGCGACGTGGTGGCCCCGCTGACCGCGCTGCACGACGCAGCGCGTACTGCCGGCTTCGACCTCCGCCTCACGAGCGGCTTTCGCGGCTTCGAGCGACAGCGGTCGATCTGGAATCGAAAGGTGGCCGGTGAACTCGCCGTGCTCGATTCGTGCGGCACACCGCTCGACATCGCGACGCTCACGCCCCACGAACTGATGCTCGCGATCCTCCGCTGGTCCGCACTGCCGGGTGCGTCGCGCCATCACTGGGGCACCGACATCGACGTGTACGACGCGGCCGCGACGCCAGCAGGCTACGAGGTACAGCTCATCCCCGCCGAGGTGGACGCGGGCGGCATGCATGCGCCCCTGCACGAATGGCTCGACGCACGGATCGCCGCCAATGCAGCGTTCGGCTTCTATCGCCCGTACGATCGCGATCGCGGCGGCGTGGCACCGGAGCGGTGGCACCTGAGCTACGCCCCGCTGTCGTCGCACTTCCTCTCGCAGCTCACCCCCGCGCTGCTGCACGACACGATCGCGCAGGGCGACCTCCTGCTCGGCGAGGAGATCCTCGCGCATCTTCCCGCGCTCATCGATCGCTTCGTCACCAACGTCAGTCACCCCACCCCGATCATCGCGTGACCGCACTTCGCCCGCGCTCGCAATGGGGGACGCTCCCCTGGGCGCCCACGACCTACGGCCGCTCGGTCCTTGGCATCCCGCTCGAGGTGTGGCGCCCTGCGGCGCGATGCGAGCTGCTCGTCTTTGCCGGCATTCATGGTGAAGAGCCTGAGACCACGTACGGCCTCTCGCGCGCACTGCGCCTGCTTCCCGAACCGCCGCCGCATGTGGCCGTCGTGCTGGGGGCCAATCCGGACGGGCTCATTCGCGGCACGCGGGCCAATGCACGCGGTGTGGATCTCAATCGCAACTTTCCCGCGAGCAACTGGCGCCCCACACCGGTGACGAGCCGCTCCACGCTCGAAGATCCGAGCGACGTGGTGCTGAGCCCTGGCGCACACGCCGGCTCGGAGCCCGAAACACAGGCGCTGATCGCACTCATCGCCGAGTTGCGGCCGGACGCCGTGATCGCGCTGCACGCACCGCTCGACTGCATCGATGACGCCAACAGCTCCGCGTTGGGCGAGCGACTGGCGCGCCGCACCGGCATGCCGCTGGTGCGCGACGTGGGCTACCCCACGCCAGGCTCCTTTGGTTCATGGGGCGCAGAGCATGGGGTGAGCGTGATCACCTACGAATTTCCCGTCATCGCCAACGAGGACGTGATGCGCCAGCACGTGCCCGTGCTCGTCGAGCTCCTCACGGGGACGCTGCCGTGACGCTCAACTACATCTGGCTCGCGTTTTTCCTCATCTCGTTGGTGGTGGGGCTCGTCAAGCTCATCGGCGGCGATACGGCGGTCTTCTCGTCGATGACGCAGGCCACCTTCGACTCCGCCAAGACGGCGTTCGAGATCTCGCTCGGGCTCACTGGCGTGCTCACACTCTGGCTCGGCATCATGAAGGTGGGTGAGGCGGGCGGCGCGATCGGCGTGATGGCACGCGTGGTGAGTCCGTTCTTCCGGCGCCTCTTCCCCGAAGTGCCGCGCGATCACCCGGCCATCGGGTCGATCATCATGAACTTCGCGGCCAACATGCTCGGCCTCGACAATGCCGCCACGCCGCTCGGCCTCAAGGCGATGAACGAGCTGCAGTCGCTCAATCCCGACAAGGAGACGGCGACCAACGCGCAGATCATGTTCCTGGTGCTCAACACGTCGGGACTGACGATCATCCCGATCAGCATCATGGTCTATCGCGCGCAGTTGGGTGCAGCCAACCCGGCCGATGTGTTCCTGCCGATCCTGCTCACCACCTATGTCGCCACGCTGGTCGCGCTGGTGGGCGTGGCGCTCGTGCAGCGTATCAACCTCGTCGACCCCGTGCTGCTCGGCTGGTTGCTGGGCGTCACCGCCCTTGTGGCGGCCATCGTCTGGTCGTTTGCCGGCATGCCGCAGGAGCGCGTGCAGGCGATCTCCAACGTGGTCGCCAACGTGGTGCTCTACGGGGTGATCTCCGTGTTCCTGCTGATGGCATTCGTGCGCAAGGTCAACGCCTACGAAGCGTTTATCGAAGGCGCGAAGGAAGGGTTTCAGGTCGCGATCCGCATCATTCCGTATCTCGTCGCGGTGCTGGTGGCGATCGGCGTATTTCGCGCGTCGGGGACGCTCGACCTACTCACGCAGGGGCTGGGTGCGCTCTTCCGTGCGGTGGGGCTCGACGAACGGATGATCCCCGCACTGCCCACGGCGCTCATGAAGCCCCTCTCGGGCAGCGGCGCGCGCGGCATGATGGTCGATGCCATGAAGACGTACGGTGCAGACTCGTTTGTGGGGCGGCTCGCGAGCACGTTCCAGGGTGCGACCGACACCACGTTCTACATCCTGGCGCTCTACTTCGGCTCTGTGGGTGTGAAGAAGACGCGGCATGCCGTCTCGATGGGGCTCATTGCCGACTTCGCCGGTGTGATCGCTGCCATCGTGATCGCCTACATCTTCTGGGGCTAGTCGCACGTGCACGATACCGACAACGGCAACATCGTCACGGAGCTCGCGCCCGGGAGCGTGACGCGTATTCACCTGGTGGGCGTGGCCGGCACTGGCATGGGTGCGTTTGCCGGCATGCTCAAGGCCGCGGGCTACACGGTCACCGGGAGCGACGAGAATGTGTATCCCCCCATGAGCGACATGCTGCGTGCGTGGGGGATCGAGGTGTTCACGCCATACGCGCCGGAGAATCTCGATCGTGCGCGCCCCGATCTGGTGATCATCGGCAATGTGATTCGTCGCGTGAATCCGGAAGCGACGGCGGTGCGCGAGCGCGGTATTCCGCAGATGTCGTTTCCGTCGGCGTTTGGCGCGCTGGTGGCAGCGGGGAAGCACGCCATCGTGATTGCCGGCACGCACGGCAAGACCACGACGTCTGCACTCATGGGGCACGTGCTCGCGGAGGCAGGGCTCGACCCCACGTTTCTCGTGGGTGGCGTGACGCGCAACTACGGCGGCAACTACCGGCTGGGGAAGGGCGGCTACGTGGTGGTGGAAGGAGACGAATACGACACGGCGTACTGGGACAAGGGCCCCAAGTTTCTGCACTATCGGGCGACCACGGCGATGCTCACGAGCGTGGAGTTCGATCATGCCGACATCTATCGCGACATGGCGCACTACGAGTCGGCGTTTGCACGGCTCGGCGCGGTGTTGCCCGCGCACGGTACGCTTGTGGTCGCGGCGTCGTATCCGCGTGCGGTGGAGATCGCGCGCGCGAGCACCTCGGCGCGCGTGTTGACCTATGCGTGGGACCGTGCGGCGGACTATCGCGGGCACGACGCCGAGTTTGGGGAGCACGGGGCGCGCTTCACGATCGACGGGCCGAACGGCGAGTCCGTGCGGGTCACGCTGCCGATGTCGGGCTTTCACAACCTCGAGAACGCGACGGGTGTGTACGCGGTGGGGCGATCGGTGGGGCTCTCGCCCGAAGCGATCGCGCGTGGGCTCGCGACGTTCGCGGGCGTGAAGCGCCGACAGGAGCCGCGCGGCGAGCCGGGTGGCGTGCTCGTCATCGACGATTTTGCGCATCACCCCACGGCGGTGCGCGAGACGATCACCGCCATTCGGCAGCGCTACCCTACGCGGCGGTTGTGGGCGGTGTTCGAGCCGCGATCGAACACGTCGCGCCGCAACATCCATCAGGCCGAGTACGCGAGCGCGTTCGATGGCGCGAGTGCGGTGGTGCTGCGGTATCCGGAGCCGCATGACAAGGTGCCGCTCGATCAGCAGCTCGATGTGCCGGCGATTGTGGCCGGGCTGGCGGCACGCGGGGTGGAGGCGTTCGGGCACGCGGAGGTGCCGGCGCTGGTTGCACACGTCATCGAGCGCGTGCGACCCGGTGACGTGGTGCTCGTGATGAGCAACGGGGCGTTTGGCGGGTTCATTCCGGCGGTGCTGGCGGAGCTCGAGCGACCGTCCTTACCGGAGTAGTCGCCCGAGCGCTGCGGAGGTCACGTGCCGCAGTGAGTAAGCTGTCCGGATCACACGCCGTGAAGCTACGAAGGCGTCACGGGCATGATCCGGCGCTCCTGCTCCGCCGCGAACGCCAGGCACGCGAGGATGTCCTGCCGCGCCAATGAGGGGAAGTCGGTCAGGACCTCCTCGTGCGTCATGCCGGACGCGAGATACCCGAGCACATCACCGACGGTGATGCGCGTTCCCCGTACGCACGGCTTCCCGGATCGCACGGCGGGATCCAACGTGATCCGGTCGAAGAGGTCCATGTCTCGATGCTAGGAGGCGGCCCTCTCGTCGTCAACGCACAGCCGACTATTCCCGTCCCCCTACTCGAACGGCTGCCCCAGCCTGAGCCGGTTGCCGAACGGATCGTGCACCGCGAACTCGCGGAGCCCCCACGGCTGACTCACCGGCTCCCCTTGCACGTCGGCGCCGGTGGCGACGAGCTCGGCGTGCAGCGCATCCACGTCGCGCACGTACGCGTACAGCGACCCGATGCCACGATGCGCCGGTGTGCGCGCAATGAGCAGCACGGTGATGGCGTCGCGATCCATCACGGCGATGTCATCCTGTGCGTAGTTGATGCCGAAGCCCAACACGTCGCGGTAGTGACGGAGTGCGGTGGCCACGTCATCCACTGGTAGCTCCGGCAGCACCTTTTCGAACTGCTCGACAGGGCGCGCCGGCATGTCGACGTTGTACGTCTGGCCGAACCACAGCACATGCCCGTCGGGGTCGCGCACCTCGAACATGCGGAACTTGAGCCAGTTCACCTTCTCGATTGCGCTCGCCGGTGCGCCACGCGCGAGCAGCGTGGCGCGCATAGCGTCCACATCGTCCACTTCGAAGTGCAGCATTGCCGTGCCTGGCGCGTGCCCATCGCCGGAGAAATCGGGCGCCCAGTCGTGCGCGCCCAGGCGAATGCGCGCCTCGCCGGAGCGCAGCTCGAGGGCGTCTGCATTGTCCGTGGTCGGCGTGGCCTCGAAGCCGAGCATATCGCACCAGAACGCGCGCGCCCGCGCCATGTCGCGCGTGCCGATGACGCGGCTGACCGGTGAAACGATGCGCGGCGATTGTGCGCGCGGATCGAGTGCTGCGACATGGTGCACGAGCGCGGCCCACGTGGTGAAACCATAACCGCGGGCGAGGGCAAACTGCGCATCGGCGAGTTGCGTGTCCGGCGCGGTCTCACGCAGGGCGGTGAGTCGCTCCTTGGCCTGGATGCGGAGCTGCCCCAGCGATGGGCGCGGCGGAAGCCGCAGGACGGGGTCCGTCATGGCACGATCTCCTCTCGAGAGATGCCCGCGTCCGCTCGTCGGGCCGAAAGAAGATCGGGG
>JALOPS010000343.1 GCA_025453745.1 Gemmatimonadaceae bacterium
CCGGAGTACTCCGGTGAGGTTGAAGGTGGCTTCGATCTGACGGCGTTCAGCGGTCGGCTCAATCTCGAGCTCACGTACTACAACAAGCAGACGCGCGATGCGCTCATCCAGCGCGTCGTGGCGCCGTCGCTCGCGGGCGTCAACGCGCGCTTCGAGAACATCGGCTCGGTGCGCAACAGCGGATTGGAGTGGGTGGTCAATGCGGGGCTGTTCGACCGGAAATTCGCGGCCATGGATCTGACGGTCACCGGCTCGACCAACCGCAACGAAGTGCTCAAGCTCGGCGAGGGCGTCTCACCGATCCCCACCGGCAATCGCAACACCCAGCTCAACCTGCCGGGCTACCCGCTCTTCGGCATGTGGGGACGCACGGTCGCGTTTCGTGATGCCAACGGCGACGGGCTGCTCGTACCGAGTGAGGTGACGTTCAGCGACGCGGCGCAGTACATCGGGCCGAGCTTCCCGACGTTCGAAATGGCCATCAGCCCGTCGATCCAGCTCTTCAACAAGAAGATCCGGCTCAACGCCCAGTTCGACCGCAAGAGCGGCATGCGCAAGCTGAACAACACGCTGCGCCACCAGTGCCAGGGCGGGCAGGCGTGCCGCGGCCTGTTCGATCGCAACGCCACGCTCGAGGAGCAGGCCAAGGCAATCGCGGCCACCGCATCCGTGTTCACGCCCTTCTATGAAGTGGGTGACTTCACACGTTGGCGTGAGGCGTCGGTGTCGTATCAGATGCCCGATCGGCTGGCGCGCTCCATCAAGGCGTCGCGCTGGAGCGTGATCCTCACCGGACGCAATCTCGCGGTGTGGACGCCCTACGGCGGCGTCGATCCGGAAGCAACCGTCAACAATCTCGATGCGCGTGGCAACGAGGAGTTCTTCTCCACGCCGCCACTGCGTTACTTCACGTTCCGCATGAACCTGGTCTACTGAGGAGACGAGCCCCCATGTCCCAGCCTCTCATGCGCCGCGCGGCGTCGGTCGGCGCCTCGCTTGCCCTGCTCGTGCTGTCGAGCTGCGTCGACAGCACCATTCTCGAAGTCACCGACCCCGACGTCCTCAACATTCCGGACTTCAACACGCCGGCAGGTGCGACGCCGCTCCGCAACGGCGTGATCCAGGACTTCGCCGTGGCGTTCGCGGGCTCGACCAACGTGGACAGCTACGTGGTCGTCTCGGGAAACCTCGCTGATGAAATCCGCTCGACCGACACCTTCGACGATCGCCTCTTCGTCAATCGACGGGTCGATCTCGAGGCGAATCCGTCGATGCTCACGTTCTACCGCAACCTGCACCGGGCGCGCGCCGGTGCGACGCGGGCGTTGGGCATCTTGACCACGACGGCACCGACCCCGCGTTTCAACCTCGGGGAGCTCTTCGCACTCCGCGGCTTCACGGAGATCTACTTTGCGGAGCTGTACTGCTCGGGCGTGCCGTTCAGTGTCGAAGACGGTGTGACCACCGAGTTCGGTGACCCGCAGACCACGGTGCAGATCCTCAATCGCGCAGTCGCCAGCTTCGACTCGGCGCTTGCACTGGCAGACACCAGCACGCGGGTGCGCTTCACGGCGGCCGTCGGCAAGGGGAGGGCACTGCTCGACCTTGGTCGCTTCGCCGACGCGGCCGCCGCCGTCGCCGGGGTGCCCACCACGTTCCGGGTGCAGACGCAGCACTCGCAGGCCAGCGCGCGCCAGGAGAACAGCCCGTGGAACGCGTTGTCTCCGAATGCATCGCGCTACACGATCGTCACGCGCGAAGGTGGCAACGGACTGAACTATCTCCAGACGCCGGCTGATCCGCGCATGCCGTGGGCGACGTCCACGCGATCGGGGTTCAACTCCGCGCATACCAACCTGCCCGTGCAAAACAAATACACGCGCACGGGACCGGTCACGTACGCCGACGGCATCGAAGCACGGCTGATCGAACTGGAGGCACGACTCCAAGGCGGCACGCAGGCCGATCGTGATGCGGTGTTTGCGGGGCTCAATACGCTGCGTACCACGAACACGCCTGCTGTCACCGCCATCGCGGGTCCGGCACCGACCACCCAGGCTGCCGCGGTTGATCTGCTCTTTCAGGAGCGCGCGTACTGGTTCTGGCTCACGGGTCACCGGCTCGGCGATATGCGCCGGTTGCTCCGACAGTACGGGCGCGCGGCGGAGAGCGTCTTTCCCACTGGCGAGCAGGCACCACCGCTCATTGGCCCGTACGGCACAGCGGTGAACCTCATCATCCCCTTCGAAGAGCGGAACAACCCGAAGTACCAAGGCTGCATCGATCGCCGGCCCTGACCGTCGTCCCGAGCGACGTGCCGCGTAGCGGCACGTCGTCGAGGGACCCCCGCGCATGGCACGGAGGTCCCCTCGACTCGCCTTGCGGCTCGCTCGGGGCGGGCTCCTCCACTCGCGGCTTCGCCGCTCGGTCGGGATGACGGTGGTGCGTCGTCGAAGGACCCCCGCGCTCAGCACGGAGGTCCCTCCACTCGCGGCTCCGCCGCTCGGTCGGGATGACAGGCTACCGCGCGACCATCCCGGCCACCCGCCCCGCGCGCTCCGACTCCACCGCCAGCGCGGCCACCTTCCGCGCGATCTCCATGCCGGCATCCAGATCGAAGCGATAGTGGATACCGCCGTAGAGTCGTGACCGCGACGCTTCGGTCGCCTTCTCCAGCAACTGCTCCCGCGCGTGCGGGAAGAGCGCGCCCAGCACATGCGCACTCGCCCCCGAGATGCACGAGTGGTTCGACGGATACGACGGATGATTCGGCACCCCGGTCGACGTCTTGATTGACGGATCCGCGCTCGACGGGCGCCAGAACCAGTACGCGTACTTGGCGTCGTGACACGCCGTGAGCGCGTCCATCCCCGCCATGTTCATCAACGCCAGCGACCGGGCCGTGCCGCGCTCACTCAGGCGCTCGCGCGCGATCAATGCCAGCGCGGTGTTGTTCCAGTACCCGACGACGAGTGATCCCGTCGGCAGCGCCCAGAACTTGGCCAGGCTGTCCTGCTCCGCGGTGCGCGACGCGGCGATGCGGCGCACCTCGTCCAGCGCGTCGCGGAACGCGGGCGACTCGATTGACGGCGGAGGTGCCGGGCGGAACTGATCGCCACCGCGCAGGAAGAACGGTACCACCTCTCCGCCGAGCGGGAGCAGCGGTGGCGCCGGCGGCGAGGCAAGACTGCTCCACTTCCCCGGGCCCGTTGGAATCGTTCCCGACCACACTGCGGCGAAGCGATCCGCCTTCGCACGTGCAACGGTCGCCGCGCCCACTTCGCGTCCCATCCGCTCGCCGAGTCGATACCACTCGCGATGCCCCTCGGGCAACGCGTCTTCCTCGGATCGCACGACAGTCTCGATCATCTGCGAGTCGACCGGAAACAGATACGCCAGCACCATGGCCGACGCGCCGGCAACGGCGCCACGAATCATCGGACGGGTGACGCTCCGTGTTCCGCTGACGGTCCGCTCGAGCGCCACGTGCTGCGCCAGCGAGACGTAGGTCAGCGATCGCCACGCGGCATTCTGGTTCGGACGATTCTTGCCGATCAGCTCCTGCGCGACCTGGTTCCACTTCACGCTCGACAACGTCTCGCCGATCGCGGCTTGTGCCGTGACCGGATCGGCGTAGTCGATCGGTCCTGCCGGCATCGAATCGTTGGCGCAGCGGGCGGCGGCCAGCACCAGGCACGGCGCAATGAGCAGGGCGCGCCACCGTGAGCGGCCCGGGCGATGCGAGCCGACTCCGGTCGGCGCGCGGAAGAGAAGATGTGACATACCTCACCTCTGCTGATGTGTACTCGCGGCGGTGCGGGAAGTCGCGACGGCGCCACGCGGCGATCGCAGTTGTCGCGACCAGCCGTGTCAGCAGGGTAGGTTTTGCGTCTCGCGTGTCTCTCGTGGTCGTCTCGCGTCGCATATGTAGTAGCCCCGTGAGCGTCATCGCCCCTTCACTGATCTCGGTCCGACTGCTGGGGACGCCCTCGGTCGACGGACCGCACGGACCAATCGTCGGTCGCGGCACCCGCGGACACCGGTTGGCGCTGCTCGCCGTGCTCGCCACCGCGCGCGGCCGGGCCATCACGCGTGAGAAGGTCGCGGCCACACTCTGGCCGGAGGCCCCCGCAGATCGTGCCCGACCGCTGCTCTCCGACGCGCTGTACATCCTGCGCACGTCCCTGGGCGATGACGTGGTCCTGAGTCCGGGCGACGAACTGCGACTCAACGGCGAGCGGGTCTCGACTGACGTCGAACAGTTCGAGCGCCTGCTGGCCGACGGCGACGTCGAGCAGGCCGCCACGGTCTACGGTGGGCCGCTGCTCGACGGTATGCATCTCTCCGAGGCAGTCGAGTTCGAGCGATGGCTCGACACCGAGCGCGCGCGCCTCGCGACCGCGTATGCCCACGCACTCAGCGAGGCGGCGGCCGCGTACGAGTCCTCGCGCGATTGGGAGCGCGCGGTGCATTGGCTACGCCAGTGGCAACCGCGCAGCCGCCCTGCAGCATGCCCGCGTTCACAGCGCCATGCTGCGCGCGGAGTTCGGCGCGGAACCCGATGCGGAAGTCGTGCAGCTCACGGAGTCGCTGCTCTCCGACGCGGCGGTCGCGTTCGCGGAGGGTCCACCCAATCGGGCCTCCGTCGATGTCTCGGTGCCGGAGCCGCTGCCCATCCTCGGTGCAGCGCAGCCGCTTGATCCCGAGGTGCGTGCGCCGGAGCCACCTCCGCCGACGATGTCGGGCACGCACGCATCGGCCGCATTCGTTGGCACGCCTCCGGTCGCCGCGAATGCGAGTGCGAATGCGAATGCGAGCGCGACACGCGTCGCGCGTGCGCGGTGGGCCCCACTCGCCGTTGCCTTCGCAGCAACGCTGCTGGTGATCGGCACCGTGTGGACGCGTCGTGCCGCACGCACGGCGACC
>JALOPS010000344.1 GCA_025453745.1 Gemmatimonadaceae bacterium
ACACGCGGCGACGTGCACCGAAGCACTGATCCGCTGGGCATGTGACGTTTCGCTGAACGCACCGCCATTGTGGCGCGTGATCGTGTCGTCGTGGCTCGCGCTGCAGCCCGACCGCCGCGGTGGACCGTGCCACGTGGAACGAGCTGATGCGTCGGCGCCGGTAGCGACGCCACAACGACCAAGGGCGGTGCCCGCATCGGAGCACCGCCCTCGTCCCATCAATGGGCCTGAGTGGAGTTGAACCACTGACCTCACGCTTATCAGGCGTGCGCTCTAACCACCTGAGCTACAGGCCCGGCCCGGCCACCCGGGGGTGACCGGCGGAAGACCGCGAAGACTAAGGGGCGGCCTGCCCCGCGTCAACGCGCCGGCGCGAGTCAGCGGGGACGGCTACTCCTCGTCCTCCTCGTCATACCCGTCGGCATCGTCGTCCTCATCCTCGTCGTCGTCGAAGTCGTCGAGTTCATCGAGGTCCTCGTCCTCGTCGTCCTCATCGTCGTCGTCCTCATCCTCGTCATCATCCAGATCGTCGTCGTCGTCTTCGTCGTCTTCGTCGTCGTCCTCATCATCGTCGTCATCGTCGAGATCCTCGTCGTCGAGGTCATCATCGTCGAAGTCGACATCGTCGTCATCGAGGTCGTCGTCTTCCGTACCGTCGTCCGGATCGTCGAACGCCTCGTCATCATCGGCCATGGCCAATGCGGGCCATACGGCATCGTCTCGCGCGTCCAGGTCCGACGACAGCGACGCCGCGTACATCTCCGACATGGGAACGATCTCCGGTGCGAGGGGAACCGATGGACAGAACGATCCGAGAAACTATCGGCGCCGGACCCTTCGACAAGGCGGGGTCCGGCGACCGTCGGCACCACGTTACGCGCTCGCCCGCTCGCGCTTGAGTTCGCGCGTGATCTTCTTCCGGTCCGACGCCGCGAGCACCCGCTTGCGCAGCCGGATCGACTGCGGCGTCACCTCGATCAGCTCGTCTTCCTCGATGTACTCGAGCGCTGCCTCGAGCGTGAGCAGTCGCGGCGGCTCCAGCACGATCGCCTCGTCGGCCCCCTTCGAGCGCATGTTCGAGAGCTTCTTCTCCTTGGTCGGATTCACGTCCATGTCGCCCGGGCGCGAGTTTTCACCGAGGATCATCCCTTCGTACACGGGGACACCCGGCTCGATGAAGAGCACCGAGCGATCGGACAGACTCCAGAGCGCAAACGCCACCGCCGTCCCCGCCTCCATCGACACCAGCACGCCACGAATGCGCCCCGCCAGCGGCCCCGCCCACGGCCCGTACTCGAGGAACCGGTGGTGGATGAGCCCCGTGCCGCGCGTGTCGGTGAGGAACTCCGAGCGATACCCGAACAGGCCGCGCGCCGGGATCTTGTAGAGCAGCCGCACGAGCCCCTGTCCCGGGTTCTTCATCTCGATCATCTCCGCCTTGCGGGGACCGAGCTTCTCGAACACGGTGCCCATGTACTCCTCGGGGACATCGATCGCGAGCTCCTCGTACGGCTCGAACTTCTGCCCCGACGCGTCCGTCCGCGTGATGACCCGTGGCCGCGAGACCTGAAACTCATATCCCTCGCGACGCATGGTCTCCATGAGAATCGAGAGATGCAGCTCGCCGCGTCCGCTGACGGTCCACGTGTCGGTCGAGTCGGTCTCCTCGACCTTGAGCGCGACGTTGCGCTCGAGCTCCTTGAAGAGCCGCTCGCGCAGTTGCCGGGAGGTGACGTACTTCCCTTCCTTGCCCGCGAACGGCGAGTTGGACACGAGGAAGTCCACCGAGATCGTGGGCTCCTCCACGCTGATGCCGGCGAGTCGTTCGGGGTGCTCGGGATCGGTCACCGTGGCGCCGATCTCCACCCCTTCGAGCCCGGACAGACAGACGATCTCTCCCGCGTGCGCGCTCGGCACCTCGACGCGATCGAGCCCCTGAAAGCCGAAGAGCTTCGTCACGCGCGACTGCTCGGGCTTCTTCCCTTCTTCCATGGGCACGAGCAGCACGCTGTCGCCCACCTTGACGGTGCCGCGCTCGATGCGCCCGATCGCGATGCGCCCCACGTACGTCGAATAGTCGATCGTCGAGATGAGCATCTGGAACGGCCCCGCCACATCGCTGGGCGGCGGCGGCACCTTCGCGACGATGGTGTCGAAGAGCGGCGCCAGGTCGGTCAGCGGCTGGTCCAGGTCGAGCGTGCTCGTGCCGTCGCGCCCCGACCCGTAGACGGTCGGGAACTCGAGCTGCGACTCATCTGCCTCGAGCTCGATGAACAGCGAGAGCACTTCGTCGTGCACGCGGAGCGGGTCCGCACCGGGGCGATCGATCTTGTTGATCATCACGATGGGCGTGCGCCCGAGCTCGAGCGCCTTGCGCAGCACGAAGCGCGTCTGCGGCATGGGGCCATCGAACGCGTCGACGACGAGCAGCACGCCGTCGACCATGCGCAGGATGCGCTCGACCTCACCGCCGAAGTCCGCATGCCCCGGCGTATCGACGATGTTGATCTTCGTCTCGCCCCACTTGACCGCGGTGTTCTTCGCGAGGATGGTGATGCCCCGCTCCTTTTCGAGCGGATTGGAGTCCATCACGCGCTCTTCGACCACCTGATTGTCGCGGAAGGCACCAGCCTGCCGGAGCATCTTGTCCACGAGTGTGGTCTTGCCGTGATCGACGTGCGCGATGATCGCGATGTTGCGGATCTGCATGGGGGCCATCCAGGCGAAAGGCGGTGCGCGACCATGTCGGGGCACCGGTGAACCATGTGCCATCCCCGAGCGTCCGCTCGGCCCGTTCCGGCACAGCCTCTAAACGTAGCGGAATCGGTCCGCCTGGTCTACGTCGCCCCCCGCTCGCCCCCCAGTCTCCGCCATCGGTGTGCGCTTTCGCACATCCGCTGGGAAACTCCGTCTTGCGACGCGCGCGTTCCACCCATAGCGTCCGCAGTGCGAACCGTCTCCAAGGAGCCTCCAATGCCGGAGCAGGAGCAACGCGTGGGCACCACCCGCACCACCGAGGGATATCCCCTCGGCCGTGGCTACGGTCACGACTACATGCGCGGTGGTGAAGTGTTTGGTGGCTACGGCTACAGCGAACGGCCGGAATACGAACGCCGTCGCGGCGAAACCGAGTCAGGCACCGAATCCCGCGCGTCGAGTTGATCTCGCGGCCGCGTTCGCGGCCTCCCATGGGTATCGCACCAGCGCGCCCGGCGGCTCTCGAGGACCGCCGGGCGCGCGCACGTTTACGCGGCGGTGCCCGTCGATCGTCCGCCGATCGCTGAGGACCATGCGGGCGTCGGACGCGTGACCGGTGCGGTGCGCGGCGTCGGACGCGTCCGCGCGTCGCTCCCCGATGCGGTGTCGAGTGTGGCCACCTCATAGCCCGCCGTGCGCAACGCGAGCAGCATGGCCGGCTTGTCCACGGCGCGTCGATACGCTTCCGATGGCTCGATGTGACCGGCCGTGACGAGATCGACCAGTGCATCGCTCATCAGCGACATCCCCTGTTTGCGCGACGTCTGCATGACGGACGGGACCTGGAACGTCTTCCGCTCGCGCACGAGGTTCGCCACGGCCGGCGTGACCAGCAGCACTTCACGCGCGGCCACCCGCCCCCCGCCTGTGCGGCGACAGAGCACCTGCGAGATGACCGCCCGCAACGTGTCGGCGAGCATCAGGCGGATCTGCTCCTGCTGATCGCCGGGGAACTGGTCGATCATCCGCTCGATGCTCGACGTCGCGGTGTTGGTGTGCAGCGTCGCGAAGACGAGGTGCCCCGTCTCCGCCATCTCGATCGCCGCGCGCGTCGTCGCCAGATCGCGCATCTCGCCGACGAGCACGACATCGGGGTCTTCCCGCAGGGCGGCGCGCAGCGCACGCGCAAAGCCTTCCGCGTGCACGCCGATCTCCCGCTGCGTGACGAGCCCGCGCTTGCCGACGTGCACGAACTCGATGGGATCCTCGACCGTCACGATGTGGTCGGAGCGCGTGCGATTGACCAGATCCACGAGCGCACAGAGGGTGGTGCTCTTTCCGCTGCCTGTCGGTCCGGTGACGAGCACGAGTCCACTCGGGAGTTGCGCGAGCGCTCGCAACTCGGGCGGCAGATCGAGATCCTCGACGGTCACGACATGCACGGGGACCGCGCGGAACGACGCACCGATGCCGGTGCGGTCGCGAAAGACATTCACGCGGAAGCGCGCGCGATCGGCGATCGTCCACGCAAAGTCGGTGTCGTGTCGTTCGGCGAGTTCCTCGGCGTTGCGTGGCGGAAGAATGGTCTCGAGCATTCCCTGGAGCTGGGTCGCCACCATGGGGGCCGTGCCCTCGAGGCGGAGCAGTTCGCCCTGCAGGCGCAGAATCGGCGGCTCGCCCGCGCGCAGATGGAGATCGCTCGCGCCGCGATCCACTGCGGAGAGCAGCAGCTCCTCCAGCTTCGACTGCGGCGACTCGGCGAGCGGCACCACGCGCACGTTGGGCTCGGTGACGGCCACGAGCGGCCACCCCGGTGTGCCGATCGGCACACTCGCGGAGTGCGGCAGCTCGCCGAGCACGGCCGACGCATCGTCGATGCGCACACGCACGCCGCCGGTGGCCCGCTCGACCGACACGCGCACATGCCCCGTGGGCGACGGGTACGTGAAGGTGCAGCGCGCACCGAGGTCGAGATCGGTGAGTGCAGCCGGCGGGGCCACTTCGCGCATGAGCGCGAGGATCTGCCGCGCCGTGAGCGGATGCTTGGTGAGCGGCCGCATCTGCCCGCTGCCGAAGAGTTCAGCGGGGTGATCTTCGGTGAGGAGGATCGTGGCGCCCGGCGCCGTCGCCAGGGACGAGACGAGTCGATCGAGTTGGGCCATGATCGAGGGACGCGGTGGGCGCCCCACGCGTCACGCCACGGTCCCGCTCCGTGACAGCGCACGCACCGCGAGATCGGCGGCGAGTTGGAGGGCGGCGCGCATGCTCCCCGCGTCGGCGCGTCCCTGCCCGGCGATGTCGAGCGCCGTCCCGTGGTCGGGGGAGGTGCGTACGAAGGGCAACCCCAGCGTGACGTTCACGGCATGACCGAACGACGCGACCTTGATGGCGGTCATGCCCACATCGTGGTACGGCGCCAACACGGCGTCGAACTCTCCACGCATCGCGCGGACGAAGACGGTGTCGGCCGGGA
>JALOPS010000345.1 GCA_025453745.1 Gemmatimonadaceae bacterium
CGGCAAGACGCTGACCCGCTGAGCGATGCCGACCGCGCGCACGAAGAACGATGTGCTGGTGGGGCTCTCGATCGTCATCGTGGGCGCCCTGCTGATCGCAGGGGTGCTCTGGCTCCGCCAGGCCGACCTCGGGCGTGAGCGCCGCCGGCTCGTCGCCCGCACGCGTGACGTGGGGAGCCTGCAGGTGGGCAACCCGGTGGTCATTCGCGGCGTGCGCGCGGGCACCATCCAGTCGATCGCGCTGGGTGGCGAGGGGTGGGTGGCCATCGACATCAAGCTCGACCGCGAGGTGGAGCTCCCTCCAGAGCCGGCGGTGCTGCTCTACGCATCGAGCCTCTTCGGCGAGTGGCAGGCGATGGTGACGAGCGTGCCCGCCCTGCCGGCGGACCGCGCACTGCAGTCACAGATCCGCGACGCCGCCGGTCGCCGCGACACGCTGCCTGCGGCGATGGTGCCCGATATCGCACAGCTCACGGCGGTCGCGGGGCGCATCGCCGGCGACGTGGCCAATGTCGCGGAGCGCGTGCGTGCGGCGTTCGACGACACGGCGGCGTTCGATCTGCGCGGCACCATCCGCGACTTCGCGTCGCTCTCCCGCGAGCTCTCACGCACCGTCAACGCACAATCGAAGAACCTCGATCGCGTCTCGACGGACGCGATGGTCGCCATGCGCGCGCTCCGCGCCGCGACGGACAACGTGCAGCGTGTCGCGGGGCGCGTGGACTCCACGACCAGTCGCGGTGAGCTGGCGGCGATCGTGTCCGACGTGCAGCGCTCCACGCGCGACATCCTCACCGCCGCCGGGCAGGTGAAGTCGATCGCCGGCCGGCTCGATCGCACCGGCGGCGACCTCGAGCGCGCCATCGCGAACGCCGACACGCTGCTGGTTCGCGTCAGGCGCGGCGAGGGAACGCTCGGACTGCTGGCGACCGACGCGTCGGTCTATCGCAACACCGACTCGCTGCTGATCGAGCTGCGCGCGCTGGTGCGCGACGTGAAGGCCAACCCGAAGCGCTACGTGAACGTGCGGATCTTCTAGCGCGCGGGCATCACGGCGTCTTCTTCCACGTGGCCAGGTCGTCCTCGACGATGGGCACGTCGGTGTGCGCCTCGAGCAGTTGGAAGCGCCGCTGCTCCTCGGCCGCGAACCGGGCCTGGTCGGGATAGAGCTCCTTCGCGATCACGCTCGAGTCGAAATCGTCGTGCGCGGTCTCGGCATCCTTCCACGTGATCGTGAAGCGCAGATCCCACCGGTCGGCCTCACCGGCGTGGTTCATCGGCATGACCGCCGACATCCGCACGATGCGCCCCATCTGCTGCTGCCGCACGAGGATCGGATAGTGGTTGCGCTTGTAGAGCGCCATCCATTCCTCCTGGTGTCCCCAGCGGATCTTGTAGAGGTACTCGACGGTGAAGGGCTTGGCGGCCAGCGCGGGGGCACGATGCGCCCCGAGGAGCAGTGGCGCGGCAAGGAGGGCGAGCAGGGCGGCGCGACGGGTGGCGATCACGGGCGGGGTCTCGATGGGTGACGGGATCTCCGGAAGTGGCAGCGCCGGCGCGCTGCGCGCAATGCCTCGCGCCTCAGAGCACCCACCGGCACTGTCGCGCCCCCCACGCCATCACCTTCCACCACCACGGCACGCGGTGCCATGCGTCGGCGGTCACCTCGTGCGCGTCGGCGAGGTCGTCGCGAAAGGACTGCGCCATCGCCCCCGCCAGCACCGCGTCGAACACCAGCACGGTGCACTCGGCGTTGAACCAGAAGCTGCGATAGTCGAGGTTCGCCGAGCCGACCAGCGAGAGCGCATCGTCGACCACGAGTGTCTTGGCATGCAGCACCGCGGGTTGGTACTCGAAGAGGCGCACGCCGCTCGCGAGCAGGCGCGCGTACGCACCGCGCGCCGCCCACCTCATCACGGGCACGTCGCTCATGCCGGGCAGGAGCAGCCGCACGTCCACGCCGCGCTGCACCGCGTCGGCGAGCAGCGTGAGCGCGGCGTCCGGCGGCGCGAAGTAGGGCGTGGTGATCCAGGCGCGCGCGCGTGCGGCCCCCAGCGCGGCGGCCAGCACCGCGATCGTCTCGGGCTGCCCGCGTCCGGGCCGCGCGTCGAGGATCAGGCAGGCCGCGTTCGATTCCGTGTGCACTTCGCGCAGCGGCAGCGGCACCGCGGGCGCGCCCGCGTCGTCCGACCACGCCACCTGTTCCAGCGCAGGCATCGGTGCGCCTCCCGCGCGGTGCCACCCCTCGGCAAACACGGCGGCCAACTGCGAGGCCACCGGGCCGTCGAAGCGCGCGAGCGTGTCGCGATACGCATCGGGCCGGGTGGCGCCGAGGGAGCGCCAGCGCCGCCACCAGCGCGTGCGGCGCTCGCTCCGGAGCGACGAGCCGTACTCGGCGCCGATGTTCATTCCCCCCGTGAAGGCGACGGCGCGGTCGACGATGACCAGCTTGCGATGATCGCGGCGGAAGCTGTTGACCAGGTCGAGACTCAGCGGGTGAAAGCGACGCGTCACGACACCCGCGTCGGCGAGCGCACGCCAGAAGGCTCGGCGCGCGCCCCACGAACCCACCGCATCGGCCAGGACGTGGCAGCGCACGCCCCGGGCGACGGCCGCGCGCAGCAGGTCGACGAGCGCCCACCCGATCCGGTCGTCGCGGAGGATGTATGTCTCGACGAGCACCTCGTGTCGTGCCGACTCGATCGCTCGGGCCACGGCGGCCGTCGCGTCGGCGCCATCGGTGTAGAGCCGCGTGGCGTCCGCGGGCACCAGGGGCATGCCGTCGATCTGTTCGACGAGCGTACGGAAGTCCGGGTCGGCGGCGCCCTGCGCGAGCCGGGCGGCCAGCACATACGCGCGATCGGCGCGCAAATCGCGCGACAGGCGGCGCCGGGGACGGGGGGAGAGCGGCAGAGGGCTTGAGGGTGGGCGGTCCGCGACGGAAGCTACGGCCGGTCGTCCTGCGGTGCTCCACTCCGTCCGGTCTCTCGATGCGCCTCGTGCTCAAGCTGATCATCAACGCCGCCGCCCTCTGGCTCGCGGCGCGCTACGTGCCCGGCATCAGCTACACGGGCACGCTGGTCAACCTGCTCGTCGTCGCGCTCATCTTCGGGGCGGTCAACGTCTTCATCAAGCCGGTGCTCAAGCTGCTCTCCCTCCCCATCCGGCTGCTGACGCTCGGGCTCTTCACGCTCGTCATCAACGCGGGGATGCTCTGGCTCACCGCGGCGCTCGCGAAGGACATGGGCTTTGCCGTCAGCGGCTTCCAGGCGGCCTTCGTCGGGGCACTCCTCGTCAGCATCGTCAGCGCCGTGCTCGGCGTGCTCATTCCCGACGGCGACGACTGACCGGTCGCGCCGCCGGGAACCCCTGCCCCGGGCGGCGCGATAGTTTGCACACGCTTCGGAGTTCCGTGCGGCCAGTGCGCCGTCCCTCCCGACGGCCGTTCGCCCCCTGATGCCCGCATGAACATCCTGTTCCTGATCGTCTTCCTGGACCTCATCGGGTTCGGGATGCTCATACCGGTCTTTCCGTTCTTCGCCGAACGGATCGGTGTCGCCCCCGAGACGGTCATCTTCTTCGGCGGCCTCTACTCCTTCGGCCAACTCGTGGGCGCCCCCGTGTGGGGATCGCTCTCCGATCGGATCGGCCGACGGCCGGTGCTGTTGCTGACGCTGGCGGCGAACGTGCTCGCCTCACTCGCGCTCGCCTTCATCCACACGCCGCTGGCGTTGGCCGCCTCGCGCGTGGTCTCCGGGCTCGCGGCCGGCAACATCTCCACGGCGTTTGCCTACGTCTCCGACGTGACCGATGATCGGTCGCGCCCGCGTGCGCTCGGGCTGCTCGGTGTCGCGTTCGCGATGGGCTTCATCCTGGGCCCGGCGATGGGTGGGCTGCTCACCACGGCCGGCGCGGACCGATCGGACATCCGCCCCATCGCCATCGCGTCCGCGGTGCTCTCGGGCATCGCCCTTCTCGGCACGTACATCTATCTCAAGGAGTCGCTCACCGACGAGCTCAAGGCGCGCGCGGCGCAGCAGGCGAAGACCGGTCGCCGCGGCGAGCTGGTGGTGCGCCCGGGGCTGCGCGAGCTCTTCGGCGCCACGCTGGTGCTGCTCGCGGCCACGTCGATGCTGCAGGTGGTCTTTCCGCTCTGGGCGGCGGCCCGGCTCGGCATCGGGCCGGTCGGCGTCGGCAACATGTACGCCGTCATCGCCACGGTGTCCGCGGCCATGCAGGGTGGCGCGATCGCCCCGCTCACCCGCCGCTTCGGCGAGGCCAACATCGTGCGCGCGAGCTTCGTGCTTGCCGCGGTGGGATTCCTGCTCGTCATTCCCGCGACGACCATCTGGGCCACGCTCCTCGCGCTCGTGCCCTATTCAGTGGGCACGTCGATCTTCGGGCCGAGTGTGAGTGCGATGATCGCCAAGCG
>JALOPS010000064.1 GCA_025453745.1 Gemmatimonadaceae bacterium
GGCGATGGTGGTATCGATCGACAAGGCCACCGCGCTCAGAATGCACGACAAGGTGCGCAGGCATTGGGCAGCGGAGACCGCGCGCGTGCAGAAGGCGCACAGTCGCTACGGTCTCCCCCCTGCGGAGAAGGCGATGCTCCAGCAGCGGCTCGAGGTGCTGACCACCACCGACATGGCGGTCATCGTCTCGCCGGGGCAGAACGAGATTGCGCAGATGAAAGCGCTCGGTCTCGACATCGAGCCGCACCGCAAGCGGATGAACGAGTCGCAACCGGGACTCGATGAGCGATTCAAGGACACGGAAGATCCACTGCGGCTGGTGTTCGTCTGCGCCATGTGGCTCACCGGCTTCGATGCACCGAGCTGCTCGACGGTGTACCTCGACAAGCCGATGCGCAATCACACGCTCATGCAGACCATCGCGCGGGCCAACCGGGTCTTCCCGGGCAAGCACAGCGGCATGATCGTGGATTACGCCAACGTGTTTGCGTCGCTCGAGCAGGCGCTGGCGATCTACGGTGCAGGCGCCGGCGGCACACATCCGGTCACCGACAAGGCACAGCTCGTCGCGACGCTGCGTGACGCCGTGGACGCGGCTTCTGCCTATTGCGCCGCGCACCGGGTGGATCTTGCCGTGATGGAGGCGTTGCCGGCTGGAGGGTTCGAGCGACTACGCGCCTTTGAGAACGCGATCGACGCGTTGATCGGTCCCGACGCGGTCCGGCGCGAATTCTTCGGCCACGAGGCGCTGGTTGCCACGCTTTGTCGCGCCGTCAAGCCCGATCCCGCCGCGGTCGAGTTCTTCGCGCGGGTCTCCGGTATCTCTGCGCTGGCCGCCGCGATCCGCGCGAAGCGCAGCCCAAACCCCCCGGACATCTCCACGATCCTCGCGCAGATCTCCGGGCTGCTGGATGAGTCCATCGCGGGGCTCAGGATCCGCGAAGGTGGGCCCCCGCCCATCGACCTCTCGAAGATCGACTTCGAGGCGCTGGCGGGGCGTTTCCGCGAGTCGGCGCACAAGAACACCAACCTCGAGGTGCTCAAGTCGGCGATCGCGTCCAGGCTCGAGCGACTGGTGCGGCTGAATCGCACCCGCATCGATTTCACACAGAAGTTCGAAGCGTTGATCGAGAGCTACAACAGCGGCAGCCGTGACATCGAGCAGCTCTTCGAGGAGCTGCTGCGGCTATCGAAGAGCCTCGATGATGAGCAGGAACGCCACGTGCGGGAGCGGCTGACCGAAGAGGAGTTGGTGATCTTCGATATCCTTACGCGACCGGCGCCCAAGCTGACGACCGCAGAGCGCGAGGTGGTCAAGACGGTGGCCAAGGCGCTGCTCGCACGCCTCGAGGCGGTGTTGGTGCTCAACTGGCGTCAGAAGTCGGCGGCGCGTTCATCGCTCAAGCTGGCGATCGAAGACACACTGGACACGTTGCCTGCGGCGTACGACCGCCCGTTGTACGCGCAGAAGTGCTCCGCGCTGTTCGAGCATGTGTACGAGAGCTATCCCGAGCGGAACGTCGGGGTGTACGCCTCGACCGCATGACCTGGCTCGCATTGCCCAACGCGCTGCTCCAGGGCGGCGCGTTGTTGCTGGCGGGTCGCGCGACGGCGCTGCTGCTGCGCGTCGATCGCATGCCGGACGTGGCCTCGGCGATGTTGGCCGAGCGATCGCGGCGCATCGCGCGCGTGGGGGGCGTGCTGCTGGTGATCGGCGCGCTGCTGCGCATTGGCGTCACCGCGTGGGCGATGGCCGACGGTGAGCCGCTCGCGCCGCTCGTCGTCGCGTTCACGCGCGACACGTGGCCGGGGCAGGGAACGGCACTGTTGGCCGTTGCGGGTGCGCTGGTCTTCGCCACCGTGCGCTCGTGGTGGATGAGTGGCGCGCTGCTCGTGGTGGTGGCGTTGCTGCTGGCCGCCACGGGACACGCCACCGAGGTGGCACCCGCCCCGCTCTGGATCGCACTCGATGCCACGCACGCGATGGGCGCACTGCTGTGGATTGGCGGCCTGCTGGTGATTGCGCCCGCCCTCCGACGGAGTGAGTCGGGTGCGCTGCTCGCGCGCTTCGCGCCGATTGCACTTGCGAGCGCGGCTGCCGTGGTCATCACCGGCGCCGCGCGGGTGTGGCGTGCGGTGTGGCCGCTCGAGGCATGGTGGCGCGTGCCGTACGGGCAACTCCTGCTGGTCAAGCTCGCGCTCGTGCTCCTGGTCATCGGGCTCGGCGCGCGCAATTGGCGCGCGCACCGTGGGCGGCAGGTCTTGGACGCGGCAGTGGCCACGCGCGTGCATCGCCGCGCGCAGTGGGAGCTGATCGCCGCATCGGCCGTGCTGCTGGTGACGGCGTGGTTGGGCACCACCTCCCCTTCGGACTGAGCGTCCATCGGAACCGTCGCGCGTTCGGCCCGTTTGTTGCACGCATGCCCGAGCGCACCTTCTCACGCGAACTCCGCGTTCCCGTCTCCGTGAACGTGCTGTGGGCGTGGCACGAACGTCCGGGCGCGTTCGAGCGGCTCTCTCCACCGTGGGATCGCGTGCGCGTCGTCGAGCGCTCTGGCGGGCTGACTGACGGGAGCCGTGTGGTGCTCGACGTGTGGCCGGGCCCGTCGCCCGTGCCGACGCGATGGGTGATGATGCATCGCGACTATCGGCACGGTGCGCAGTTCCGCGACGTGATGCAGTCGGGGCCATTTGCGCTGTGGGATCATGTGCATGCCATGCGCGCCGATGGGGCGAATGCCTCGGTGCTCACCGATACCATCCGCTATGCGCTGCCGCTCGGTGCGCTGGGCGACACGGCGGGCGGTTGGTATGCGGCATCCACGCTCGACCGCGTCTTCCGCTATCGTCACGCCGTGACTGCACACGATCTCACGCGCCATGCACGCGTTGCCGACCGGGGGCCGCAGCGCATCGCGATCACCGGTGCAAGCGGCTTCATCGGCCGCGCGCTCTCGCACTTTCTCACGACGGGCGGGCACACCGTGCTGCGCATCGGTCGGGGCCGCGTCGAACCTGGCAACGTCGACATCACATGGGATCCGGCGCGTGGGGTACTCGACCCGCGCGCGCTCGACGGCGTCGATGCGGTGATTCACCTGGCCGGTGCGTCAGTCGCCGAGCGGTGGAGTGGCGCGCACAGGCGCGCAATTCTCGACAGTCGTGTGCAGGGCACTGCACTGCTCGCGCGCACGCTGGCGCAGCTCGAGCAAAAGCCGCGTGTGCTGCTCAGCGGTTCAGCGATCGGCATCTACGGTGATCGCGGTGACGAGGTGCTCACCGAAGACAGCACACACGGCACCGGCTACCTGGTCGACGTGGCGCGTGCGTGGGAAAGCGCCACCGCGCCCGCCGAGGCGGCGGGCATTCGCACCGTGCACCTGCGCACGGGGATCGTGCTGGGTGCCGCGGGCGGCGCGCTGGCCAAGCAGCTCCCCATCTATCGACTCGGTGGTGGCGGTCCGATCGCGGGCGGTGCGTTCTGGCAGAGCGCGATCGCCCTCGATGACGAGATCGGCGCGATCCACCATGCGCTCTTCACCGAGTCGCTGCGTGGTCCGGTGAACCTCGTGGGTCCCGCGCCGGTGACGCAGGCGGAGTTTGCGCGCACGCTCGGCACGGTACTCAGTCGCCCGGCCATCGCGCCCGTGCCGCGCTTCGCGCTGGAGCTGCTCTTTGGTGCGGAGATGACGCGCGAAGTGCTGACGTCGAGTCAGCGCGTGGTGCCCGCGCGACTGCTCGCAAGCGGCTTCACCTTTGGGCACGCCACGCTCGAGGCGATGTTGCGCTTCGAGTTGGGGCGGTGAATGCAAAGCGGGGGGCGCCGGTGCACGGCGCCCCCCGCTTGACGTGTCGCGCGACGCGCGAGCAACGCGTGTGTGGCCTACGCGTGCCGCCGCCGACGGCGAGCGATCGCGAGTCCGGCGAGCCCCGTGCCGATCAGCGCATACGTGGACGGCTCAGGGATCGTGGTCGGCGGCACGACTGTCCCCGGACCGGCGATTCGGCCCGTGTATGCGCCCGTCGCGCCGTTGCCAAACGTGGTGGCCACAAACGTGTACGTGGTCCCCGTCAGCAGGTTGGCGGTGAACTGCGAGTTGGGAAAGCCGCCGCCGTCGTCATCAGCGGCGATGGCATTCGTGCACCCATTCGCCGGGACGAACGTCGTATACAGGACCGCAAACGGATCGAACGCGGTGGAGTTCAAGTTGAACGTGTACGCACCGGCGGTTGTCACGGTGAACTGGAACGCGTTGTAGAACACGGCCGTGCCGACACTTGAGAGTGCGCACGAGCCGCCCTGGTTGAAGCTCAGGGGTCGATTGAACGTCGGGCCGGCGGCGATCGTCCCCCCAAAGAGGAACTGCGCCTGCGCCGGTCCCGCGGAAGCCGCGAGAGCGAGCGCGGCGCCGGCGGCCCAGCGGGTGAGGTGACGTACCATGATCCGGTCCTCGTGAATGCGGTGTGGCGCGCCGCGACCCCCCGTCTGGCGCCTTTGATTGTTTCCAAGGGATACGTGACATAGTGATACGTGTCAATCGTCACTTATCGATGGTGACACAGCGCACACGTCCCCACGGGCGTCGGGTCGCACTGTTTCACACCCGGCACGACGAAGTGACCGTTCAGCAACACGGTCCAGCTCGCCGTCACCTTTTGTGCCCCCGCTCGTAGTTTCCCCGAGTCCCATGTCCGCCATCCTTCTCGAAAGCGTGCTGTTCACCGTGCTCATCGCACTGGTGGCCGCCGCCGTCGCCGTGGGACTTCAGGAGTTCACGCCGCTCGGCCTCTGGCTCAAGCAGCGGCGGAACCGCGACCGGATCGACCGCGAGGTCGCGCTGACCTGCGGCGTCCACGGCCCACAACGCGCGCACGAGCTCGTCCGGCTGCGCGACGGGTCCACGATGTGCCCCCTTTGCTATCAGGAGACCGTCCATGGCCTCATCAGTTGAAAGCGGCATCCGCGATGCCCTCGATTCCTTCCGCCAGTCGCGCATGGAGCGCGGTGACTCCGGTGGCGGCGGCGGGCGGCTGCGCACCATCGTCATCGGGCTGGCCGTCGTTGCCGGTGCGCTCCTGCTCCTCCCCAACGTCATCACCTACATCGAGCCCGGACACGTCGGCATCGTGATCCATCGCGCGGGCGGTGGGGTGGACATGGAGCCGCTCGGTCCGGGACTCCACGTGCGCAACCCGGCGCTGACGGCCATCAAGGAGTACCCGACCTTCATGCAGACGCTCGTGCTCACGCGCGAGGCCACCGAAGGGTCGGTCAACAACGACGAGATCAACGTCAACTCGGTCGAGGGGCAGCCGCTCTCGCTCGACGTGTCGATGTCCTTCGAGCTCAACGCGCAGAAGGTCCCCGCGCTCTATCAGACCTTCCGCACCGACATCGCCACGATCCAGCACGGCTTCATCAAGCAGGCCATCCGCCAGTCGCTGCAGGAAGTGGTGGGCCTCGAGGAGATCGCCGCCATCCTCGGCCCCAAGAAGGCCGAGGTGGTCAACCGTACGCAGGCCGCGCTGATCAAGCGCCTCATGCCGTACGGCATCGACGTCAAGCAGTTCACGCTCAACGAGCTGCGCGCGCCACAGGCGGTGATGGACGCGATCTCGCTCAAGAACGTCATGCAGCAGCAGGCGCTCACCGCGCAGAACGAGCTGCAGAAGAACCAGTTCCAGGCGCAGGGCGACTCCATCAAGGCGGCCGGTCGCGCCAAGGCGATCACCGCGGAGGCGGAGGCGCAGGCGAAGGCAAACGAGCTGCTCGCGCGCTCGATCACGAGCACGCTCGTGCAGTACGAGATGGCCAAGCGGTGGAACGGGCAGATGCCGCAGGTGTCCTCCAGTGCGATCCCCATGATCCAGCTCCCCTCCAACAGCAAGCCGGAGTAGCACGCATGCCGCAGCGTCCGTTCGACGAACTCCCCGACGATGCCCGCTGCTGGGTGTTCGCGGTCGATCGGCCGCTTGCCCCGGCGGCGGAGTCGCAGCTCCTGGCGCTGACGGACGAGTACCTCGCCGAGTGGCGTGCGCACGGCACGCCGCTCGCGAGCGGGCGCGACTGGCGCGACGCACACTTCCTCGCCGTCGCGGTGGACGAGCGGGCCGCCGGCGCCTCCGGCTGCTCCGTCGACGCCCTCTTCCGCACGTTCAAGGGGTCAGAGTCCTTGCTCGGCGCGACCTTTGCGAGCGGCGCCACCGTGTTCTGGCGCAACGGGGACGGTACCGTGCAGCAGGGGTCGCGCGCCGAATTCGCAGCGCACGTGCGCGACGGTGTCATCACCGATGCAACGCCCGTCTTCGATCCGACCGTGACCACGGCGGGCGCGTGGCGTCGGCACTTCGAACGCCCCATGGCCGCATCGTGGCATGCGCGGCTGGTCGCGCCTGCCTCCCGCACTGCGTGACGTAGCGCACCAGAATCGGCAATTGCCGGATTGCCGTGATGCGATCGTGACGTGAGACTGGGGGCACTCGAGACCCCCGTCACATGTTCGGAGATCGCACCCCATGAGAGGGACACGTCGCGCGCTGGTCGTCGTGGGCGCGCTGCTGGTCGGCGGCCGCGCGAGCGCGCAGGGCTACGGCCTCAACGAAATGTCGAGCTGTTCGATCGCCCGCGGCTTCGCCACCACGGCGACACCGTGCGACGACGGCTCCTACATCCATTGGAATCCCGCTGCGGGCACTCAACTGCGCGGCAAGGTGCTGGGTGTCGGCGGCACGGGGATCTCGATCGACGGCGCCTTCACGCAGGACCGTACACGGCAGCGCTTCGACGCACAGGTCCCTGTGCAGGTGCCCCCGCACCTCTTCGCCTCCTATCGGTATTCGCCGCGCGTGGCACTCGGTCTTGGCGTGTACGTGCCGTACGGCCTCACGTCCGAGTGGGGCGAGGACTTCCCCGGGCGCTTCATCGCGCGCCGCGCGACGCTGCAAGCCATCACCGCACAGCCGACCGTCTCCATCGATCTGATCCCCGGCCAGTTCGCCATTGGCGCGGGCGTGGTGATCAACCGGACGGCGGTCGGCCTCGAACAGGCGATCGACCTGTCATCCACCACCGCGCGAGCGGCGCAGGGTGCCACGCCAGCGGTGACGTTTGGGCAGCTCGGTGTGCCCGCAGGCACCGAGTTCGCGCGCGCAAACATCGACGGGAACGCGTTCGGGTACGGCTTCAACGTGGGCGCCCGATGGACACCCGACGCCGCGTGGTCGGTGGGCGCTCGGTACCTCTCGCGCGTCGATGTGGCGATCGACGGTGGCGACGCGCGCTTCCGACAGGTGAGCACCGGGCTCGTGCTGCCGCGCAACAACCCGCTCGGTGCGCCGGGTGGCACGACGATCGATCAACTCGTGGCCCCGCAGTTCGCGGGAACAGGTGCGCTGACGGCGCAGTCCGCGTCCGCCACGATCGCGCTGCCCGATCAACTCTCCGTGGGCGTGGCGTACACGGGGGTCGCGAACACCACGTTGAGCGCGGATGTCATCCGCTTCGGGTGGCAGGCCTTCGAGACGCTGCCGCTCGATTTCGCGAATGCGGCGACGCCCGATCGCGAACTCATCGAGGACTATGCCGCCTCATGGTCGGTGCGCGGCGGGGCGGAGCGCCGCTACTCCAATGGGTGGATCGTGCGCGGTGGGCTGAGCTGGACGCAGTCGCCCGCACCCGATGCGACCGTCACGCCGCTCCTGCCCGACATGGATCGCCGCAACTACTCGGTGGGCCTCGGCATTCCGCTGAGCGGGCTTGGCACGCGGTGGCGCCTCGACGCGAGCTATCTCTTCGTCGATACCGACGGGCGGCGAGGCCGCGTCGTCGAGCGCATGGCCCGCACCGAGACGGCCGACCAGCTCAATGGCGGCGTGTACACGCTGCGCGCACATATCGCGTCGCTCACGCTGCGCGCCGCCTGGTGAGGATCCCGATCATGCCACTGCGCCTCCGTATCCCGACGACCTTCGCCCCGATCGTCGCGCTGCTCGTCGCTGCCTGTGCCGACGAGCCCACCGTCGCGCCGCCGACAACGGCGGCGAATCCGCTCTTTGCCCGCTACGTCGCCGTCGGCAATTCGATCACTGCCGGCTTCCAGTCGGCCGGCATCAACGACTCGACGCAGCGTCGCGCGTACCCGGCACTGCTCGCCCGCCAGATGGGGACCGACTACGTCTATCCCGCACTCGCCGGGCGCGGCTGTCCGCCACCACTGGCCGACTTCACCACGCAAGCGCGCGTGGGCGCAAATCTCGGGGCGACCGCGAGTACGTGCGACCTGCGCGACCCGTCGAGCCTCGCGCGACCGCTCAACAATGTCGCCGTGCCGGGGGCCACGTCGTTCGACCCGAACTCGGCGAACGGGCCGGCCTCGAACACCCTCACCTTTCTCGTGCTCGGCGGCAAGAGCCAGGTCGATCGCGCGATCGACGCACGGCCAACCTTCGTGACGGTCGGCATCGTCGGCAACGACATTCTTTCGGCGGTCTCGAGCGGCGTGCTCGTGACACCTGCCGGTGTGCCGACGTTCACGCCGCCGGTGCAGTACGCGCAGAACTACGCCGCGATCGTCAATCGCTTGCGCGATGCCGGCGCGCAGGGCGGCGTGCTGCAGTCCACCGTGGATCTGCTCGGGACACCGGTGGTGGTGTCGTCCGTCATCACGCAGAACCCGCAGCTCATCCAGGTGCTCTCGGTGATCCTCGGGGTCCGTCTCACGGTGCACCCGAGCTGCACGGGGTCGCGCGCACTCTTCTCCGTGGAGCTGCTCAATCGCATCCGCTCGGGGGAGCACCCACCGATCGTGGCCTGCGCCAAGAATTCCGTGCCCGGTACGCCGGTGGGTGACGCGTTCGTGCTCGACGAGGAGGAACAGGCGACCGTCAACACCGCGATCACGCAGTACAACACGTACATCCGGCTCAAGGCCGATTCGCTCGGCTGGGCCTACTACGACATCAACCCCACGCTGCGCGAACTCCGCGCGAACGGCAACATCGCCCAGGTGCCCGATCTGACGAGTCGCCTGACGCCCTTTGGGCCGTACATGTCGCTCGACCCGGTGCACCCCGGCAACCTGGGGCACCAGCGAATTGCCAACGACCTGATCGCCATCATCAACCAGAAATATGGGACGACGCTGGCCCGCGTGCCGTAACAACACGCGTCCGTCGCAAGGATGGCGCTGCAGCATCTCCCCGCGGGGCCGATACTATATACGTGGACCGCGCGTCCCCATCGAGCTTCACGCGACGGTGTGACGCGCGGGGAGTGAGCGTCATCTTCCCCCGCTGACAGGATCGTTGTCACAGTTGCCTTGGTCTCGCTCGGGCAGGCCCGACTCCGAGTCGGGCCCGGCCGCGACCCCGTCGCCGCCGTCCGCCGCGCGCACTGCGGTGGATGTGAATCGCTGGCGGGCGATCACCGTCGGGCTGTTTGTCGCGGTGATGGGGATCTTCCGGTTGGCGGGAGCGCCGTGGGTCTCGCTCCCAGTCGTGGGGACCATGCTGCTGTGGCTGGCGCTCACCGGGGTGTGGCACAGCGTGCTCCGACGCGCGAGTGATGCTCGGCGCGTGGATCGGCTCCTGACGGTCATCTCCGTCGTCGATCTCACCCTCGCGGCGGTCGTGCAGCAGCTCGCCGACGGGACCTGGTATCTCGGGCCCACGATGTTCCTCGTGGTCATCGCATCGTGCGCCCTCTCGCTGCAGTTCTGGTCGGCGTTGGCCGCGACGGCGTATGGGGCAGTCGCCTACGCCACGCTCATCCTCGGCGAGGTGGCGGGCTTCTGGCAGGCGGATACAAGCGTCACCGCACCACAGCTCGTGGGGCGGTGGTCGTCGGGCATCGAGATCGTTGTGCTCGGATGGCTGGCGATGTTCGCGGCAGTGCTGCTGTTCTGGGGGTTTCACGATCGACTACAGCGCGTCCATCGCCGGTTCCGGCAGCTCTTCGACGCGTCGCCCTACTTCATCTTCACGGTGCGCCCGGACGGTGGGCTGACGTCGGCCAATCCGGTGGCGCGTGAGTACGGCGTGCCCGACGCCAGCGTGGCGCCGTTTTCGGCGATCCTGCAACGGATACCGCCCGACGACGCCGACGAGATCGCGCGCCGCGTGCGCGCTGCGTTTGCGGGAGAGTCGTCGCAGTACGAACATCGGATTCGGCGGATTGATGGGGCCGAGCGGTGGCTGCGCGTGACCTACACGCCGACCGGCACGAAGGGGCAGCGCCGCGTGCTCGTCATGGGCGCCGACATCACCGACGAACGCGCCGCTGCCGCCGAGCGTGATCGGCTGACGCGCGAGATCGAGTCGGCTGGACGGATGCGGCTGGTGGGGCAGCTCGTCTCGGGTGTGGCACACGAACTGAACAATCCGCTGGCCGCGATCCTCAACTACGGCGAGCTGCTGCGCGCCGAGGCGCGCCCGGCGCAGGACGCCGAAGCGCTCGAGGTGATGCACGCGCAGGCGATGCGTGCTCGCGCGATCGTTCGCGATCTGTTGCTCGTCGCGCGCGCGTCGAACGAACGGCCGCGTGAGACGGCATCGGTCGACGACGTGGTGCGACGCGCGTTGCAGCCGATGGCTGCCAAGGCGGCCGCGGCGGGCGTGCACCTGCAGTTCGACCTCGTCGGCGAAGTCCGCCCGCAACGACTCGACGTCGCCGGCATCGAGCAGGTGGTCACGAATCTCGTCAGCAACGCCATCGATGCCGCGCCGCAGGGCACGGTTCGGGTCACCGTGGCCGCGACGGAGGATGGAACGCGTCTCGACGTGCGCGACACAGGGGCCGGCATCCCCGCCGATGTGCGCGCCCGACTCTTCGAGCCGTTCTTCACCACCAAGGCCCCGGGGCAGGGGACTGGCCTCGGCCTCGCCGTCACGCGCGGGATCGTCGAACAGCACGGCGGCACGATTCGTGTGGAGCACGGCGCGGCGACAGGCGGCTCGGGGGCGCACTTCGTGGTGGAGCTGCCGATGCGCATCGAGTCGCCACCGGAGGTGGCATCGCCGTCGGCGCCGCCGATGCCGGCGCGGTCCGCGGCGGCTGCGACGAGCGCCGAGCACCACGGTGTCATTCGCGTGGCGATGCTCGTCGATGACGAACAGGTCGTGCGCTCGCCCATGGCGCGCGCGCTGCGCAACGCCGGGTGGGTGGTCATCGAGTGTGGAGATGGCGAAGCCGCGCTCGCCGCGCTGCGCGACCCCGCAACGCCACGCATCGATGCCATCATCAGCGATATTCGCATGCCCGGGATGGACGGGCCCGCGTTCTATCGTCGACTGCGGCGAGAGCAGCCGACGCTTGCCACGCGCATGCTCTTTGCCACGGGCGACACCGCCAGCGAGGAGGTGGCGCATTTCCTCGCCGACTCCGGCTGTCCGGTGATCGAGAAACCGTTCACGTTGCGCGAACTCGTGGCGGCGGTCGATCAACTCACCGCATCACCGCAGTCGAGCTAGCTCGCGTCACGCGACAGGCGCCAGCCGCGCGCACACCCCGCGGCAGCCCGCCGTGCGGTCAGCGCAGCCAGCGATCGCGATGCGCCGCGACGAAATCGTCGTCGGTGAGCTCCGGGAACTCGCGCAGCACCGCATCGATCGCGCCGCGCTGTCCGTCGCTCAGTCGCTCGTGCGCATCGAGCGTCCACGTACCGCGCACGAGCCCCTGCCGGCGCAGCACCTCGAGGATGCCCGGCAAACAGCCCGCAAACTCGTGCGCGGCATCGAAGATCGCCGCATTCGCCTGCGTGAGCGCCGCGCCGTAGGTCAGCCAGTCGCGCGGCACATCCGTGCCACCTGCCACGCGCCGCGCGCGGATCTGGTCGAGCCACGCGACGGCGCGCTGCGTCCACACGGCCCATTGTCCCAAGAGCCCGCCCACCATCGTGCGGTGTACCGTGCGCCCACCGCTCACGCACGGCACGTCGGTGAGCAGGTCGGCGATGATCGCATCGTCGTTGCCCGTGTAGAGCGCGATGTCGTCGCGCCCTGCGTCGGCGACGGCGCGCACCACATCGAGCGTCGCGTACCGGTCGAACGGCGCGATCTTGATGGCGACGACACTCGGCAGCTCGGCGAACTCGCGCCAGAAGCGCCGCTCCAGGCGCCGTCCGCCTACTGCAGGTTGCAAGTAGAACCCGAAGAGCGGCAGCACCTCGCCCACGGTGCGACAGTGCGCGAGGATGTCCTCATCGTTGGCGTCGCGCCACGCACCGAGCGAAAGCAGCACGCAGTCGTAGCGCAGTTCGCGGGCAATGGTCGCTTCGCGGACGGCCTGTCGCGTATCACCGATCACGCCGGCGACGCGCACAAAGGGGCGCGGCGCAGCGGCGAGCGACTCGTCGATCGTCTCCGCCGCAAGCGACAGCACAGGGCGATAGAGGCCAATCGTCTCGTCGTGAATCGGGAAGCCGGTCGTGTGCACGCCGACGGCCACGCCACCGGCGCCGGCGTCGAGGTAGTACCGTGTGAGCGCACGCTGGTGGCGCTCGTCCATCTCGCGCGTGGGAGTAAGCGCCAGCGGATGCGCCGGGATCACTTGGCCCGCCAGCAGATGCTTACGAAAGTCGGCCATCGGGCTAGTAGCGGCCATCGCGCACGGCGAAGTGCGTCGGCTTGCCGAGCAGCCGTCCGCCTTGCGCCACCCACGCCGCAACCCAGTCGATGAGCGTCGCCGTATCGATGGTGCATGTGCCCAGATCGCGCTGCATGCGGTCGGTGTTGCCGAGCAGGGCGTCGGGGGCTTCGCGCCCGGTGAACGCCGGTGCGCGGCCAAGGCGTGCCCCGAGCTGTTCGGCCACCGCGCGCACCGACTCGATGGCTGTGCCGGTGATGTTCACGATGTACGGATCGGGGGTCGACGCGCGCGGCAGCGCGGCGACGGCAAGCGCGTTGGCGTCGCCCTGCCAGATGACCGTCACATGTCCCATCGCCAGATCGATGGGCGTCCCATCGCGCACCTTGCAGGCGAGGTCGGTGAGGACGCCGTAGCGGAGATCGTGCGCATAGAAAATGCGCAGCAGGGCGACCGGTGAGGCATCGCGCCGCGCGGCGTGCATGAACACGCGCTCCCGCCCCACGACGGCGGCGGCGTATTCGGAGCCTGGGGCAAGCGCGTCGTCTTCGCGCGAGCCGCCCTGCGCCACCGGCGAAAGCGGGTACACGTTGCCGGTGGAGTAGAGCACGCAGCGCGCGCCGCGGAAGCGATCGGTGACGTGCGTCGCGGCCACCACGTTGTGCGCCCACGTGGGCACCGGGTCGGTGGCGGTGCCGAACTTGTGCCCCACGAGATGAAACACCGACGCCACGTCGGGGAGTCGTGCGAGGGATCGTGGATCGAGCGCGTCGGCGCGATGCACCGCCGCGCCGGCATCCGCCAATGCCTGCATGTCGGCGTCGTGGGCGAACCGCGCGACGGCATGCACCGTGCGCGGGGCGCTTCCGCGTGCCGAGGCCGCCTGCGCGGCAGCGAGCAGCAGTCGCACGAACGACGGCCCCATCTTGCCGCTCGCGCCCATCACCAGCACATCGCCCGGGCACTGCACGAGCGCATCGATCGCCGCGGGCGTCGGGACCGCGAGCAGTTGCTCGAGTGCGGCCTCGTCGTGCGGTGCCGGCGCGCTCATGTCGTCAGGAGTACCAGGTCATGATCGCGCGCGAGCCGGTGGCGCGCATCGTCGATGATGCCGCGGACGCGCTCCTTGAGGGTGGGCAGGTCGGCGAGCGTGAGCCCTGTGGTCTCCACCGGGTCGAGCACTTCGGCCACGGCGCGCGCCGGGCGGAAGCGGAAGCTCCCCTTGGCCATGCAGGCGCGTGTGCCAGCGACGGCGATCGGGAGGATCGCCGTCTGTGTCTCGATGGCCAGGCGAAACGCGCCATCCTTGAATGGCAGCAGGTCACGCGTCTTCGAGCGGGTGCCTTCGGGGAAGATCATCACCGAGGCGCGCTTGGTGAGGCGATCCTTGCACGAGGCGATCGCGTCGACCGTGCTGTCGCGATTGCCGCGCACGAGCTTGATGTCGCCCGCCATCTGCATCATCCAGCCCAGGCACGGGATGCGGAAGAACGTCTGCTTGCTCAGCCACTTCATTTCCCACGGGAAGCGGCTGATCAAGAACACGTCCGCGTACGATTCATGATTTGCGACCACCACGTACGGGCGCCGCGGATTGCCCACCCGCTGACTGCCGAGCGTACGAAAGCGCCAGAGCGGATTGAGCAGCGTGGCGACCACGGCCACCAGACGAAAGGTGCGTCCCGCGGCGTACACCCCGGGATCGAATGGCCGCGTCACGAGCCAGACGCCCGCGACGATCGGCGTGCCCACGATCGTGCAGAGCACGGTTTCGACCCACGCCCACCAGGAGAGCGCGTTGATCACGAATTCGGACATGCCAGATGCGCGTGGGTCGCGCCGCTCATGCGGCGGGCTGTTCGGGCGCCGGGTCGTCGGGCGCCTTGAAGCCGATGGTCTTGTGTGCGCCGTCGCAGAACGGCTTGCGCTTGGACGCGCCGCAGCGGCACAGGCTCACGCCCTTCCCCTCGGGGAGCGGGAACGGGTTCCCTTCGTGGTCGAGCAGCGTGAGTTCGGGGACGAATTCGGCAGCGATGCCAAGCGAACCATCCTTGCGACAGACGATCGTGATAGCCATGGGTCGGGTCGTGGGGCGGGAGAATCGGAAACGTCCCGACTCAACGCCGAGCCGGTGCAGGGAGTTCGCGCTTACGGTGCGGCAACGACGGTGCGGGCGTGGCGCTTGAGCCGCTCGATCATCGCGGCGAGGCCGGTTTCGCGTGCGCCCAGGCCAATGTCCTGCATGAGTTGCCGAACGTAATCGTCCGGCAACGCCAGCGTCACGGCCGGCGGCTGATCGTTGACGGCCGAGAAGGTCAGGGCGAGCACGGCGGCGATGGTGGGCGACTGCCGCGCGTTCACGTCGGCGTAGAAGTGCAGCGTCCCATCGGGGTTCACATCGGGAAAGAGATCGACGCGCGTCTGGCACTCCGGCACCGTGAACGCCGCGCGATCGAGCGCGGCGAGGCGCGCTGGCAACGGCTCGAGCCTGCGCGACTGTGCCAGCAGCGCCTGCATCTTCTCCTCGCGCGCCATCGCCCGAAAGCGGCGCAGCACGGTGGCGATGGATGGCGGCAGCGCACCTGCCGTGGCGGACTCGGTCATCCCCGAAGGCAAGCGGAGGCGACGCGCGAGGTCAATGGGTCCGCTTGACCGAGGCGCGGCCACACCGGATCGTCCGATCATGCGCTCTTCCGTCCTGGTGGCATGTCCCGCGCTGTTGATCGGCTGCGCGCGGTCCCCCGTCCCCGACGCACGCGACGCCGTGGGCACGCTCGAGTATCGCGAGGTGGCGATCGCACCGCTGACACTCGCCCGCGTCGAACGTATCGCCGTCGACGAGGGCACCCCCGTCCGCGTCGGCGATACGCTGGTGGTGTTGCGGCAACCCACCATGGATGCGTCGCTCCGTCAGGGCGAGGCGCGCTCGCGTGCCTCCGCGGCCAGTCTGCGCGACCTGGAGGCCGGGGCGCGCCCCGCGGAGATCGCGCGCGCCGAGGCCGAGCTGCGCGCGGCGGAGGCCGATGCGGCGCGCACGCAGACGGACCTTGCGCGTCTGGAGCCGCTGGCCGCGCAGGGGACCGTCAGTCAGGCGCAGCGTGACGCGGCCCGCGCCGCGGCGCAGGCGAGTGCGGCG
>JALOPS010000065.1 GCA_025453745.1 Gemmatimonadaceae bacterium
GAACCCATCCTCCCGGTCTGACCCGAACCCATCCTCCCGTCCGTACACCGCTCAAGTCCAGCTGACGGCTGTCAGCTCACAGCTCTCAGCTGCTCTCGCGCGCCGTGTCTACGGTGGATGCCGCGGCGTTTCTCACGCCGTGAACGCGCCGGACCTGCTGCTGAGAGCTCGTGCCGTGCTGACAGCACCGGCCCTGACGCGCGTACGATCTGCGACAGCAGCTGAGAGCGGAAAGCTGAGAGCCGTCAGCTGGACTTCAGCAGCACGCTGAGAGCTGACAGCTGCCCGGCTACTCTCAGCCGCCCTTACCTCCACCCCGGCAACGTCCGCCCATCCACACTGATCTCCCCATACCGCGCCACGAAGTGCAGGTGCGGCCCGGTCACCCGCCCCGTCGCACCCACCTCGCCAAGCACCGACCCCGCGACCACCGTGTCCCCCTCCACCACACGCACCCGCGACAGGTGGAAGTACGCCGTGACAAACCCCGCCCCGTGGTCCACATACACCACGCGCCCGGCGTAGTAGAAGTCCCCCACCAGCCGCACCACACCCCGCTGCGCTGCGCGCACCGGCGCACCAATCGCCCCCGCGAAATCCACTCCGGTGTGCCGGCTGGTAATCGCCCCGTTGAACTCGCGCGCAGTCCCGAACCCGCTCGTCACGCGCGACGCGCGCGGCCGCACGAACGCGCCCGCGAACAGCGCCGGCGTCTCGTGCGCCCCACGCGACACCGCCTTCGCGGCCGCAAACTCGCGCGCGATCCGCGCCGCCGTCGCCGAATCCGGGTCGCGACCGAACTGCGGCGCCACGCGCAACCGGTCCACGCGATACGCGCCGGCAGACAGCGCCACCGACAGCCGCGCCGTGTCCCCGTCGATCACGACAAGCGCCGCCAACCGTCCGCTCGAATCGACCGGTGCAGCCGCCCACGCACTCCATCCCACGCTGTCGCGCACGAAGTGCAGCGGCTCGCCCGCCACACGCCCGGATACCGCGCGTGACTCGCCGGCGACGCGCACGCGAAAGACCGTCCCTGGCCGCGGCGACGCCGGCTCGGTCTGCACCCGTCGCGTCGCTTGTGCCTCGACCGCGCGCACGGCGACGACGGCATGCCCGATCAGCACGCCCACCACGCACCACGGGCCGAGCGCCCGTGTCAGCACGCCCGGCCCGATCGATCGCCTCATGCGGTGATCCCGCTCACGGCTTCTTCTTCTTGAACAGACCACCGATGCCCTGCTTGAGCGCTTCCTTCGCGCCCTCCTTCGCACCGTCCTTGGCCTGATCACCGACGCTCGGCATCTCACCACCACACATCGGATTCTTCGCGCGCTCCTCCTCCGTCAGCTTCGCGCACTCCTTCTTGAGCGAGTCCGACGCCGCCGCCAGCGGCGCCATCATCTGGCGCAGATCCATCACTTCGTAGCCGGCCGGCAGCTCGAACATCGACGCATCCACCGACGTCTTCTGCAGGTCGATCACCTCGGACATCACCGTGTCCACCGTCACCTTCCCCTTGCCGTCGGTCGACGTGTTGATGGAGCGCTGCTTGAGCGCCATGCCGTCGCCGTACGCCTTCTGGTACTGCTCCATCTGCTTGGCCAGCTCGGGATTCGTCTGCCGCAGGCCGCTGCCGAACGACTTCCCCCATGCTTCCCATGTCTCGCGCCCGGCGAGCGCCGTCAGCCCGCTCGCGATCCACGACAACGTCTCCGTCTGGATCGTCATCTTCTGGTTCATCCCCATCATGCGCAGGTTCATCGTCATGGCACTGGTGATGAGCACCTTGCGCGTCCTGTAGCCGAGGATCGTCTCGCCGGCACCTTGCTCGGTGAAGGAGAACTTCGAGTCGCTGAAGGACATCTTCACCATCGGATTGTCCGCCAGCGCGCCCAGCCCCGATCCCATCCCGGCGGCGTCGAGCGCGATCGCCTTCTTCTCCTTCGGGTCGACGATGAGCATGCGCTGCTCCTTGCTCTGGAGCAGCATGTAGCCGCCCTTCTTCATCATCGGATTGGCGCTGCCCTCCTGGAACTCCATGCGGGCGTTGCCATCGGCCATCGTGACCTTCATGAGCGAGTTGCCCATGCCGCCCTGCTTCTGCCCGGCGGAGCTGGTCATGCGATACGTGAAGGTCACGCCGCTGGCCATGCGCGCGACCGGCGCGGGCGTCGCGGCAATGAGCACACCGGCGGCGGCACCGGCAACGAGCGTACTCGCGACACCGCGAGCGAAACGATTCGGGGACATCCAGGCCTCTCACTGAGGGGGGAATGCGGGTCGAACCTATCGTCAGGGCAGGACGCGGCAAGCGCGCCGGCAGTCACCGGCCCCCGCCCGACCACGTTGCCGAGCGCACGCGCGGTCGATTGCTTCCACGATCTCTGCCGAGACTCACCCCTCGCTCACCGGACTCTGCCATGGCTGCCGTGACCGTTTCGCGACGCGCTCTCCTGACCTGCCTTGCGGGGATCGCAATGGCATCGTCGCTCCCCGCTCAGCCCCCCGCCGCGTCGCCAGCGGCTCGCCGCGCCTTCGCGCGCGAAGACCTGCAAGGGTGGCGCACGATGCGAGCGATGCAGCTCGCCGCCGACGGACGCACGCTGGCGTACTACTTCGCGCCAAACGAGGGCGACGGCGACCTGGTCATCAAGCCGATCGCCGAGGGTGCCGCCGAGAAGCGCTTCCCCATCGGTGAGCCGGCGGCCAACGCGGGCAATCCCTTCGGCGGTGGCGCCGCGCCCATCGTCATCAGTCGGGATGGACGGTGGCTCGCGGCCACCACGTGGCCCAAGGCCACCGAGATCAAGAAGCTCCGCCGGGAGCGCAAGCCGGTCCCCACCGGCGTGCTGCTCGTCGACCTCTCGACGATGACCACTCGGCAGTTCGACAGGATTCGCCGCTTCGCCTTTGCCGGTGATCGCGCCGCGCATCTGGTGATGCACGCATCGCCCGCGGATGCCGCGCCCGCGCAGGCGCCTGCTCCAGGAGCGTCGCCCTTTGCTCCGCCCGCCGCCAGCCGGGTTGAAGCCGCCGATCTGCTCATCCATCGGCTCGGTGCGCCGGACGTGTTGACCGTGGGGACCGTGGGTGACTTCAGCGTGGACTTCTCCGGTCGCTGGCTCGCCTACACCATCGAAGGGCGCGAGGCCCAGGGCAACGGCCTCCAACTGCACGATCTCTCGAGCGGCACCACGCGCGTGCTCGACAGTCAGAAGGCACTGTATCGTCGTCTCGCCTGGAGCGACTCGCTCCCCATGCTCGCTGCGCTGCGCGGCGTCGTGGATTCCGCGGGCACCGATACCGCGTACACCGTGGTCGGCTTCCGCAATCCGTCGCCCACCGCCGCGCCCGTGCGCCAGCAGTTCGCGCTCGCCGGTCGCGCCGATGCGCCCAAGGGGATGCGCGTGAGCCCCGACCGCACGCCGCGCTGGAGCGAGCAGGGCGACGGTCTCTTCTTCGGCCTGCGCCTTGTCACGCCGCCGACACCAAAGGAAGAGCCGGACGACGAGAAGCCCAATCTCATGATCTGGCACTGGAAGGAGCCGCGATTGCAGTCGCAGCAGCAGGTGCAGGAGAACGCCGATCGCACCTTCAGCTACCTCGCCGCGTACTGGCCAGCCACTGACAAGCTGGTGCCGCTCACCGACTCCGTGATGCGCACCGCCGTCATCCTGCCGCACGATCGCTGGGTGCTCGGCACCGATGGCAGCGCCGACGAGCGGCGCGCGCTGCTCAATGGATTGCTCGTCGCCGACCACCACATCATCGATCCGCGCACCGGCGCGAAGCGCCCGGCGATCACCAAGCTGCGGCAGGGCCCCGTCCAGCCGAGCCCCGACGGCACGCGCGTGCTCTTCTACCGCGATGGGCACTATCACGTGCTCGACGCGGCGACGCTCGCCACGCGCAGCATCACCGAGGGTGCTCCGGTCGCGTTCTGGGACACCGAAGACGATCACAACGTCGAGAAGCCGGCCATCGCGCCACTCGGCTGGGCGAAGGACGGACGCAGTGTGCTCCTCTTCGACAACTACGATGTCTGGCGCGTGCCAACCGTCGGCGGCGCCGCGGTCAATCTCACGCGCACGGGACGCACGCAGGGGCTCCGCTATGCACGCCGCATCGTCACCGATCCGCGCGAACAGGGGATCGACCTGACGCGGCCGCTCTGGTTCACCACGTACGGCGAGCGCAGCAAGCAGGGCGGCATTGCGAAGGTCGATGGACGCGCGGGCGGTGCAACGAACGTGCTGCTGGCCGACGCGTCGTTCGAGCCGCGCCGCGCGCGCGACGCCGAGGTGTGGATCACCACGCGCCAGTCGTTCGTCGAGTATCCCGATGCCTGGTTGCTCGAGGGCGGCGCGCTCACCCGCAAGCTCACCGACGGCGGTGCGCAACTCACGCAATATCAGTGGTCACCGGGCACGCGCGTGGTGGATTACGTGAGCGACAAGGGCGACTCGCTGCAGGGCGTGATCTTCCTCCCCGCCAACTACGAAGCCGGGAAGAAGTATCCCACCGTCACGTACTTCTACGAGAAGCTCTCGCAGACGCGCCACCGCTTCACGCATCCCAATGAAGTCAACGGCGTCTCGATCCACCCCGGCGTCTTCACCAGTCGCGGTTATGCCGTCTTCGTCCCCGATATCGTCTACAAGCTCAATGATCCCGGCATGAGTGCGGTGTGGTGCATGGTGCCCGCGGTCAAGGCCGCGATCGCCACCGGTATCGTCGACCCTGACAAGATCGGCATCCAGGGACACTCGTGGGGCGGCTACCAGACGGCGTTCCTCGTCACGCAGACCAACATCTTCAAGGCCGCCATCGCGGGCGCGCCGCTCACCGACATGGTGAGCATGTACAGCTCCGTGTACTGGAACACCGGCAACGCCAACCAGCCGATCTTCGAGTCGAGTCAGGGGCGCTTCAAGGGGAACTTCATCGAGAACAAGGACGCGTACGAGCGCAACTCGCCCAACCGCTTTGCCGACAAGGTGGAAACGCCGCTCGTCATCCTGCACAATGACAAGGACGGCGCGGTCGACTTCAACCAGGGAATCACGTACTACAACACGCTCAAGCAGCTCAACAAGGAAGTGATCCTGCTCGAGTACCCTGGCGAGAACCACGGGCTCGTCCAGCGCGGCAATCTCAAGGACTACCAGGCGCGCATGACGGAGTGGTTCGACGTGAAGCTGCGCGGTATGACACCACCCGATTGGATCAAGGACGGTGTGCCGAGGCTCAAGATGGAGGAGCATCTGCGCGCGCGGAAACCCAAGCCCGAGCCGCCGAAGAAGGTGGTGGGCGACGAGTGAGCGGACGCACGTCAAAGCTCGGCCGCTTGGATGGCAAAGCGGTGGTGGCCGAGCTGGCGGCCGAGCGTCGGCGCGTGGCAATGGCGTTTCGAGCGGCCGGCGCCACGAGTCCGGACCGTGCGGTACCCCTCGAATCCATCGGGCTTCGCTACGACGCGACCGTGGACTTTCTCGTACGCCTCGGGGTCATCGGCGATGTGGAGCGTGGCTACTGGTTCGATGATGCGCGGTTTCAGCGCGCGGTCGAGACCCCATGGTTTCGGAGGATTGGCGTGGCCGTTGTCGTGGGGCTGATCGTGTTGGCCGTGGGCACGGTGATCGGCGTACTCAGTGCCGGATGACGATGGTGCGGCAGTGCAACAGAGCACGGCGACGCAAGGGCACCATCGCGACACCTGCTGCGAGATGGCAGGATTTATTGGCTGCGTACGCGTCCCGTTCAGCGGTTCTCTTCCACCGTCTGACACCGGAGTCCGTCGTATGTGGTTGTTTCGCCAACGCACATCTCTGCCGGTGACCGCACCCGGCGGCACCCCGCCATCCGCCCACCAGTGCAGCCGAGGTACGAGAACGGCGGTGCGCCGGGTGCTGAGCGCGGCGGGTATCGCCGCGATGCTGGCCGCCCCGTCCGCCGGATGGGCGCAGGACAGCCGTCTCATGTTCCGATGGACGAATCTCGGCAACGAGACCAAGGAACTCGTCATCAACGGGACGACCGTGATCGCCGCCAGCGATGCCGGCAGCTTCCGGCAGACTGGCTGGCACACGTCAGTAAACACCAACTACATCGTGGGTGCCTGCTACCCGCCGCCATCCGTGTCCTGTGCGAGCGGCGGCACCACCTACAACAACTTTTGACGTTCGCGATCCCCGACGACCTGCCGATCACCAGCGCGACGCTCCGCCTCTACAACCCGGGCGCCAACCCCTTTGAGCTCGGCTTTGTTTCGCCGAACGCCACCGAGACGTACTCCCTGTTCGACGTCACCACGAGCATTGCCGACCTCAGCGTCAACCAACTCGACCGGGTCGACATCTTCAATGATCTCGGCTCGGGTGTCTTTTTCGGTTCGCGTGTCGTGAGTGCGACGGACAACAACTCCGTGGTGTCGATCGATCTGAACGCCAGCGCACTGGCGGATATCAGCGGTCGCGCCGGTCAGACCTGGGCGATCGGTGGCACGCTTTTCGGCACCACGGTGGTTCCCGAGCCGTCGACGTATGCGTTGCTGGCGACCGGACTCGCCGTGCTCGTTGGCGTCACGCGTCGTCGTCGCGCCTGATCACGTCAGACATTCTCACGGCGTTCCACGCCGTGCAGCGGGGGGTGCCAAGTACGGCGCCCCCCGTTGTGCATCGCACCGTCACACGAACCGACCATGCGCGACGGCCGCTCCATCCGCACGAGGCTCAGCGTCTCCCAATCACCCAGTCGATACGAAGCCCCAAGAGCTGACGGCGCTCCTCCGCCTGTCGGAGCAGCTCGCCGCCGGGCACCCACCCCGTGCGCGAATAGTCGAGCGTTACTTGCCAGCCCACGACACCGGAGTTGGGTGGTTCCCACAGCAACGCGCCGAACGCAAACGGATCGCGTGCCGGTGTGAAAAACGAGTTCCCGACCAGTCGCCGTGCACCCAGCCGCACACCGATGCGCTGCGCACCGACGCGCTGGCGCCACTCGCCGAACGTGTCGTAGCCGTGAAAGCGCGGAATACCGGCGTCGCCCCCGCCGAGGGGGCTCTGCTCATTCACGTTGAACACGGCGACCCCGACGCCCACCGGCCCGACGGTCGCCGTTGCCCCCACTCGGGGATACAGATGGCGGCTGCGCTGACGCCACAGTGAGGATGCATCCGGTATCACCAGTGGACCGCGATACCAGCTGCGCCCCCCGAGCAGCCCCAGCCCCACCTCCGCCCACACGCGCACCGTGCGCGGCGTTGTGTCCGCCTGCGCGCACGCCACCGCAGGTGCCAACCCGAGCCCGATCCAGCACACATGCCACCGCCGCACGCGCCGCACTACCTCGGCGCCAGCCACCACGTCACCGACACGCTCCCTACGGCCGCCCGATCGTCCGCCCGAAGAACTCCGACGCCGCCCGCAGCGCCGCGAGCCACCGATCGTGCCGCAGAAAGTCGTGCACCTCGTCGGGAAACACCATCACCTCCACCGGCTTCTTCGCTTCGCGCAGCATCCGCGTGAACGTCACCGTCTCGCTGAACGCGACGTTGCGATCGTCATCACCATGAATCATCAGCAGCGGCGCGCGCAGGTTCGCGACACAGCACACCGGTGACGACGCCCGCCCCACCGTCATCACGCTGTCCGGGTCGCGCCCGCGTGAGACCACCGTGGGCGCAAAGTTCGAGAACGGCGCGTTCCAGTCGTGCACGCCGTGCACATCGACGCCCGCAGCAAACAGCTCCGGATGCTTCACCAGCGCCATCGCCGTCAGGTACCCGCCGTATGATCCGCCCCACAAGCCGATCCGCGCATCGTCCACATCGGGACGCGCGGTCAACCACTTCGCCCCCGCCACCACATCCTGCAGCTCCGACGCGCCCAGCCGTCCACCGCGCGGCGCCTCGCGAAACGCACGACCGTACCCCACACCCAGCCGATAATTGATCGAGAGCACCACATAGCCACGACTCGCCAGATACTGATTCATCGCGTACGTGCGCGCGTAGTAGCCGCGCGGATGCCACCCCAGCAGCATCTGCCGTATCGGGCCGCCATGCGTGAAGATCACCGCCGGTCGTCGCCCGCCCGACACACCGGTCAGCGGCGATGGCGTGCTGCGCGCGGGCTGAAAGAGCTGCGCATGCACCGTCTGGCCATCTGCCGCCGTGAGCAGCACACCCTCGGGAATCACCAGCTCGCTCGCACGCGGGAACTCTGCCGGAATCTGCGGCGCACCGGTGATGGGCTTGGCCGCCGCCGCGCCACCCGCGCCCTCGGGAAGTTCCGTCGCCACCACCTGCGCGGGCAGGAACGCATCGCCGCGGAGAAACGCGAGCGCACCACCGGCCGCCACCGGCGTGCTCTCGATGCTCGGCGCCATCGGCGACGCCGCGCTGCTGACGATCTCCGCCGCCGCACTCCCATCGGTGGGCACGCGCCAGATGTGCTTGCGATCGATGTCGCCACAGTTGGCACTCACATACACCGTCGCACCATCAGGCGTGACCGACGGTTCCTCGACTTCGCACTCGCCGCGCGTGAGCGACACCGGCGTACTCGCCGATCCATCGAGCGGCAACATGAACAGATGCTGCCAGCCGTTGGGCTCCATGAAGAAGAGCATCCGACTTCCCGCCACCAGCACAGACGCGCCAGCCGTCGGCTCGGCGAGGCGTCCGGCCGGACCCGCCGGCGACGTCCACAACACGCGCGCCTCACCCGCATCCGGATTGGCCACCATGAGCTGCACACCGCCGCCACCGGTCGGCGCAAAGAGGTTGCCACCGATCGATCCGGTCGGCACACGAACAAACGCGAGCTGCTTGCCATCGGCCGACCAGCGTGGCGCACGGTCGAGATCCACGCTCGGTGAGATCCACGAAATCTCACGTCGCGCCACCGCAAACACGCCGATGAACGCGTGATCGCCGCGTGCACTCACGAACGCCACGCGCGACCCGTCGGGCGACCACTGGGCATCGCTGTTCACGCCGCGGGCGCGAAAGAGCGGCACCGATGTGGGCGCGCCCGTCGTCGGCGACACATGGAGCGTCGAGTCCTTCTGCCAGATCACGCGGTCGCCGCTCGGAGAGAGGCGCGGCGCAAACCCGGGCCCGATCCGTCGCGCCGCCTGCCCGTCGAGCGACACCCACACCGCTTGCTCGGCGCCATCCGCGCTACTCGAGGGATTGGGCGACTCGCGCTGGGCATTGCCCCCCTGTCCGCGCACGAACGCCACCGCACGTCCATTTGCCGAGAGGACGACGTCGCTCACGTCCTGCCCATCGTCTTGCGGGAAGTGCGCGACACGGCGCGCCGGGCCCGCCGGCACATCGGCCACATACACGCTGCGCGCACCGCGCTCGAGCGACGCCCACGCGATGCGCCCCTTGCCGGCGGCGATCGTCGCACCCGTCAGCGCGCTCGGCATCGGCGCGCTCAACAGCAGATCGAGAGAGATCGACCCGGTCGCACGCGCTGGCGCTGCGGCAGGCGCCGCGGGCGGTGTGCGCGGAGGGCGGCGTTGGGCAAGTGAGAGCGTCGGTGCGGTCGTCGACGCGAGCACACACCAGGGGAGGAGAGCACGAAGGCGAGACATGCCACGAACGTGCGCCCGGGGCGAGCGACTGGAAAGTGCGGCGGAACACGGCCAGAGGCTCGTCCCCGCACCGCGAGACGAGCCTCCGTCGCTCACCCAACCCCACTCAGGGCACTACGGCCCAGCCGAGGACCAGCACGAACCGCCCGAAGGTCTCGGTGAACTGCGTCGGACCGAAGCACAGCGGGTTGCTCTGCGTCGACGTGTACAGATCGATGCCCCGATCGCGCCGTTGCGAGTCACGCGCCACCGTTCGGCAGGCGAGCACCGGCACGGTGTTGTACCCGGCGCGGATGCCCGCCTCCGGCGACACGAACACGCGCACCGGATCCAGTGCGACTCTATTGGGACCCCTCACGCGCGTGCCGTTGAACTCGGCGCAATTGCCGTCGAACGAGAAGTAGAAGTCGGTCAGCTCGCCGATGGCACGCTGACGTTCGCACGAGAAGAGCAACTGCGTCTCGGGAATCTGCTGTCCGAGCAGGAACGTGCGGCCGAGGATCGCGCCGCCGCGGACGTCATTGGGCAACGCAAAGAAGTCCGTGACTTCGGACTTGCCGCCGGTGCCGAACGACCGCACTTGCCGCAGCTCGAGCGGCGGTGCACCGAACTGCGGCACCAGGTTGGCGCGAACGGGACGGTCGGGCATCGCGACGGTCGCCTCCGGCACGGCAGACGCCTGTGGCGCGGCGGGACCGGCGCCATCCTGACAGGCGCTCAGCAGTCCGACGAGCGCCACGGCGACGACGAGTCGCATCGAACGAATACTGGGTCGAGCATCCAACATGGGAACACCTCACGAGAAGAGTCGGAGCGCCGCTGCACCGCACGTCCGCTCCCCCTCGTCGATGTCTCCCGCATCGATGGCAACAGGTCGGCTGCGACGGCTACTGTGATGCACGCTGCATCACGCCCCGCCTACGCCGCATTGCGTGCGACGGATCAGCGCCCGTCGTGCACGATGCGCCCACCCACCACGGTCACGCGCACGCGCGCGTCGCGAATCGTCTCCGGTGCGATGCGCGTCAGGTCGCGATCGAGCACCACCACATCGGCGAGCATCCCGCGGCGCAACATCCCCTTCTCCTGCTCCATGAATTCCGCATACGCCGCCTCCCGCGTGTAGGCGGCGAGCGCCTCCTCCACCGCGATCTTCTGCGACGGCACCCACCCGCCCGGGTGCGCATCATCGAGTGTGCGCCGCGTGACGGCGGCGTAGATCCCCTCGAGCGGCGTCGCCGGGGCGACGAACCAGTCGCTGCCGAACGCGATGCGCGTCTTGCGATCCAGCAGACTGCGAAACGCGTACGTGCCCTGCGCACGCACCGGACCGATCACCTGCTCGGCCCACCGCCCGTCGTCAATGGCGTGATACGGCTGCATGCTGGCAATGACACCGAGCGTTGCGAAGCGACCGACATCGCTTGGCGCGATGTGCTGCGCGTGCTCGATACGGAAGCGACGGTCGCGCGCCCCGTGCGCGGCAGCGACGCGCTCGTAGAGATCGAGCTGCGAGCGGATCGCCCGATCGCCGATCGCATGCACCATCACGTGCAGCCCCGCCGCATCGGCGCCGGTCACCCAGTCGGCCATCACCTCCGGCAGCGTCACGAAGAAACCGCGATCGCTCGGCGCATCAGTGAACGGCTCGAGCATTGCCGCCGTGTGCGAGCCCAGCGAGCCATCGACGAATCCCTTGAGGCCACCCACGTGCAACCACGCATCGCCGCGCACGCCACCACGCGCCGCGAGCGTATCGCGCAGGCGGGCCCAGGTTGCGAGCGGGACGGCGGCATAAATGCGCGTGCGCAGTCGCCCATCACGATGCGCCTGCTCGAAGACGGCCAGCTCGTCCCACGTCCCCATGTGATGCACGCTCGTCACGCCTCGCGCGGCCACGTGCGTCATCGCCGCGTCGAGTGCCGCGAGCGACTGCGCCCGCGTGGGCTCGGGCACCACGCGATCGACCAACCCCATCGCATTGTCCTTGAGCACGCCGGTAGGCTCGCCGGCCGCGTCGCGCACGATCTCCCCACCGGCCACGTCTTTCGTGTCGCGCGTGACCCCGGCAGCGCGCAGCGCGGCACTGTTCGCGAGCGACATGTGCCCGTCGAGGCGGTTGATCCACACCGGGTGGTTCGGCGTCACCGAATCGATCCAGGCCCGCGTGGGCAGCTCGCCCCCCCACAACATATGGTCCCAATCGCCCTGCTGAATCCACGTGCCGCTCGGCACCGTCTTCGCGTACGCGGCAATCCGTCCGATGAACAACTCGCGGGTCCGCGCGTCACGGAGCTGCACCGAGGTGAGTCCAAAGCCCCCCGTCAGGAAGTGCACATGGCTGTCGATGAAGCCGGGGGTGACCATCCCGCCCTTCGCATCGATCACCGTCGCGCCCTTGGGCACGCGCTTCGCGATCGCCGCACTCGAGCCGACTTCGGCGATGCGGTCTCCGGCGATGGCGACGGCGTCGGCCCACGGACGCTGGGGGTCCCCGGTCCAGACGCGACCATTGACAATGGCGAGGGTCACGGGGCTCACCACTGCCGGCGGCTGCGCGCCCGATACCGTGGTCATCAGGAGCATCCCCACGGCGGCCAGCCGTCGGATGTGCGAGCGACGACCAACCGCGCGCGCGACATCATGCCCCCCATCCGTCTCGCTCACGACCGCCCCATCTTCTCCATCGCATCGCGGATGTCGAGCAGGATCTCGAAGTACAACTGCTCGCGCCGGTACGCAAAGTCGAGCGCGACCTTCTGCGCATCGTCCTGCGTGGCGTCCGCGCGCTGGAACGCCTCGCGGTACATCTCATCCAGGTTGTCGAGCACGCGATCACGGGAACGGGACATGCGGAGGGCCTCGAGGACGTGAGGAGTCAGACGGGGAGGACGATCGGTCGGCAGTTCGGCGGCTTCGTCGCTATCGAAGAGTTCGGTCACCTTCGACAGCAGCCAGCGGCGCGGTTGCGGCAGCCCGCTCATGGCGGTCCCGCCCGATGACCCAGTCCGAGCGCCTCTCGCGCGAGGCGCTCTTCGCCCGCGACGGGTACCGATGCGCCTACTGCGGTCAGGTCTTCCCGCCGGAGGAGCTGACCGTCGACCATGTCGAACCACGGGTACGAGGGGGGGACCATTCGGGCGGGAACGTAGTCTCGGCCTGCGGCGCCTGCAATTTGCGAAAGGGGCACCGGCGCCTCGCCGACTTCCTCGCCGAGGAGCCCGAGGCCCGGCGGAACTTCTTCCGGCTCGCCCGGTACATATGGCCAAGGCACCGGCGAGCGGTGGCGGAAGCGCTCGGGAAACGCGGCATCGGGGTGGACGATTGACGCGCGGAACGAGCCTCAACGATTCGGGAAGCACTTCTCCCCCTGGGTTTCCCGAGTTTCGAATCGTTGACCGCCCTCTCGTCGGTGCTATTTTTCCACCCGTAGTCGGGGGCTGAGGCAGCCCCCATCGAAGGGGAGTAGCCACGCGCTTCGGCGCGCGGCCGGATCGTCAGCACTGCGGCGTCGTCGCCGCACGGTCCGGCCAGATCTGTCGATCGGGCGAGACCTTCGCTGCAGGTCGCACGAGCCGGACTTCGGTCCACTCGGCGCGGCTGCGCGAGGGCTCGCCTTTTGTGTTCTCCCTCGCGTGACCCATCGTGGCGCTCGTGCGCCAGGAGTTTGTCGTCGTGAACAACATCAAGGTCTTTGTCCTGCTCGCCGGGCTGACCGGGCTCATCGTCGCGATCGGGCAGGCCGTCGGCGGTCGCTCGGGCGCAATGCTCGCGCTCCTGCTCTCGGCGGGCATGAACTTCTTCATGTTCTACAAGTCGTCGTCGATGGTGCTGCGCTCCTACGGCGCGCAGATCGTCGGCCCGCAGGATGCGCCCGAGCTCTACGCCATGGTCGACCGGCTGCGGCAGCGCGCCGGCCTGCCCATGCCCACCGTCGCCATCGCCCCGCAGGCGCAGCCCAATGCGTTTGCCACCGGGCGCAACGAGGAGCATGCGGTCGTCTGCGTGACGCAGGGACTCCTCCAGTCCATGCCGACGGCAGAGCTCGAAGGCGTCATCGCCCACGAGCTCGCGCACATCAAGAACAAGGACATGCTCATCTCGACGGTCGCCGCCACCATGGCCGGCGCGATCGCCAACCTCGCGCAGATCGGGCAGTTCGCCGCGATGTTCGGCGGCATGCGCGGTGACGATGAGGAGGGGGGCAGCCCCGTTGGTGGCCTGCTCATGCTCTTTGTCGCGCCCATCGCCGCGATGTTGCTGCAGATGGCCATCAGCCGGCAGCGCGAGTTCAAGGCCGATCGTGTGGGTGCGGAGATCGCCGGCACGCCGGTGGGGCTCGCCAGTGCGTTGCAGCGCCTCGAGTCGGCGTCGCACCGCATCCCCATGCAGGTGTCGCCCGCGGCCGCACAGCTCGCGATCGTCAACCCGCTCGCGATGTTCGGTGGGCTGACCAAGCTCTTTGCTACGCACCCGCCGACGGCAGAGCGTGTGGCCGCGCTGCAGGCACTCGGCGCGCGCGCGTAAGGTCAGGAGAAGAATCGCGTGAGCGATGGATCAGGAAGCACTTGGATTTACTACGTCGACGAGTCGTACGATTCCGAGAAATTCTGCTTGGTTGCGTTGGGGCTCCGAGCAAGTAGCTGGCGCCAGTGCTTCGAAGTCGTTCGTAGTTACCGAAGCGGTCTGAAGGTGAGCGATGGTGTTCTCCTTCGCACGGAGATCCACGCACGGGACTTTACACGCGGCCGAGGCAGCTTGGGCCCATCGATGGTCACGAAGTGGCGTCGCTCTCGCATCTTCCTAGAGCTTCTCGAGCTGGTCGCTTCACTCCCCGATTCGCATTTGCTTTGCGTCGCGCTTGACTCCGCGGGGCGACGCGATCCACAGCTTGACGCGTGGGATCGTCTCTTGAACCGACTAAATCGCCTCGCCGAAGGAAGAAACAGACAGGAAAACTCACTCCGAAGGCGCCTCATCAAGGGACTTGGAGAGCAGGGCGACGCCGTTGCGATGCGCGAAGTCGAGCGACGGCTATTGCCGTATTCGGCCCAAGCTGTACTGATCGCAGACCAAGGCCACGAAACGGAGATAGTGCGGCTGCGCCGCAAGCTGTCTGTGTACAATCCCGTTCCATCGAAGTTTGGGTCCTGGGGAGGAGCAACTACGAAGAACATTCCCCTGACCCACTTTGTTGAGGACCCGCTATTCAGAGACTCGGCGCACTCCTATCTGGTCCAGCTTGCTGACTGTGCCGCATTCGCACTACTCAAACGCGAAACTCACCCCACCCCGCAGATCAAGAAGTACGGACTTCACCGCGCCTTCGACGCGCACCTAGCTGGCATTTGTGTGCGCCAAGCCAACAGCAAGGACTCCTTGGGCATAGTAAGGCGATAAAAAAAGGGCCGCCTTTCGGCGACCCAAGCGAGGCCGATTGCCCGCCCTGTAGGCGGATCAGTCCCGCACTCGTACGTTAGACAAAGGACCCCAACTCCGCCAGAGGTGGGATGAACCCAAGCCGTCCTAATCCCGCTCCCTGTCCCTCCGCCGCGCCGCCCGCTCGCGCACCAACCGCATACTCCCCGCCATTGCGCAGGCCACGCCGAGCAGCCCCACCGCCGCACCACGTGCCCCGTACCCCTGCAACGCATACGCCGCGTACGCCGACAGCATGAAGCCCACACCCGCCAGCGCCAACGCGCGCGCCTGCGCGGTGGCCTGATGCGCCGCGCGCGCCTCGAGGATGGCCGCCAACAAGAGATAGGCGCCACCGGTCCCCACCAGCGTGATCAGTGCACGATCGCGATCGAGCATCCCGGTCTCCCTCGATGAGTCCGCGCGCCGCGCTGCTGCGCGGCCGCGCCTAGTGCCGTACGAGCGACAACACGATCTCCACGACGATCAGCAGCACGATCGCGATTTCGAGCATTTCCCCACGCGCCGCCTGCGCCTCGTCGTTCAACATCGCGTACGTGTCGCGGATGATGCCGAGCTTCCGGTCGATCCCCCCGCGCCACGCGCGCCCGCGGAAGAGTTCGAGTGCCGCCGAATACACGCGCGCGAGATAGACGTCGTCGGTCACCTTGAGCGCGTTGTCCGCG
>JALOPS010000346.1 GCA_025453745.1 Gemmatimonadaceae bacterium
AGGGGCGGCGCTCATGCACGACGACGTCGGTAGACGCATGGCGAATCTCGCGGCCTGCCCTTCCCGTATCTGTCTCATTCCCCCAAGGACGCCAGCGCAACGTCCCAGCCCGAAGGAGACCGCACCCGTGACGATAGCCCCCACGACTCCTGTCCCAGCAGAGTCGATTCGGACGTATGCGCGGCTCGCAGGCGTGCTCGGACTGATCACCGTGGTGGCGGGTGGGTTTGGCGAGGTCTATGTACCCGATACGCTGATCGTCAGCGGCGATCCTCGAGCGACAGCGCAACGGATCCTCGGCAATGAGTCGCTCTTCCGGTTGGGATTCGCGAGCTACCTGCTCGAGGCAGTGTGCGATGCCACGCTCACCATGTTGTTCTGGGTGCTGGTGCGCCCGGTGCATCGCAACCTCGCAATGCTCATGGTCGTGTTCCGGGTCATCTCGACCTGCGGTTTCGGAGCGTCTCAGGTCCTGCATTTCGGCGCACTGACGACGCTGCTGAGCGACCAGACGACCTCGGCGCTGCAACCCGTCCAGCGGGATGCGATTGCCTACCTGCTGCTCCGCATCGCGGGATTCGGTGGAACGCTGTTCAGTACGTTCTACGGCTTGGCGAACGTCTGCTTCGGGTGGCTCGTGTATCGCTCGGGCTACATCCCGCGGGTCTTTGGTGTCGGCATCATCCTCACCGGAGGAAGCTTTGCCGTCCACACGCTCCTGCTCATCCTCGCACCGGCATATGCCTCGGGGCTGCTATTGGCTACCGCGGCGATCGCGTTCATTCCCTTCGTGACGTGGCTTCTCGTCAAGGGCGTCGATGATGACAAGGTGCGACGCGCAGTCAGTGGAGGTACGGGGCGCCTCATCCAAGACTGAGGACGAGCGGGGTGCGTGGCCGACGCTGAGTTCAGGTGCGGGCACCGCGACTCGACGAACAGGTCCCGGCGGCGCGCGTCACCCGCAGCGCCGACGTCAGACAGAGATCAGCCGGAGGTCCGCTGCTATAGGCTGTGCGACATCAAGCCAAAGCACGCGGTCGAACGGGGAACGGTACTCCGCTTGAAGCGTCACGTCCGTGGGCAAACATGCGCGCCCCCGACCACGAGAAAACGCGACGACCAGCCAGAGCTCCGCGCACCGCCGCCGTGCGACGTCGACGACCTTTGCGTATTTCGGTCAAGTCGATCAGGCGTTTCGGCCCAAGTCGATCAGTGAGGTTGGATCAAGTCGATCGGTGTGCGCGGTGGACGTCGATCAGGCGACGCGGGCCAGATCCAGGGGTACCTACGCGGGGGTGGTGGCGGACTCGGACGACGCAGCACGGCGAAGCGACCCGCCCGTGAGGGTGAGGCGCTGAGCCTGGTGGACGACGCGATCGAGGATGGCGTCCCCGACCGTGGTGTCCCCGATCATGTCGTGCCAGTGCTCGAGCGGCAGTTGACTGGTGATGCACGTGGCGCGACGGCCGCCCCGATCTTCCAAGAGTTCGAGCAGGTCGCGGCGTTCCCGATCGCCCAAGGGGGCGAGGCCCCAATCGTCGAGGATGAGCAGCTCGACGCGGGCGAGGGCCTGCAGGAGCGCGCCGTAGGAGCCGTCGGCCCGCGCGCGCGGTAGGTCGTCGCCCAAGAGGCGCGGCACGCGGAGATAGCGCACCGTGTGCCCTTGGCGACACGCCGCATTCCCCAGCGCGCACGCCAGCCACGACTTGCCGGTCCCCGTCGGCCCGACCAAGAGCAGCGTCTGATGGGCGCGAATCCAGTCGCCAGTGGCAAGCTGCAGAAACCGCGCGCGGTCGAGGCCGCGTTTGGCGCGGAAGTTCACGTCCTCGACGCACGCCGCATAGCGCAGCTTCGCGAGCTGCAGCAGGCGTGCGAGGCGTCGGTCCTGACGCGTGGCCTGTTCGCGTTCGAGCAGCAGCGCGAAGCGCTCCTCGAAGCTGAGCGTCGCGACATCGGGCAGGCCGCGTTGTTCGTCGAGGGCCTGCGCCATGCCGGAGAGTTTGAGCGCGTGCAGGCGCGCGAGCGTCTGTTCGATCAGCATACGGTCTCCGGCATGGCCTGCGCGTAGTACGCCGCGCCGCGGACGTGCGCATGCTGGTCCGGCAAGCGCATGCTCGCGTCGTCCGTCCCCAGCGGCACCGTATCGAGCCCGGTCTTGAGGATCGAGCGCACCGAGCGATAACTCATGGCGCCACTCTCCTGTGCGCGCGTGCACGCGGCTTCCAATCGCGCGCTGGTATAGCGCCGCTTGAGGGCGAGCAGCCCGAGACACGCCCGATAGCCTTGTTCCGGATGCGGATAGCGCGCGAGGATCGCCGTCACCACGGCGGCGGTGGCCGGCCCGACCTGCGCGCCCCACGCGATGAGCCGCGACGGCGTCCACTCGAGGTGGCGTTGATGCGCGTTCGGGCGATGCATGGGCTCCGTGGTGGCGAGACCCGGGCGCGGATCCCGCACATGCACGGCGACGCGCGTGCCCGCATGCAGCAGCTCGACCATGGTCGCGGTCAGCCGCACCGCGACGGTCTGGCCGACGAGGCGGTACGGCACGCTGTACACGTGTCGTTCGACGCTGACATGGGTGTCGATGCTGACCTGTGCGGTGCGCCACTCGGCGAGCTCGTAGGGCGTCGGGGGCAGCGGGCGCAGCGGGCGCAGCGCGGGCTGCTCCTGCGTCGCACACACCGACGCGCGACTGCCGGCGAGTTTCTGAAACGGCCGTGCATTCACGCGCGCGGTCGCCGCGTACACGGCGTCGCGCAATTCCGCGAGTGAGGTGAAGACGTGGTGCCGCAGCGGGGCGAGAATCTCACGCTCGACGATCTGCACGGCCGTCTCCACTTTGGCCTTGTCGCGGGGATGGAGCGCGCGCGCCGGCAAGATCGCGGTCCCGTAGTGCGTGGCGAGGTCCGCGTACGTCGCATGCACCGTCGGCTCGTAGAAGCACGGCGCCGTCACCGCCGTCTTCGTATTGTCCGGGACGAGCAGCGCGGGGACGCCACCAAAGGCCTCGAGCATGCGCACATGTGCGGTGATCCAATCCGGCAGCGTCTGCGTCCAGGTCGGCTCGACGAAGAGGTAGTGGCTCGCCCCGAGGCAGCCGACAAAGAGCTGCGCATCGCGCGTCTCGTGCGGACTGAGGACAATCGGCACGGTGGGGCCCACCCAGTCGACCATCGCTTTCTCCCCCGCGACATGCACCTGGCGCAGCACGGGCGCGAGCGTCGCCACCCACGCGTGGTAATGATGGCAGAACTGCGTGTACTGGTAGCCGTCGGGCAGCGTCGCCTTGTACTCCTCCCACAAGAGCTGCAGGGTCACGCCCTTCCGCTTCCGATCGGCGTGCAGCTGCGCCCAGTCCGGCTGTGGTCGCCGGGGCGTCGGCGTCTCGGTCCTCGGAAAGAGCAGGGCCGCGAGCGCGGCCTCGTCCAAGCCCGCGGGCAGCGGCCACGACAGCCCCACTGCCTGCGCACGTTTCAGATAGAGAGAGACCGTACTCTGGGCGAGCCCCAGCGCGCGGCTGATCTCGCGCTGACTGCGGCCCATCTGGGTGAGGCGCAACGCCTCGGCAACTTGACGCATCGAACTCCTCTCGGCTGGCACGCCCCGACTCCGGGTGAAACCGGAGACGAGAACGCGACGGGGGAGGATCCGGGACCCCGGTCACCCTGATCGACATCCGCCGAAATGGGTGATCGACTTCGTCCGAAACGCCTGATCGAGATCATCCGAAACCGGTGACCGACATCAAGGGAAATCCGCACCCAAAGACAGAAGTCGTGCGCTCTCGACGAGAACGCACGACCCGGCCACCTTGTTCAGAGTGTCCCTAGAGCTACTCAAGGGCCAAGTGCGTCGGTGGGTACGCCAACGCTGTGCCGTGGCCAGGCAACCGTTCTCAGCGGTAGTATCACCTGCGAAGCGATATAGCTGTCCGCTTGAGCGAACGCTTTGGGCAGTGAACAGGAAGGTCAGGGTCGCCAAGCAAGCCAAATCTGAACTCCGACGCCAATGGCCATAGCCAGCGTAAGGACAGCAATCACCCAGGTGAGAAAAACCAACTGGCGCGTCTGCCTTCCAGAGACCTCATTGAATTCTCGAATGGCCCGATGCAGGGCGTCGGTTGCGTCTGCGCCAGACCACTGGCCGATCGGGATGCCGCCCTGAGCCACGACGCCTCCTTAGCTGTTCCTAACGCGGGTTAGATCGCACTCACTGCGTAAGAATACATCGAGAGATCTTGGTCTCATCACCGGGTACCGACGAGAACCAATTCCAGTCTGTGCTGTCAATCGTTGGGCCAACGACCCTCGGTGGACACCTCAAATCCGGCCACTGATCGACACCGCAAAACCGGCCACCAGCGGAGGACGCGGCGACTGGGTTAGCGTGCAGTGGCGACCGCG
>JALOPS010000066.1 GCA_025453745.1 Gemmatimonadaceae bacterium
GGCACCGGCGACCGTCTGCGTGGTCACCGAACTCACTTCCTGCAGCACCTCGACGGAGACGACGTCGTCATCGTTGATCGTGGGCACGATCGAGAGCTTGGTCCCCACATCCTGATACTGCACGGCGCGGTCGAGCGCGATGTTGTCGCCCAGTCGCGTCGACGCGATGAAGGGAAACTTGCTGCCGACGTTGATGGTGGCCTCGCGGTTGTTCACCGCGAGAATCTCCGGCGTCGAGAGCACACGCACGTTCGACTGCGTGGCGATCGTGCGCAGAATGGTCTGTACTTCAGTGCGACCCAGGCTCACCGTGCGCACGAGGAGCCCGCCTGCGGTCCGCGTCGAGTCGAAGTTGAACGGTGAGCCGAATTGCGCATTGCGCGTGTTCTGCCGATTGCCCGTCGCCCAGTCGATGCCGAACTCGAGCCCGCGTCCGAGTGCGATCTCGGCGATGGTCACCTCGAAGAGCACCTGCTTGGGGCGCATGTCGAGTGCTTCGATCGTTTCCTGCAGCAGCGGATAGTTCGGCGGCGCGGTGCGCAGGATGATCGCGTTCGTCGGCAGGTGAGGCACGATCGTCGTCTGACCGACCAATGCGCCGGGGCGCGTCGGGCCACCACTGTCCCGCGGCGCTCCCGCCGAGAGTACCTGCGGCGCCATCGGCATCACCGGGATCTGCCGGCGCAGGCTGAACGTATCCATCTCACGATCGCGGAACGCTCCCAACGTGCGACTCAACGACCGATCGGCGAGCGAGGTGCCGCCCGTGGGCGCGACCGGCACGCCGTAGAGTTGCCCGAGCGCGTTCGCGAGGTCGGTGGCATCGGCGAACTTGAGTCGCACCACGTACGTGCGCAGGCCGTTCTCGCTGCTCGGCTTCTCGTCGAGCGCCTTGAGCAGCGCGACATAGCGCGTGACGTTCGACGCGCGATCGCTGATGAGCAGCGCGTTGGTGCGGGTGACGACCTCGAGCTTGGCGTTGGGGCCGGCGATCCCCTTGACCACGTCGAGCCCCTCGTCGGCCCGCATCGAGGTGAGCGGTACGAGCTGCGTCACGAGCCCCACCGTCCCCGGGGGCGGTGGATCGAACCCCACGCGCACGTCGCTCGCCGGCGGCGCCTTGTCGCCCGGTGTCACGAGTGAGACGGCGCCGCGTCGCACCAGCACGAGCCCGTGCGTTTCGAGCAGTCCTTCGAGGACGTCCGCGAGATCGACCATGCGGACCGGGCGCACGGTGGAGAAATCCACGCGCGTCTCGGGTACGTCGCGCAGCACGAGCGAGAGGTCGAGCATCGCGCCGAGCGACCGCACCACGTCGACCAGGCGCGCATTCGCGAAGGTCAGCGTCTGGGAGGCGCCTTGTGCATGCGTCTGGCGCGGCGCGACGCTGCAGGTCATGGCCAAGGACGCGCTCACCAGCAGCGTGTGCGCCACGCGAGCCGTGCGCCTCATGGCCGTTCCTCCGTGTCGGGCAGTCGCACGGTACGCGACCCGTCGCGACTGGCGAGCACTACTCGCCGCGGTGAGATGGCGACGACGCGCCACCCGCCGTGCCGATCGCCAATGCCATACAGGCGCGGGGCCCCGTCGTTGGGCGAGAGCCGCAAGAGCGCGCGCGGCGCACCGTCGCCCACGACCGTTCCGTACAGTGCGGGCACGGGGTCGGCGAGCGCGGCGCTGTCGGCGGGCAGCATCGTGGAGACGGCGGAGTCGGTCGCGGGCATGTCGGGGGGTGGAGCGGTGTCGAGGCCGGGCGCGCTCCAGCGCGTCGCCGGCGCGCGGCGCGTCGCGGAGAAGATGTTTTCGTCGATGACGACGGTGACCAGCGTGTCGACCGCCGCCGTGTGCGCGATCTCGCCCGCGCGTGCCGAATCGGACGCCATCGGCGGTGCGGCGGCGACGGTGACGGAGGCGGGGAGCAGCGCGACGCCTGCCGCTGCCACCGCGCCGACGACGGCCAGCGCGCCACAGCTCCGCACCACGCGCGGTGACCCGATCATGGCGTCACCACCCACGGCGCGGAGAGCGCGAGCGTCACCTGCAACACGTCTGGCGCACCGCGCAGCGCCGGGTTGGCCTGCACCGTGAGCTGCTCGACGGAGACGGCACGCGGGCCGCGCGCGAGCTGTCCCAACAGCTCGGCGACACCGTAGATGTCGGTGGTGCCGATCATCGTGATCGGCAAGCGGCGCACGGTGCCGTCTGCCGCCGAGGAGTCCATGCCGGCCGCGACATCGAGTCGGGTGACGGTGACGCGGCTCCGGTCGGCGTACTCTTGCAGCAGCGACTGCGCACCGGTGGCCGCGAGTGCTGTCGTCGGCGCGGTGAGCACGCGTTGTGGTGCGCCAGCGAGGGCGCGCTCCGCGTCCATCGCGGCGGCGCGGAGCGTCGGCCCGTCGCGAACGAGCGCCTCGAGCGAGGCGACCTGGCGCCGACGCTGGTCGATGAGCGCTTCCCGTTCGTTCCACGCGCGCGCGTACGGCAGCACGAGGGCCTTGCCGAGCAGCAGCGCCAGCGCCACGCATGCGCCGCCGATGACCACGCGCTGTTCACGCGCGCCGAGCGTCTGCCACAGCGTTGGCGTCGCCGACATAGTGTCGCTCATGGGGTACGCTCCACGCTGCGCCACGTGAAGGCGAGGGTGAAGCTCTCGACCGTGACCCCGCCGTCGCGAAAGCGCGTCGTGGGGCCCGCAATGCGCACCTCACCGAAGCGCGCGTCCTCGGCCAACCGGCGCACGACGCCGTCGGTCGAGCGCGTCGTGCCCGTGATCTGCCACTGCTGCCCGTCGAACTGCGCGCGCTGCAGCACCGCATCGATCGGGAGGCGCGCACTGAGCGCGGCCAGCACCGGGAGGGCATCGATTCCCACGGGCTTCGCCAGCACCGCACGTTCGGACGCCGCGCGGGTGAGCCGGTCGCGCGCGGCGAGCGGCTCGGCCGCCTGCGGCGTGAGTGTGGCAATCCGCGCATCCAATGCCTCGGCAGTTCGACTACGCCACTGCGCCAGTGACCAGGCCAGTGCGCCACCCGCCAGCAACATCGCGAGCGCTGCCTGCAATCCGCGCCACTGGCGACGCGCGGCCAGTCGCCGCGCGAGTGCAGGCGAGAGCAGCATGGCGCCGTCGTCCGCGGGATCGGCCGCCGCGGCACCCCAGGCGGAGAAGGCGGTCGTCGGGATGTCGCGCGTGAGCGACGCGGCGAGCGGCTGCGCGCCGTTGAGCTCCCCGACGCGCGCGAGGGGCACGCGGCGCACGCGCGCGATGCGACCGTCGGCGACATCGAGCACTCCATCCTCCGCCGGGCCGGCCTGCATGCGCAGGTGTGCGTTGCGCGTGCCGACACTCGTCAACGCGCGCACGGTCGACTCGGGTGCGACCTCGATCACGCGCACCGGTGCCCAGCGTTCGAATGCGCGCACCCAGCGCGCCAGCGCATCGGCGGCGGTCGCAAAGCCCACCGTGCCGTGCGCATCGACCGCGACTGCCGGCGTGTCCTGCGCGAGGAAGTATCGATCGGCGTTTGTCGCAACGATGGCTCGTGCGGTGGGGCGCGGTACGCTCGGCAGCGAGACGGGGGCGATCTCGAGGTGCGCGAGCCCCACGGTGAGGTGCACGGCGGACACGCCACCGCACGCGGCGCGCAACTGCGCGACGGCATCGTCTGGTGATGCGGGATCGAAAGGAACCTCGGCGGTCACCCCCATGCGTCCGCCGCGCTCACGCACGATCGCGATTGCGCGGTCTGCGGTCAGCTCCACGCCTACGCGCCTCACAGGTCGCGCTCCCGCCAGGAGAGCACGCGCGGGTCGCGGTGCGTGACATCGTAGACCACGGTGATCTCGTGCGTCAGCGGATGTCCGCGACGCCACCCGCGCGCGACGAGCACGAAGCGCGTGGGCGCGTGCACGAGCGACCCGCCGGCGACGGCCCGCACGGCGGCGCTCGCCGTGACCGTGTTGATCGACTCGTCGCCATCGACGGTGAGATATGGCGCGAGCGCCGCAAATGCCGCGGCGGTCATGCCGGGGACGGCGCGCAGTTCGTCGACGTCCCGGAAGGCCGCGCGACGGACGCGAAGGCCCGGTTCGGGCGCGCGGCGCGCTTCGATCTCCGTGGCGACCTGTGCGGCCACCGGTGCGGGCATCGCCGTCCGGAAGAGCAGCAGCAACGCCTCCGCGTCGGCACGATTGACGTCGAGCTGCGCGCCGGGATCGCGCGCGGCCACCACGTACACGCCATCCTCGAGCGTGTCGCGCGCGAGCGCGCCACCGGCGGCGTGGTCGAGCGCCACCGCATTGAGCGCCATCGAGTCGCCGCTGGCGAGAAGCGCTTCGAGCGCGACCTGTCCCGCCGCGATCCCGCTCTCTGCCATCGCCCGTGCGGTGGCCCTCGCGCGCATCGCCGCCGCACCATCCGTTGCGCTGCGCGCGGTGCTCGCCAGCGTCGCCGTGGCGCTGCCGAGTACTACCACGAGGCCCAGGACGAGCAGCAACGCGGCGCCGCGTCGCGCATGCGCACGGACTCGCCTCACGCGGCCGCCGGTGCGCCCAGGCGGACGACGAGCGGGGCAATCGTACGTGCCGTGTCGCGCGCGACAAAGCGGATCGCCACCGCCGCGGGGAGCGCGGCGGGCTCCGGCCAGTCGTCGCGCCATGCGGCGGCGCCGGGCGTCGCGAGCACCTGCACTCGAACGCCCTCGAGATGCGTCAAGCGCGTCTCGAGTGGCGGCGGAAGCCGGGTGGGCGCCTCATCGGCGCGCAGCAGCGGCGTGGCCGCGATGCGCACGCCGAGCGAATCCGCAGACACGCTGAGACGCCAGAGCCGCCCACTCCCCTGCGGCGTGTCCAGGCCGCGCGTGATGATCACGAGCGCGTCGGTATACACGCCACCGCCGGCCGCACGCGTGAGCGACAGCGGCGCCACGTCGACGTACTCCGGGTCCACGATGTGACGCAGCGCGTCGCGGACCAACGCCATCGTGCGCGCTTCGCGCTCGAGTGTGGTGCGCTGTGCTGCCAGGCGATCCCGCGTGTCGAGCCCGCTGGCCAGCGCCGTGTACCCCACGAGCAGCACGACGCTCGTCACCACGAGGGCAACGAGCACTTCGAGCAGCGTGAAGCCGCGGCGTGTCGTCATTCGCGGCCGCCGGCCACCGACAGGGGACTGGTCGGCACGACACGACGCAGCGTGAAGGTGCCGCCCGTCCGGATCGGCACTTCGACGACGAACTGCTCGAGTCCGGGGCGGTACGGCACGCGCGCCACACGCCCGTCGCGCGCCTCGATCGGCGCGGCCGCGACCGCGGCATCCATCATCGACTCCGCGCGCGCGACGGCCTCCGTCCACGCGGCGCTCGCGGTGGCAGCGCGCGCGCTCGACGCGGTGAGCTCGTAGCCACCGAGCGCGACCATCGCGACAATGGCCAACGCCACCATCGCTTCGAGCAGACTCATGGGGTCGCCGCCTCGCGATCCACGCGGCGGCACCCGACGGGATCCCACGCACCGGGTGCGGCGTCCATCGCCACCGGCAGACAGACACCCGACGGCAGCACGGCCAATGCGACCGCGCTCGAATCGGGCAGTGTCCCGCGAGCGACGGTGTCATCCGGATCGGCGTCGCGCACGATCAACCATCGACCGCCTGCGCTGCTCACCCGCAGCGCCTCCCCGCGTTGCGCCGCGAGTCGCTGGGCGACCTGCACGCCGTCTTCGCGCTCCACGGTCGCGGTCGCCGGGCGGACGACCGGCACGACCACCCCGGCCGCCACGCCGAGGATGACCAGGACCACGAGCAGTTCGACGAGGGTGACACCGGCACGCCGCGCACGACCCGCTCTCCCGCTGTCGATCCGGCGCACGGGGGGCAGGAGCATCAGGCCTCGGAGGGAAGGGAGTCGGACTGTCGGCAAGATGCCCGGGTGGCAAATGGGGGTCAACGCAAGGACGACCGATGGGACCGAGACGCTTCCGGCGCCGCGGTGATCCGACCGAAGTGTGTGCGAGCGCACCAATGCGCGACACGAACCCGTGCGCACCGCCAACACGGCCCGCCATGAGAACACAAACGGGGCGGAGATGCCCGTTGGCACCTCCGCCCCGTTGCAACGCGGTGGCGTTACGGCTTGACCAGCGCCTTGATCGCTTCAGGGAGCGCGAAGGCAGTATCGGGCACATCGTTGAACGTGACGCTCTTCGTCGTCATGGTCATCTGCTGCGGTCCCGCCGTGATCGCGATCTTCCCCGGCAACTTGACGGGGCCATAGGCCTTGTAGTCGCTCAGCACGGAGCGCGCTTCCAGCTCGCCCATCGGGCTCGACTGCGTGGTCACGGAGCCCAGGAGCAGCCCGCTGTCGACCGCGAAGAACTCCGTCGTGACGTTCCCCGACGGGCGCGTGAACTTGACCTTCCACGCCTGCTGCCCTTCGAACGCCTCCTGCCCCTGCACCTCGATCGCCTTGAAGTTGCTCGCCGACTTGAGCATCTCCGACGAGAAGTCAGCCTGTTCCATGAGCTGCGTGAGCTCCTTGTCCTTGAGCACGCGCGGTCCCTGCATGGGGTCCATGGCCCAGGCGGTCTTTCCGTCGTAGCCCTGCATCATCTCGCCCATGCCGGGAATGACCATCTTCGTGACGCGCTTGTTGGGCGTGGCAGCGGCGACCTCCATCTCCATGGACATCCCCATCGCCGGCATCTCCATCGTACCGGTCTGGCGCATCGACGAGAGCGCGACGATCGCGCTCTTGCCGCCGATCGCGTCGACGTACTTGGCGATGATCTGGTCGGCCGTGGGCGTCTGCGCGTGCGCAGCCGAGGCGGCCACGAGCGACGTGGCCAGGAACAGCGCGCGGGACGCGCGGGACGAAACTCGCATGCCTCTACTCCTCGATGACGAAAATGGGACTGCCGACGTCGATCGGCAATTTACTGGCGGGGGCTCCCCGCCGATCGGAGGCGAGCAGCCGATGTGAGCCACTCCACCGCCCGGTCATACACCGGATCGCGCCCATCGAGCAACGCCGCGCGCGTCGGCGTGACGAGGACATCCGGCACCACACCGGACCCTTCCAATCGCCGACCGTCGGCATCGACGAAATCGGCGACGGCATGATACAACAGGTCCCCGTTGGGGAGACGCTCCGAGAAGGCGGGCAATGCCATGCCGCCGGTCACCTCGCCGAAGATGCGCGCGCGACCCACCGCCTGCATCCCGCCGGCGAACACTTCACTCGTGCTGAGCGACAGCGGGTCGACGAGGATCGCCACGGGGCCGGCGTATGGTTGGACCGCAAGACCAGCCACACTCACCCGTCGCGGATTGGTGACGAAGCGAAGGGTCGCGCCGCGCTGCCGCATCGTGCCAAGCGACACCACACTGTCGATGAAGTGCCCGCCGAGGCCCATCACCATGCCACCGACGCCGCCGCCATTGCCCCGCAGGTCGATCACGATGCCATCGGCCGTGCGCAGTCGGTCGACCGCCGAGTCGATCGCCGCGACGGCGGCCGGCACCCAGATAGAGAATCGGAGCACGCCAATCCGGCGACCAGCGACCTCGGCGACGCGCGACTCGACGTCGAACGGGACCGTGCCCAATCCCCCGAGCCGAGCACGCTGTCGCGGCAGTCGCGCCGGTTGCACGGCCACCGTTGCGAGCTGCTCGCGCGTGCGCCCGGTATCGATGGTCAATCGCATCGCGCCCGCCTCGCGCGGTTCGAGTGCGTCGCGACCGATCGCGACCGCGCGCAGCGGCACCAGCGCCGCCGGCGTGCGCGTCATCATCGTGGAGACGGCGGGGGTCAACGGACATCCGTCGACCGCGACCAGGGAGACCCCCGGTCGCACGCCGGCGCGTGCGGCGGGGCCTCCGGCATCCACATGCGAGACGACCACGCGCCCGTCGATCCAACGCACGTCGAGCCCGAGTTCGCCATCCACCGTCTCTTCGCGCGCCGACGTGACGGGCGGCTCCGCATCGAAGAGGGCGAAGTGCGACTGGCGCAGTCGCTCCAGCATCGTCCGGATCGCGCGACGGGTCACGTCGCGCCGCATGGCGGCGGCCACCTCGGGGCGCAGCGAGTCGGCCAGCGCCTGCCACGGGACACCGTTGTACGCGGAGTCAAAGTGCGTCCGCGCGATGATGCGGACCGCCGTGTCGAACGACGCGAGGGCCAGCGAGTCGACGCGCGGTGGTTCGACGGTCGGCGGGGGTGCGGGGCGCTGACATGCGGCCGGCGCGGACTGCGCGTGGACCGGCAGGGCAGCGGTTGCCGCGACCGTCGCGCACAGCGCACGCCGTCGAAAGCTCCGCAGACCCGCGAGATGGTGACTATCGTTCCGAGTCTGTCGCTGCTGTCCGTTGGTCATCCCCCATAGACGCCCATGCGCCCTTTCCTGTTTCGACCCACCGTGATCGGCGTACTCTGTGCCGCCGCGACGCCCGTGCTCGCGGCCGCGCAGACCGCCCAGTACCGCACCGCCCCCAGCGGCTTCGCGGTCTCCGAGATCACCATCAGTCGCGTGGTGCCGCAGAACACGCCGGCCGACCAGCGGCCGAAGCCCATGAAGGTGCGCATCGAGTACGGCCAGCCGCATGCGCGCGGGCGCACGATCCTCGGCACCGTCGTGCCGATGGACTCCGTCTGGCGCCTGGGCGCCAACGCCGCCACCTCGCTCGTCTCGGACGTCGATCTCGACCTGGGCGGGACCATGGTGCCCAAGGGTGCGTACACACTCTTTGCCAAGCCAACGGCCGCCGGGTGGCGCCTGATCGTGAACAAGAAGACGGGCGAGTGGGGCACGCAGTACGATGCTTCCGCTGATCTCGCGAGCGTACCCGCCACCGCGCGAACACTCAGCGACGTGCGCGAGAGCTTCTCCATCACGCTCGTGCCCGAGAGCGCCACCTCCGTGAAGGGAAAGCTGGTCTTCGCGTGGGGGACGTTCGAAGTGTCGGTGCCGTATGAAGCCAAGCCCTGACGTCCGCCTCACCGCTCTCGCCAACCCCGAGCGTACCATGCGCAATCGCCTTCATGAGCTGCACGCCGCCGGCCAGTCGGTGTGGCTCGACTATATCGATCGGACCATGCTGCACGATGGGTCGCTCGCGCGCCGCATTCGCGACGATGCCCTGATGGGAATGACGTCGAACCCGACGATCTTCGAGAAGGCGCTCGCCGAAGGGACAACCTACGACGAGCAGCTCTCGGCGGCCGCTGCGGACGCGTCGCCGGCGCAGCGCTTCGAGCTCGTGGCGAGCACCGACGTGCGCGATGCGTGCGACGCCTTCCGCGGCGTGTACGACGCAACCGATGCGCTCGACGGATACGTCTCGCTCGAGGTCTCGCCCACGCTCGCGAACGACGCGTCGGGCACCGTGGAGGAGGCGCACCGTCTCTGGCGGCTGGTCGATCGCCCCAACTGCATGATCAAGGTGCCCGGCACGGTCGCCGGCGCCGAGGCGACGCGACAGCTCATCGCTGATGGGCTCAACATCAATGTGACGCTGCTCTTCTCGCTCGAGGCGCATCGCCGCGTCATCGACGCGTACATCGCGGGCATCGCCGCGCGCGCGGCGCGTGGACTCGACGTGTCTCGCATCGCGTCGGTCGCCAGCTTCTTCATTTCGCGCGTCGACAGCGAGATCGACAAGCGCCTCGATGCGCTGGCCGCGCAGCACCCGGCGCGGGCCACCGCCCTCGAAGCCCTCAAGGGCGAGGCCGCGATCGCCAATGCGCGACTGGCCTACCGCCTCACGCAGGCGTCGTTCAGCGGCGAGACGTGGCGCGCCCTCGCCGCAAAGGGCGCCCGCATCCAGCGGCCGCTGTGGGCGAGCACCAGCACCAAGAACCCGGCGTATCGCGACGTCCGCTACGTCGAGGAGCTCATCGGCCCCGGCACGGTGAACACGCTCCCGCCGGCCACGCTCGAGGCGTTCCGGACGCACGGTGAGACCCGCCGGTCTGTTGACGAAGGCGTGGACAGAGCCGAGCGTACGCTGGCTGCGCTCGAAGGGGAGGGGATCTCGCTCCGCGAGGTCACCGATCTGCTGCTCGTGCAGGGACTGGCCGCCTTCGATGCGTCGTACTCCTCGCTGCTCGCCGGCATCGACCGGAAGAGCCGCGCGCTCGCCACCTCTGCCTGATCCCGTGCCCCCTCGCTATACGCCGCGCACCAAGGTCGTCGGCACCCTCGGCCCCGCCAGCAACACGCGCGAGGCGATCACTGCCCTCATCGAAGCGGGGCTCGACGTCGCCCGCATCAACTTCTCGCACGGCACGCATGAACAGCACGCCGCGACGATTGCGCTGGTGCGCGATGTCGCGCGCGAGCTGAGCAAGCCGGTCGCGATCCTCGGCGACCTGCAGGGGCCGCGCATTCGCATCGGTGCGCTCGACGAGCCCATCGCCATCGAAGTAGGGCAGGAAGTGGTGCTCGCTCCCGAGGAGATCGCGATCGAGGGGGAGATCCCCGTCACGTACGATCAGCTCGCCGGCGACGTGCAGGTCAAAGGACGCATCCTCATTGACGACGGGCTGCTCGAACTGCGCGTGACCGACGTGACCGGCCAGCGGGTGCGCGCGGTGGTGGTGCATGGGGGGTCGATCCGCAGCTCCAAGGGGATGAATCTTCCCGGTATCGAGGTGTCGGCGCCGTCGATCACGGAGAAGGATCGCGCCGATGTCGCCTTTGCCGTCGAGCAGGGACTCGACATGCTCGCGCTGTCGTTTGTCCGGCGCGCGTGGGACATCGACTCGCTGCGCGCGATGGTGAACAAGGGGATGTTCATCGTCGCCAAGATCGAGAAGGACGTTGCGCTCAAGAACATCGAGAGCATTCTCCGCGCGGCGGACGGCGTGATGGTGGCCCGCGGCGATCTGGGTGTCGAGCTGCCTTTCGAGGAAGTCCCGCTCGCGCAGAAGACGATCATCCAGACGGCGACGCGGCTGGGCAAGCCGGTGATCACGGCCACGCAGATGCTCGAGTCGATGATCGAGAATCCGCGCCCCACGCGCGCTGAAGCGAGCGACGTGGCCAACGCCATCCTCGACGGCACCGATGCGGTGATGCTCTCGGCCGAGACGGCCGCGGGCGCCTATCCGCGGCTCGCGGTTGAAGCGATGCGGCGCATCATCAAGGAGATCGAGACCAATCCCACGCACCATCGCGAGGACCGGCGGGCGCCGTCTGGCACGGTGACCACCGAGGTCGCGATTGCCGCCGCCACGGTCGCAGCGGTCAAGATGCTCAAGTCGCCGCTCGTGGTGGTCTTCACGCGCAGCGGCACGAGTGCACGCGTGGTCTCGTCGCACCGGCCGCCGGTGCCCCTCCTCGTGCTCACCGATCAGGCGTCCACCGCGCGGCAGCTCGCACTCGTCTGGGGCGTGGTGCCTGTGCTGGTGCCGGCTGCCACCGACTATGACGTGATGTGGGATGTCGCGCGGCGCGAAGCGCTCGCGCGCAACCTGGCCGAGCCGGGCGATCGCGTCATCGTCACCTTTGGTGCGCCCTTCGGGAAGTCGGGCTCGACGAACCTGATGAAGGTCGAAGCGCTCTGATCGCCGTGCGCGGTCCCCGTCCGTGAAGCTCACCTTCCTCGGGACGGGGACCAGCTTCGGCGTCCCGCAGATCGGCTGCCGGTGCGCGGTGTGCACGTCGCCCGATCCGCGCGATCGGCGGACACGCTGCGGCGCCGTCGTCGAGTGTGACGACGGCACGCGGCTTCTCATCGATACGCCACCGGAATTGCGGCTGCAGTTGCTCGCCGCGGGCGTCGATCGCGTCGACGCGGTGCTCTTCACGCACGAGCACGCCGATCACACGCACGGTATCGACGATGTGCGCGCGCTCTCCGTGCGGCGCGGTGCGCCGTTGCCGATGTACGGTTCGGCCGAGACGCTCGCGGGCATCGGTCGCCGGTTCCCCTATGTGCTCGACGCGTCGATGCGCCCGCTGCCGGGCACCACGAAGCCGGAAGGGCTGCCGCAGGTCATCGCGGCGTACGTCCCGTTCGACGTCGGTAGCGTGGAGATCGTGCCGGTTGCCGTTCCGCACGGACGCGTCGATGTGCTCGGCTATCGCATCGGCGCGCTCGCATACGTCACCGACGCCAAGTCGCTCCCCGAGCGCACGCTCGCCGCACTGCGCGGTGTGCGCGTGCTGGTGTTGAACGCACTGTTGCGTTCGCCGCATCCCACGCATCTGAGCATCGCGGAAGCGGTGGACGTGGCGCGCATCGTTGGCGCCGATCGCACCTTTCTGACGCACCTGACCCACGACACCCTGCACGTCGATCTCGAAACCGAGCTGCCACGCGGCATCGCGCCGGCGTTCGACGGGCTCGTCGTGCGCATCGACTGACTGCTTCCATGCCACTCCGTCTCGACTTCAGCAACATGATGGCCGACACCCTCGGCCAGGCCGGCATTCGCACCGCACAGTTCGAGGGGGCGCGTGCGGCATTCGCGACCGCCCACGCAGGCGTCGCGGCGCGCCACGCGGCCGGACAGCTCGGCTTCATCGACTTGCCTGATGACGCGGCGCTGCTCGCGCAGTCCACCGACTTTGCCGCACGCGTGGCCGGTCGATACGACGATGTGCTGGTGCTCGGCATCGGCGGCTCCGCCCTGGGGCCCATTGCACTGCGCACGGCGCTGCGCCCCGGTGCGTGGAACATGCGGAGCGCCGCGCAGCGCGGTGGGCTGCCGCGGCTCGTCGTGCTCGACAACGTCGACCCGGTGACGATCGCCGAGACGCTGGCGCTGCTCGACCTCTCGCGCACGCTCGTGGTGGTGACGTCCAAGTCAGGCGGGACGGTGGAGACGATGGCGCAGTACCTCATTGTACGCGATGCGCTCACGCGCACCGTGGGCGCGGAGCGTGTGCGCGATCACCTCGTGTTCATCACCGATCCGAAGAGTGGCGCGCTTCGGCCGCTCGCGGTGGAGCAGGGGATTCCCGCGCTGGACATTCCGCCCAACGTCGGCGGCCGCTTCAGCGTCTTCACGCCGGTGGGGATGTTGCCGGCCGCGCTCATCGGCATTGATGTGCGCGGGATGCTCGACGGCGCGCGCGCGCTGCGCGACCGCTGCGCCGCCGCCGATCTCGCCACCAATCCGGCCGGGGCGTTTGCCGTGCTGCAGTGGCTTGCCGATCGCGAGCATCGCGCGAACGTGCAGGTGCTCATGCCGTACGTCGATGCGTTTCGGGACCTCGGCGCGTGGTTCGTGCAGCTCTGGGCCGAGTCGCTCGGCAAGCTCCGGCCCGATGGCACGAGCGTGGGCCCCACGCCGCTCGGTGCGCTGGGTGCCACCGATCAGCACTCGCAGGTGCAGCTTTTCATGGAAGGCCCGAAGGACAAGACCATCACCTTTGTCGGCGTGCGCGAGCGCGCGTCGCAGGGCGCGATTCCAACGGCGGCCGGTGATGGGCCCGAACTCGCGTACCTCGCCGGGCATTCACTCGCGGAACTCATCGACGTGGAGCAGCGCGCCACGGCGGGCGCGCTGGCGGCGCGTGGCAAGATGAACATGACGCTCACCGTCGATCGGGCCGATGCGTTTGCCGTGGGCGAGTTGATGATGTGCTTCGAGCTGGCGACGGCGTATGCCGGGGAGCTCTACGGCGTAGATGCGTTCAACCAGCCGGGGGTGGAGCTGGGCAAGCGCTATGCGTACGGGATGCTCGGGCGCAGCGGGTACGAGGCGGCGAAGGCGGAGTTTGCTGCGTTGCCGGCCGGGGATGCGCGGTGGCGGGTGGGGTGATGGTGTCCGTACCAGACAACCTGATTTGGCACTACACGAGTGCGACGGGCCTCGAAGGCATTCTGCGCACGCGGGGGTTTTATGCGTCGCACTATGCGTCGATGAATGACGCGTCCGAGTTGACGTACGCGGACGCGCGCTATCGGGAGGTGGTCGAAGTATGGGCGGCGCAGCACGGTGTCGATGCCGCGCTCCGCAGTCATGTGCTCCAGCCGCTTGAGTGGTTCAGCTCTCGTCGCGGGACGGTGTTCCTCGTGTCATTTTCGCGTTCAGCCAATGACTTGTCACAATGGCGAGCATACGGTGGCGGCAGCGGCTTCGCGTTGGGCTTCTCCGAGACGATCAGCCTCTCTGCAGAGCGCTATCGGGACACTGTCGATGACGTTCGCTACGGCCGCGCGGAGCAGTCGGCACTCGTGACCACGGCGCTCGACGAGCTGCTGAAGGTTTCAAGGGATGATGCATCGCTTGAAGGCCGAGTCGGTCGGACAGGCAACCTGCAAGACGCCGCAGTCAACGTGACCCGGCGCACGCTACCATTTCTTAAGAACCCGGCGTTCGGGGTCGAGCGAGAACGGCGTGTGGCATTTCTTCCTCCAGCGACTGAAATGCGTAGCAACATCGCGCCCGATGGGGTGCTGGTCCGCGTGCGCAACGGACGGCTGCTTCGCTATGTCGAGGCTCGGTGGGACGAGCCGCCGGACACCGTGTCGCCGCTACGCGCGATCATGATCGGTCCCGGGCAGTCGCCGAGCGTCGCGGACGACGTGCGGGATCTGCTTCGGATGTGCCAACTCAGAGACGTCGAGATCCTGTGGTCGGAGATTCCGCTTCGCGGATGACGGGATGAAACGACGGGGTGCTCCCCTCAGCGGAGCGCGGCGATATGCAGGTGACAAAGCTCGGGCCTCGCGAACGTCCCTTGTTCGTCCTCGCGCGACTGGCCCCCTCGACCACCAGAATGGCGCGAGGGCCGCCTCTGCAGCTCGCGCTTGTCTTGACAGGGCGCTGCCGGTATGATTCTGGTATGAAAATCGCCATCTCCCTCCCCGACGACCTCTTCGAACGCGCCGATGCCCTTGCCGAAGCGCTTGGCGTCTCGCGGAGCGCGCTCTACGCGGAGGCGATGGCCGAGTATCTCACCCGACGATCGGCGCATGAGACCACGGCGCGCCTCGACGCCGTGTACGCCACCGAAGACTCGGCGATCTCCCCATCAGTTCGGCGGGCACAGCAGCGGGCGCTCGCCGAGGACTCGTGGTGATCCGGCGCGGAGAGCTCTGGTGGGCCGATCTCTCCGATCCCATCGGCTCTGCACCGGGCCATCGTCGTCCCGTCCTCATCGTGCAGGACGATGCCTTCAATCGAAGCACGATTCGCACGACCATAGCGGCCGTGCTCTCCAGTAACCTCAGGCTGGCCGACGCGCCCGGAAACGTCCGCGTCTCCGCCCGCGCCAGCGGGCTGCCCAGAGACTCGGTCGTCAACGTCTCGCAGGTCATCACGCTGGATCGCGAGAGCCTGACCGAACGCATTGGACGCCTGCCGGTGCGATCGGTCGCCGAGGTCGACGCCGGTCTTCGCCTCGTGCTCGGTCTGGGTTGACGCCCGCCCTTGCCCCCCCTCCGCCCCGCCCGGAATCTTCCCCGCGTTCCGCGTCGGTGACCCGCACCGCCCGCGCGGCGGCCTGGCTCCGCCGCTTTGTCCACCCTGCGCGCCCCGCGCGCCGAGGCTCCGCATGACCCCAGACACCCTGACGCGCACCGAGTGGTTCGGCGGCGCCGTTGTCATCGAGAACGGCACCGTCGCCGTTCCACGCCCCGAAGCGCTTGCGACGCATCACATGGATGCGCTCGTCCACCAGGCCGTCTTCGCCGACGGCGAGAAGCGCGAGTTCGCGCGCTGGGTCATC
>JALOPS010000067.1 GCA_025453745.1 Gemmatimonadaceae bacterium
CGAGTCGCCACACACACCTCATGGGCGAAACTTGCCGAAGTCCTCCGGGCGCAGCTTCTCCAGGTACGCCTTGAGACGCTCCACATCGCTGCTTTCAGCGCTGGGTGGCGGTACCACATCCCCTCCGCCGTTCCCCTCGTCGTCCTCGTCGCCGGGCGTGGTCAACAGCGCTTCATTCACGAAGATCGGCGCATTGAGCCGGAGCGCGATGGCGACGCTGTCGCTCGGTCGTGCATCGATCTGCACGCGCGTATCTCCTCGCACGAGCTGCAACTCGGCGTAATACGTGTTCTTCTCGACCTTGGTGATGTCGACGCGGGCGAGCGTGGCGCCGAGCCCCGTAACGATCGTCTTGCACAGGTCGTGCGTGAGCGGGCGCTCCCGTTCGACCTGGTTCATCTGCATCACGATGCTCTCGGCTTCCGGCTGACCGATCCAGATCGGCAACACCCGTCGCCCCCCGCGCTCCTGCAGCACGAGCACGTAGGAATTGGTCGCGCTATCGAGCCCGAGTCGGGCGACGGAGACCTCGATCATCCCCGCAACGTATTGTGCCGTGTCGCTCGGCGCGACGGTCCCCGAATGGCAACGAGGCACCCGCCAGCCGGCGGATGCCCCGTGTGGTCTGATGTTCCGTGGTGCTCAGCCGTTGACGGCGCGCTTGAGGGCGGCCACGCGATCGGTGCGCTCCCACGTGAAGTAGGTGCGCGCGCTCTTTCCCGTCCCTTCCTTGCGCGGCGCGCGGCCGAAGTGGCCGTAGGCCGCCGTGGGCCGATAGATGGGCTTGCGCAGCTCGAGCGACGTCATGATGCCGCGCGGCGTGAGGTCGAACACCTCGCGCACGGCGGCCTCGATCGCCCGGTCGTCGATCGCGCCGGTGCCGAACGTGTCGACGAACACGGACACGGGCTCGGCGACGCCGATGGCGTACGCAACCTGCACTTCACAGCGCCGAGCGAGCTTGGCGGCCACGATGTTCTTGGCGACCCAGCGTGCGGCGTAGCACGCGGAACGATCGACCTTCGAGGGATCCTTGCCGCTGAACGCGCCACCGCCATGGCGCCCCATGCCGCCGTAGGTGTCGACGATGATCTTGCGGCCGGTCAAGCCGGCGTCGCCCTGCGGGCCACCGATGACAAAGCGGCCGGTGGGGTTGATGTGCACCTTGAGCTTGCGACCCGGGTGCATCTCCTCGGGGATGACCGTCTCGATCACTTCCGCGAGGATCGCCCGCTTGATCTTGGCCTGCGAGGCCTCGGGGGCGTGCTGCGTGGAGATCACGACCGTGTCGACCGCCACCGGGCGATCGCCCTCGTACGCAATGGTGACCTGCGACTTGGCATCCGGGCGCAGCCAGCCGAGTTCGCCCGACTTGCGCAACATCGCGAGGCGCTCGGTGAGGCGATGCGCGAGCTGGATGGGCATCGGCATGAGCTCGGCGGTCTCGTCGGTCGCATAGCCGAACATCATCCCCTGATCGCCCGCGCCGCCGGTGTCGACACCCATCGCGATGTCAGGCGACTGCTTGCCGATGGTGCTGACAACGGCGCAGGTCTTGTTGTCGAAGCCGAAGGTCGCGTCGGTGTAGCCGATCTCCTCGATCGTGCGGCGCACGATCTCGGGGATCTCGACATAGGTGGCGGTGGTGATTTCACCGGCGACCACCGCGAGCCCCGTGGTCACGAGCGTCTCGCAGGCCACGCGTGCCGTGGGATCTTCCGTGAGGATCGCGTCGAGCACCGCGTCGGAGATCTGGTCGGCGATCTTGTCGGGGTGACCTTCGGAGACGGACTCGGACGTGAAGAGATAGCGCTCGGGCACGGCATGCAGGGGTAAAGGGGCAAACAGACGGACGCCCGGCGCTGCGGGCCGGGCGTCAAGCGCGGGAAGACTAGAACACGGCCACCGTGGCGGCAACGGACCGGCCACGTGACTGTCCCTCCATGACGATTGCCTGGGCCCTCAGGTCAGCAGGGCGGCCGTCTCCAGCAGGGTCGGATCGTGGGCCAGCTCCTGCCGCAACCGGCGCCGCAGGAGGTGCTCCGCCTCGCGGGCGGTCGCCATCCCGAGCGCTTCGGTGAGGACGTCGGCGGCCGTTCGCGCCCGCACGGCGCGCACGAGCTGCTTGACGGTCCCCACCGCCCGCGGCGCGACGCTGAACTGCCGCACGCCCAACCCGAGCAACGCAAAGACCATCAGCGGCTGCGACGCCATCTCACCACAGACGCAGACATCGAGTCCGTGCGTGCGCCCTGACTCCACAATCTGGCGAATCAACGTGAGCACGGCCGGATGCAGCGCGGTGAAGCGATCGGCGAGGTTCGCGTTGCCGCGGTCGACGGCCAGCGTGTACTGCACGAGATCGTTGGTGCCGATGCTGAAGAAGTCGGCGTCACGCGCAAACGTCCCACTCGCGACGGCCGCGGCGGGCGTCTCGATCATCACGCCGAGCGGGACGTCGGCCCGGTGCGGCACCGCGGCCTGGGCCAGCTCATCGGCAGCCTCGTCGAGCAGCGCACGCGCGGCGCGCACTTCGTCGACCGTCACGACGAGCGGGAGCATGATGCGCACATCCCCGTGGAGTGCGGCACGCAGCAGTGCGCGCAACTGCGTCTTGAACAGCTCCGGCTGATCGAGACACATGCGAATGGCGCGCCAGCCGAGGAAGGGATTGGCTTCGGTGGGAAAGCCGCCGACGGGAAGCTTGTCTCCACCGATGTCGAACGTGCGGATGATGACAGGACGCTTGCCGAAGGCTTCGACCACCCGTCGATAGGCGCGATACTGTTCGTCTTCATCGGGCATCGCGGCGCGCCCGACGACGAGAAACTCGGTGCGCATGAGTCCGACACCGTCGGCGCCGCTCGTCGCGGCCGTTTCGGCCTCCTCCGGGAGATCCACGTTGGCCCGGAGCACCAATCGCTCGCCGTCGACCGTGATGGCCTCGAGCTCGGCGAAGGACTCGAGTTCGTGCTGCCGCGCGGCGTCCCGCTGTGCGCGTTCACGCGCGCCCTCGATCTCAGCAGCAGACGGCGCGATGGCGAGCGTCCCCGCCGCGCCATCGAGAATCGCGATCTCACCACCACGCAACCGCTCCGTGGCCGTCCGAAGCCCGACGACCGCCGGCAACCCCAGCGAACGTGCAAGAATCGCGACGTGCGCCGTGGCCGTACCCGCGTCGGTCGCGATGGCCGCGATCGCCGACCGGTCGAGTTGCAGCGTGAGACTGGGCGTCAGGTCGTGCGTGACGAGGATGGCATTGCTTCCCGTCGGCAGCTCGACCGGATCGTAGTCCGGCAGCGCGAGCAGCACGGAGAGCAGGCGGATCTGCACATCCACGAGATCGCCGACGCGCTCGCGCAGCATGGCGGTCTGGTGTCGCGCGAAGTGCTGCCGCCACTCGAGGAAGACGAGGTCGACCGCCTTTTCGACGGCGATGTGCTGCCGCACCAGCACTTCGATGCTCTGAATGAGCTCCGCATCGTCGAGGATGGTGAGCTGCACATCGAAGATCGCCGCCTCTTCCGGGCCGGCCTGCGCCTCGGCGCGCTCGCGCAACGCACGCAGCCGATCGCGCGAGCGGCCCACCGCCTGGTGCAGGCGCTCGAGATCGCCGTCGATCTCCGCATCCGTGATGACGCGGTGCGGGACCTCCGGCACCTCCCATCGCAACAGGTGCACCGGCCCGACGACGATCCCCGGGGAGGCGGCGATCCCCACGAGGATCGACTGCATTCAGCTCTCCCCGAAGCGCGACGCCACGAGGGTGCACAGTGCGTCGATCGCTTCGGTGGCGTCGGGTCCCGAGGCCCGCAGCGTGATCGTCGACCCGTACTCCGCCGCGAGCATCATGACGCCCATGATGCTCTTGCCGTTGACCTCGAGGTCATCGCGCGAGATGGTGATGTCGGCCTTGAACTTCGAGGCCGCCTTGACCATCTCCGCTGCCGGGCGCGCATGCAGGCCGTGCTTGTTGACGATCTGGACGGTTCGTTCGGGCATCAGCGAATCACCGAGTAGAAAGCGAGCGCCGCCAGGGCACCGAGGGCCAACCGCCACCCCTCGACACGCCCATGAAACGCGATGAGCACTACTGCGCCCGCCCCCGCGGCCGCCAGCGCCGCGATCTGGGGAAGGTGTGCGGTCCCAACCACCCGCGCCACCAGCAGCGGCAAGGCGAGCCCCGCCAGGAAGGCCCCCACGCGACCGATCCACATGGGTCCCTGCCGCAGCACCGGTGTGTTGAGGGCCGACGCCACGCGCAGCCCGTGCCGCCACCCCACGTGCAACCCCCACGCGCGCAGACCGAGGTGCCCGATGTTGTAGGGAATCAGAAACGCGAGCACCACGACGAGCGGACCGAAGCCGAGCCCATAGAGCACCAGCGCGCCGACCGCACATGCCGGCAGCCACGCCGCCCACACCAGGCGATCCCCCGCGGCGCCCAGCGGGCCGCAGAGCGCGGTGCGAAAGCGCTCGATCCGGGCCGCCGGCTCACCATCCAGCTCCGCGCGTGCGAGTGCACCCAGCGCCACCGATGCGAGATACGGGTGTGCGTTGAAGTAGGCGCTCTCACGCGCGAGTGCCGCGCGATAGGCCTCGCCGCCGGGACCGCCCGGCAAGAGGCGCAGCACGGGCTCGATGGCAAAGCCCATCCCGTTGCCGATGAGGATCTCGTAGTTCCACGAGCCCTGCACCGCGAGCGAGCGCAGATACACCGCGATCCACCGCGTGAGCGGCACCGGCACGACGGAGCGCACCGCCGCCGAGGCAGGCGGCGTGTCACCGAGGTCGAGCGCACGCGGTGTCGTCATGCGCTATTGCCGAGCAAGGACGAGGAGCACGCCGATCGCAAAGCCCGCGGCCACCGCCACACGCGCCCACTGCACGCCGTGGAACACCTTCCAGACCGCAAACGCCGCCACGGCTCCGGCGATCCCGACGGTGATCGCGTCGGTCATTGCACCACTCTCTCCCCAGCGCGCCGTCACCACCGGCGCGACCAGACCGGAGACAAGCAACCCGAGCCCCGTCAGGGCCACCGCGCGCGCGAAATCGGCGGTCATGCCGAAGAGTTGCAGCCCCGCGACCGTGGAGAACGAACCGGTGGCGAGTGTGGACAGTCGTGGGCGTGCCACGCGCGCGATGAGCTTGCGATGCCACACCATCGATTCGCCACCGATCCAGGCGAACGCCAGTCCGAAGATCGTGCCGATGACGATCGCGCTGGGGTGGGGCGTGAGCGCAGCGACGGTCGCACCCGCGACGACCGATGCACTGCCCCACTCCGGATACCGCGACGCACCCACCGGCAACGTCTCGAGTGCGATACACTCGAGCACCGCGCCGCAGAGGAGCCCGGCCATGGGCGCCCCGAGCAGTGCTCCCGTCAGCGTGGCGCCGACGAGCGGGCGCGCGAGCATCGCCTGCGGGAAGCTCACCACGTCGAGCCCCAGGAGACCGCCGAGCAGGAGCACCGGCAACGCCTGCAGGAGCGCGTCACCCATCGCCGCGCCCGTCCAGCACCTGTTCGAGAGGAATCGGCCGTGCGGCGGGGACGTCCTGCGCGGTGATGGTCACGCCACGCGAGGCGAGCGCGCGCAACTGCTGCTCCTCGTCGTCGGTGAGGAAGACGTAGCGCATGCGCTGCGTGCGGCCGGCCGCGTGGTGCACCCCGCCGAGGTTGATCGTCGGCACCGTGTTCCCGCTGTCGGCGACGAGCGCGGCCATGGTGGCGACGCTGCCGACGAGCACGATGGACCGCGCGAGATCGCGCTGCAGCGCGGGCAACTGCGCGGCCGCCGTGGCGACATCGAGGAAGTGCACGTCCATCTCCGGCGGCACGCCCATGCGGTAGAGCTCCTGCTCCCACTCGCTCGCGGCAACTTCATCGTCGACGAGAATGATGCGCTGCAGGTCGAGCGGCTGTCCCCAGCCGACCACCACTTGCCCGTGAATCAGGCGATCATCGATGCGATAGAGTTCGATGGGCATGGCGGTCGTGTCGGGTCAGCGCGGGGTGGGCGGTTGCACGAGCACGAGCGCGGTGCGTCCGCGATCGACGGCGCGCGACGCGAGGGCGCCCGCCTCGGCGTCTTCGCCCATGACGAAATCGAGGATCGCCGGCACGTTGGCGCCCACGACGACGGTGAGCGAGGGATCCGCGCGCTGCAGTCGGCGCGCGGCCATCGTGCAACTGCCGGCGGGCAGGTCGGTGAAGATCACCGACGCGCCGGAATCGGCGAGCGCGTCGCGCAGCCGCCGTTCGATCTCTTCGCCCGACGCGCCACTGTTCGTCACGCCCACGAGTGTGCCCGCGTCGCCCACGATCTGCCGCACCGCCGAGAGCATCCCGTCGGCGAACTGCGCGTGGCCGGCCACCACGGCGCGGCGGGCGCGCACGTCGTTCACTCCTCGTCCTCCTGCAGATAGCGCTTGGCATCGTACGCCTGGCGCATGCGCCCCATCAACCGCTCGTTGAAACGCGTGGCGGCGTCGGTGCCCGTGTAGTAGCGCAGCAGGTGGTTCATCGCGATGACTTCGGCGATCACCGTGATGTTCTTGCCCGGATTCAGATGCACCGTCGCGCGTGGCAGCTCGACGCCGAGGATGTTGGTGGTGTCCTGGTCGAGCCCCGTGCGATCGGGAACGGCATCGGCGTTCCACTCGTCGAGCGAGACGACGACTTCGAGTCGCTTCTGCTGGCGCACCGACTTGATGCCGAAGATGCCGGGCACGTCGATGAGGCCGACGCCGCGGATCTCCATGAAGTGCTGCTGCAGTTCGTGGCCACGTCCGATGAGCACGTCGTTGCCGCGGCGCGTGACGATGACCAGGTCATCGGCCACCAGCCGGTGTCCGCGCTCGACGAGGTCGAGCACACACTCGCTCTTGCCGATGCCGCTTTGCCCGGTGAAGAAGAGCCCGACGCCGAAGACGTCGGCGAGCGAGCCGTGGAGCGTCGTCGTGGGCGCGAACTGATCGGCCAGGAACGGCTTGATGAGACGATAGAACTCCGCCGTCTTCAGCCGCGACCGGATCAGCGTGACGCCGTTGGCTTCGGCGAGCGCGCGAACGGGCGCGGGTGGCTCGAGCCCCTTGGTGATGAACGCGCAGGGAATCGGGAAGCCGAAGAACTGCACCAGGTTGGCGGCGCGTTGCTCGTCGGCGAGCGACTCCAGATACGTGATCTCGGTTTCGCCCAGGACCTGGATGCGCTGGAACGGAAAGCGATTGAGGTACCCCGTGAGCGCGAGTCCCGGGCTCGACGCCTCGGGCGTGGTGATCTCGCGATCGACGCCGTCGGTGCCAGTGAGCACTTCGAGTTGCAGCGTGTCGCGCATGCGCTCGAGCAGCGCGCCGACAGTCAGGCGTTGGTGGGGCACGAGAGGGAAAACGGGTCGTCGCGGCGCGCCGCGCGCCGGAAAGGGCGGGCGTGTCGGAATGTGCGCCCCCGACGCGCGATGCTCAACCGATGGCGCCGTCGCGCACTTCCCGAAGGTGCTCGGCCGTCTGGCGCGCCGCCTGGTCCCAGGTGAACTGCCCCGCGAACACCCGCGCCGCGTCGCCGAGCCGCTCCACGAGGGGGCGATCGGCCGCGAGGCGCCGGATGGCCCCCGCCATCGCCTCGGTGTCGCCATGGGCCACGAGGAAGCCGGTCTGCCCGTCGCGCACCGACTCGCGAATGCCCGGCGAGTTGGACGCGATCACCGGCGTCCCGCTGGCCCCGGCCTCGAGGTTCGTGATCCCCCACCCTTCCTTCGGAGAGGCAAAGAGCAGCGCCCACGCCCGCCGAAGCAGTGCGCGCTTCTCTGATTCGTCGATGCGACCGAGAAAGCGCACGCGATCGCTCACACCGAGCGTGCCGGCCAGTCGCTCGAGATCCGCGCGATACTCCCCTGCCCCCGCGACCTCGAAGACCGCACCCGGCACGGCCGCGCGTGCGAACGCCTCGAGGCAGAGGTGCACCCCCTTGTATCGCTTGAGGCGACCGAGATAGGCGAACGTCGGCGTGGGTGCCCGCATCGTCGCATCGGGCGTATACGCCGCGTTGTCGATCCCCGGGAAGATCACGCGAATCCGGTCGCGCCGTACGCCGCGCGCGACGAGATCGTCGGCGGTGCTCTCGGAGATGGCCTGAAACGGGACACCGCGATAGACGAGCGGGATCGGCCGTTCGGCCATCCACACGGCGGCGGCCAGCGGTGCGGCCAGCTCCTGGAATGCCGTCGCCCCAAAGAGATGTGGTACGAGTGCCACCGGGCGTGCGCCACCCAGCCCCCACCACGGCGTGTGCAACGGCACCTTGTTGATGTCTTCCACCACGACATCGAACGCCTGTTCACGCGAGACGGCACGGAACGCCGACCAGGCGCGCATGGCAAAGCTCTGTCGCGTCCCCGCTCGCACGACGCGCATGCCGTCGAGCGTCACGCGCGTGGGAGCACCGGGCCATCCACCGCAGAGGAGCGTGACGTCATGCCCGGCATCGGCGAGGCGCCCGAAGATCTCGTGCAGGTGCGTTTCCGCGCCGCCGGCCTGCGGGTTTTCGCGATCCTGCCAATTGACGACGCACACCCTGAGCGGGCGCGCGCTCACGGACACGGTCACAGGCGACCGAGCGCGCGTGCCACAGCGTCGAGCACTCCGTTGACAAACGCCGCGCTGCGTTCGGAGCCGTAGCGCTCGGCGAGACGGATCGCTTCCTGCAGCACCACACGCGGCGGCGTGTCCATGTACGCGAGCTCCGCGCTCGCCAGGCGCAACACCGCGCGCTCGATGGCGCCGAGGCGATCGAGCCGCCAGTTGGCCGCCACGTCCGCGATGCGACGATCGATGGTGTCGCGCTCGCGCTGCACGAGCACCACGAGGCGCTCGGCGACCGCGCGTTCGTCGCGCTCGACGCCAAGATCATCCCACACCTGCGTGCCGACGCGCAGCAGGTCGTCCGCGCCGCGCATCTCGGCGGCGTAGAGCGCCTGCAGCGCACGCGAACGGCCGCGCGTCTCGCGGCGGACCGGTGACCGGAGGGGCATCATGCGTCCCCCTCGTCGGGGAGCATGGTGTGATCGAACCGATCGAGCAGATCGACCATCTCGAGCGCGGCCAGCGCGGCGTCCCACCCCTTGTTGCCGTGCGCGCCACCTGCGCGCGCCTCCGCCTGCTCCACCGTGTCGGTGGTCAGCAGTCCGAATCCAATGGGCACGTCGAAGTCGCGTGACGCATCGGCCAGCCCGCGCGACGCCTCACCAGCGACGTAGTCGAAGTGCGGCGTTTCGCCGCGGATCACCGCGCCGACGGCAACGACCGCGTCATACCGTTCCGTGGCCAATGCTCGGCGCACGGCCGTGGGGAGCTCCCAGGCACCCGGCACCCAGAGGCTGTCGATGTCGTCGAGCGGCACTCCGTGCTTGAGCAGCGCCTCGATGGCGCCCTCGAGCAACCGCGTGGTGACGGACTCGTTGAAGCGACTGGCGACGACGACAAACCGACGGCCGGTGCCGTCGGGACTTCCGGTGAACTCAGGCATTGACCGTCGGATCGGCGGCGAAGAGGTGGCCCATCTTGTCGCGCTTGACGGCGAGATAGTCGGCGTTCTCCGCGCTCGTCGGCACTTCGAGCGGCACGCGACCGGTGACGGCGAGGCCGTACCCCTCGAGCCCGACGATCTTCTTGGGATTGTTGGTGATCACGCGCAATGAGGTGCACCCGAGATCGAGCAGGATCTGCGCGCCGATACCGTAGTTCCTGAGGTCGGGGCCAAAGCCGAGCTTCTCGTTGGCTTCGACCGTGTCCGCGCCGGCGTCCTGCAGCTCGTACGCCTTGAGCTTGTTGAGAAGGCCGATGCCGCGCCCTTCCTGATCGAGGTAGACGATCACGCCGCGCCCTTCGCGGGCAACCATCTGCATCGCCGTGTGCAACTGCCAGCCGCAATCGCAGCGCTGGGAGTGGAACACGTCGCCCGTCAGGCACTTCGAGTGCATGCGCACGAGCACATGCTCGCCCCCGTTGGCCGTCACGTCGCCATACACCAGGGCAACATGCTCGGCCGCATCGACATCGTTGCGGTAGCCGGCGATGCGGAACTCGCCGAACTCCGTGGGCAGCCGCGCGTCTGCGACGCGGTGCACCAGCCGCTCGGTGCGAAAGCGGAAGGCGACCAGTTGCGCGACCGTGATGAAGGTCAGCCCGTGTGCCTTGGCAAAGGCCTCGAGTGCCGGCCGCTTGGCCGTCGACCCGTCGGCGTCGAGCACTTCGCAGATCACGCCGGCGGGATAGCACCCGGCCAGGCGCGCCAGGTCCACCGCCGCCTCGGTGTGCCCGACGCGCTGGAGCACGCCACCGTCTCGCGCGCGCAGCGGATGGACATGCCCGGGGCGCCGGAGATCGCCGGGGCGCGTGGCGGGATCGACCGCGACACGAATCGATGTCGCGCGATCGGCCGCGCTGATGCCCGTCGTCACGCCAAAGCGCGTGTCGGCGTCGATGCTGACGGTGAAGGCCGTGCGGAAGGCGTCGGTGTTCTCGCGCCCCTGCGGCTCGAGCTCGAGCTCCCGCACGCGATCGCTGGTGAGTGCCAGGCAGATCATTCCCTTGGCACCGAGGAGGAAGTTCACCATTTCGGGCGTGATCTTCTCTGCCGCGCAGATGAGGTCGCCCTCGTTCTCGCGGTCTTCATCGTCCGCGACGAGCACGAACTTGCCGGCGCGGATGTCTTCGATGGCCTGCTCGACGGTGCCGAAGGTCATCGACCCCCCGCAACGAGGGCGAGGTGGGGCGCCGTGAGGCGCGCGACGTGCTTCGCAATCATGTCGGCTTCCACATGCACCCGATCGCCGGCGCGCAATGCGCCCAGCGTGGTGTGCCGTTCGGTGTATTCGATGATGGAGAGCTGGATCCCGTGCGGATCGTGCAGCGCATTGACCGTCAGGCTCACGCCGTCGACCGCGACCGATCCCAGCGGCACCATGAGTGGCTGCAGGGCACCCGGGAGTTCGACGTCGATGAGCCAGGCGTCGCCCTCGCGTGCGGTCTCGCGCACCGTCCCGACGCCATCGACGTGCCCCTGCACCAGGTGGCCACCGAGCCGGTCGCCGAGGCGCATCGCCCGCTCGAGGTTGACGCGCGCGCCGTCGCGCCAGTCGCCAATGGTGGTGCGCTCGAGCGTCGTGACGACGGCGGCGACGGTGAACCACCCGGCGCCGTGCTCGCGCACCGTGAGGCACGCCCCGTTGATCGCGATGGACTCGCCGTCAGTCAGCTCGTCGTAGCGACAGCGCACGCGCAGCTCCCGCCCCGCCTCCGTGGAGACGATGCGATCGATGGTGCCGATGTCGTCGATGAGTCCAGTGAACATGAAGTCGCCGCGCAGGCGACGCTCAGCGCCGCGTGACCGAGTAGATCTCGAGCAGGTCGTCGCCCAGGCGGCGACGAACGCGCGGGCGCAGGCGCACCGCAGTGGCGAGGGTCCGCCCGTGCAGGCCCGCAAAGGCCGGCAGGGCTCCCGCACCCAGCACGAGAGGAGCGCGGAAGATAACCAGCCGGTCGACCATTCCCTCGTCGAGCAGGGCGCCAGCCAGGGTGGCCCCCCCCTCGACCATGAGGTGGTGCACCCCGCGGGCCCGGAGCGCCGTGAGCCCTTCGGCGAGCGAGGCGGCCGGCAGGACCGTCACGCCGCGGGCCTCGAGCGACGCGCGTTCGTCCGCCGGCGGCGCACCGAGGACCCACACGGGGACCTCACGCGCGGTCCGCACGAGCTGCGAGGTCGCCGGCACGCGACCGTGCCGAGCAACCACCACGCGCGCCGGTGCCACTCGCGGCGCGTACCCCTCGCGCACGGTGAGGGCCGGGTCATCGATGAGGACGGTGTCCCGGCCGACGGCAATGGCATCGGCCGACGCGCGCAGGGCGTGCACGGCACGTCGCGAGGCGTCGCCGGTGAACCACCCCCGCGTACGCGCGTGATCGGCGATCGCGCCGTCGATGGTACACGCGAGCTTGAGGGTGATGTACGGGCGATCCGTGTGCTGCAGGGCAAAGAAGAACGGCGCGTTCATCGCACGAGCGGCGCGCGCGCACACTCCGACATCGACCTGCACACCGTGCGCCCGCAACCGCTCGACTCCTCCGCTCGCGACGGGGTTGGGGTCGCGCGCGGCGACGACCACGCGCGCGATTCCGCTCGCGAGAATCGCGTCGACACAGGGCGGCTGCTTGCCGTGATGCGCACACGGCTCGAGCGTGACGTACAGCGTCGCCCCACGCGCCGCCTCACCCGCCTGTGCAAGCGCGACGGGCTCCGCATGCGCGTCACCGAAGCGCGCGTGCCACCCCTCGCCAACGGCGACATGGTCGCGCACCACCACGGCGCCGACGAGCGGATTGGGACTCACCTGCCCCCACCCGCGACGGGCGAGGGCGAGGGCACGGCGCATCCATTGGCGATCATCCACGACGCGCTCGGTCATGCGCCGTAAACGATGGGCTCAGTTGCCGAGCCGCAACCCGACGGATGCGTAGTTGAAGGCCCCGCCCGGTGTGCGACCGCCAAAGGCGTTGAGCACATCGCGCGGCGACGCGGCAAACGACCGTCCGACCTCACCGACCAGCCGAATGCCACCAAGGCCAAAGGACGCGTCGAGAAATGCGTTGGTGCGTCGCGGCGTATCGCCGAGGATGACGTCAGAGAGCGCGTAGCGGCGCCCACCGTCATTGACCACCGCGGAGACGATGGCTTGGGCATCGACGGCGTCCTGTCCGATCCCTGCGGCAAGTCCGAGCATCAGGAAGCGTTTGCTCACCACCGCGCGCCACGCATCGGCAGAGAGCGCGAGGCTGCGCACGGTGAGGGTGTCGTTGCCGTCGATGAGGCCCACGCGACTCGTCGGCAGACGCCGTCGCACCCAGGTGAACGCGACGCCGGGAACCACCGACGATTCCTGCAACAGCCCCACGCGCACGCCGTAGCCGAACTCCGAGGAGCGGCCATCGTTGCTGAGATCGAAGGTGCCCACGCGCGTCTCGGGGACATACGTGGCATTGAACAGCACATCGACGCCGCCGACTCGCGTGAGCCCGACGAGCAGGCCGGGCAGCACACCGACCGCCCCTTCGATGGTGGCCGCGGGAATCAGGCGCGACTGCGTCGCGATGTCGCTCGCGCGTGCACCGCCGGCGGACACGTTGATTGACCCGTTGCGCGGAATCGCGCCAAAGAGCCCGGTCGCGCGCACCGCGAGCGACGCCTTGCCCAACCCGCCGAGTGTGCTGCCGTCACCGAGGACGGCATCGCCACCGGCCAGTGCGACCGCCACCTGGGGCGCAGCAAACGCGAAGAGGTCGCGCGCCTTCTGACACGCATCAGCCACGACGGGCGTGGCGCCAGCGCAGGCGACGGCGTTGCCACTCAACTGCGCGCGCGCCGCGATCGGCGCGGCACAGAGGGCAAGCCCGACGATCAGCGCCGCGCGCACCGTCCGCGGCGTCATGTGGTCGCGTCGAGGTGCACGCGACCGGCGCCCGGCACGATGTCGCCCGCGTGCCACGCGGGAACGCCGGCGGTATGCGACGCGGCGATCACATCGTCCACCGCATCGGCGGCGCAGATCACGACCATGCCCACCCCCATGTTGAACGCGCGGAACATCTCGTCATCGGCGACACCGCCGGCGCGCTGCAATACCCGGAAGACGGGAGGAACGGTCCAGCTCGCGAGACGCACCCGCGCATCACACGACGCGGGCAACGCCCGATCGAGATTGCCCGGCAATCCGCCACCGGTGATGTGCGCCATCGCACGGATCCGATGGATCACTGGCGTGAGCGCTGCACGATAGGAGCGGTGCACGGCAAGCAGCACATCGGCCACACTCCCCTCGTGCTCCGGAAAGGCATCGTGCGGCCCGAGCCGCAGGCGCTCATGCACGATGCGGCGCGCGAGCGAATAGCCATTGGTGTGCAGTCCGTTCGACGCGAGCGCGACGAGCTGGTCCCCCACCTCGACCCGCCCGCTGCCCAGCACCGCGTCCTCTTCGACCCACCCCACAATGAAGCCGGCGAGATCGAAATCGGGCGGCGTGTAGAGGCCGGGCATCTCGGCCGTCTCGCCGCCGATGAGCGCACATCCGTTTTCGCGACACCCCGCCGCGACGCCTGCGACAACCGCTTCGACGCTCGCGGGCACCAACGTGCCGAAGGCGACGTAGTCGAGGAAGAAGAGCGGCTGCGCGCCCTGCACGAAGATGTCGTTGACGCAGTGGTTGACGAGATCGTGCCCGACGGTGTCGAGACGCCCCGCGTCGATCGCCAGCTTGAGCTTGGTGCCCACGCCGTCCGCGCTGGCCACGAGGAGCGGCGCGCGCGCCTCGGGTGGCACGCGAAAGAGCCCGCCGAAGCCGCCGAAGGCGCCGCGCACCAGCGGCGTCATCGTGCTGCCGACGAGTGCGGCCAGCCGGTGCTTCGCCTGTTCGGCCGCCGCGATGTCGACGCCCGCTGACGCGTAGCTGAGCCCCGGCTCCGGCGGCTGGGTCACGCGGGCATCTCCACGTCGAAGGCCACGAGCCGCCGGAACTCGTTGACGCGTGTGTGGATGTCGTCGCGCGTGATCTCCATCAGCCGCTCGATGGAGAAGCGCTCCACGGCAAAGGAGCCCATCGCGCTGCCGTAGACGACCGCGCGTCGCATGTTGGCCTCGCTCAGATCCCCCGTGCGTGCAAGAAACCCGATGAAGCCGCCCGCAAACGAGTCGCCGGCGCCCGTCGGATCGAAGATCTGCTCGAGCGGATAGGCCGGCGCGAAGAAGATGCTCGTGCGCGTAAAGAGAAACGCACCGTGCTCGCCCTTCTTGATGATCACGAAGCGCGGCCCGTGATCCATGATCCACCGCGCGGCATGCACGAGGTTGAACTTCTCCGTGAGCTGCCGCGCCTCGCCGTCGTTGAGCGTGATGAGGTCGACCTTGCCCAGGAGCGCGATCAGATCCGGGCGGCGCGACTCGATCCAGAAGTTCATCGTGTCGCACGCGACGAGGGCCGGCTTCTCGACCTGCTCGAGCACGCCGAGCTGCAGCCGCGGGTCGATGTTCGCGAGAAAGACGAACGGCGCGCGGCGGAACTGCTCGGGAATCTTGGGACGGAAGTCGGAGAAGACGCCAAGGTGCGTCTCGAGCGTCTCTGCGGCGTTGAGATCGTGGCGATAGCGCCCGCGCCAGCGGAAGCTGCGTCCGTCGGCCTGCTCGATGCCGCTCAGGTCCACACCCCGCGCGCGCAGCCGCTCGAGCTTCTCGACGGGATAATCGCTGCCGACGACGCCGACGAGCTGGACGGGAGAGAGATGGCTCGCCGACGCGGAGAAGAAGGTGCCCGACCCCCCCAGCACATCATCAGCCTTGCCGAAGGGGGTCTCGACGGAATCGAGGGCAACGGAGCCCACGCAGAGCACGGTCATGAGGAGTGGAGTGAGGTCGGGAGAGAACTGCCGCGGCTACATGCGCTCGGGTGCCGTGCACCCGAGCAGTGAGAGACCGTTGGCGATGGCGAGCTGTGCGGCGCGCGCCAGCACGAGCCGTGCGCGCGTGATGTGCTCGGGTTCATCGAGCACGTGGTGCTTGTGATACCAGAGGTGCGTGAGACGCGCCGTCTCGAGCAGCCAGTTGGCGACGCGGTGCGGTTCGTGCCGACGTGATGCCCGAGGGGTCGATGCCGCCGACGCGGAAGATCCCCGCCAGACGCGCATGCGCCATCTGGATGTAGTAGATGGGATTCTCTTCCGACTCGCTGCGCGCGAGGTCGACGTCGAACTGCAACTGCGAGTCGCCCTTGCGCATGAGGAAGAAGTAGCGCACGGCGTCGCGCCCCACCCAGTCGATCAGGTCGCGTACGGTGACGTAACTGCCGGCACGCTTCGAGATCTTCACCTCTTCCCCACCCTTCGTCACGGTCACCATCTGGTGCAGCACGTACTCGGGGTAGCCCTCGGGAATGCCGATGCCGAGCGCCTGCAATCCCGCACGCACCCGCGTGGTGGTGCTGTGGTGATCGGCACCCTGCACGTTGATCGCGCGACGGAAGCCGCGCTCCCACTTGGTAACGTGATAGGCGACGTCGGGCACGAAGTACGTGTAGTCGCCCCCCTTGGCCGCGCTCTTGCGCATCACGCGGTCCTTGTCGTCACCGAAGGCGGTGGTGCGCAGGAAGAGCGCGCCGTCTTCTTCATACGTGTGGCCCGAGGCGATCAGCGCATCGACGGTGCGCGCCACGCGCCCGTCGGCGTAGAGCGAGCTCTCGAGATAGTACGTATCGAACGCCACACCAAACGCCTTGAGGTCGAGGTCCTGCTCGGCGCGGAGTGCGGCAACGGCAAAGGCGCGAAACGCCTCGAGGAGCGCGCCGTCGGCGGGACGGCGTCCCTCGAGGATGGCCTGCACGCCTTCCCGCAACACGCCCGCATCGGGCGCAGGATGCTGCGCCAGCCAGCTCCGCGCGATCTCGGCGATGTACTCGCCGTTGTAGCCGCCTTCCGGAATCGTCGCGGGAATCGCGCACACTTCGGCGACACGCACCCAGAGCGAGCGTGCGAGGTTGTCGATCTGCGTGCCGGCATCGTTGTAGTAGAACTCGCGCGAGACCTGCCAACCGGTTGCGGCGAGCAAGGCGGAGATGGCGTCGCCGAGCGCCGCCTGGCGACCATGCCCGACGTGCAGCGGACCAGTGGGATTGGCCGAGACGAACTCGACGACGGCCTGCTGTCCATTGCCCGCCGTGCTCATGCCAAACGCCGTGCCGGCGGCGAGGATCGTCTCGAGCCCGCGTGCCATGGCCGCAGGGTCGAAACGAAAGTTGATGAAGCCCGGTCCGGCGATGTCGGCCGTGGCCACATCGACGTCGGCGAGCCGCATGGCCGCGACCAGCGCCTCGGCGACCTCGCGCGGTTTGCGCGCCAGCGGACGGGCCAGCGCCATGGCGGCATTGGTTGCCCAGTCGCCGTGCGCGAGGTCGCGCGGACGCTCGAGCACGGGGACGAAATCGTCGGGCGCACCAATGGCGCGCGCCGCACGAGCCACTTCGGCGCGCAAACGCGCAGCAGCACTCACGGATCGATCGGTGAAGATGGGTCAGGCGCGGCGAGCATCGACCGCGCCACGCACGGCGATCACGCCGCCTTGGGGTCGGTCGAGCTCTTCGCCGGTGCAGCCGGTGTGGCCGTGCTCGATGCGCTGTCTGAGCCGCTCGCACTGCTGCTCGACGCGCCCGAGGACGAATCGCTCTTCGTCGTCTCGCCGGACGCCGCCTTGCGCTGGTCCTTCTTGCCGTCCTTGCCGTAGTCGGTGATGTAAAAGCCGTCCCCCTTGAAGAGGAAGCCAGCGCCACCGGAGATGACCCGGACGGCCTCCCCGTTGCCATCGGGCGACGGAATGGTGTCGGGAACCTCGCTCATTTTGTAGAAGCGCTCGACGATGGTGCCGTCGGGGCAGCGGAACTCGTAAGTCGGCATGCTCTCGGGACTTAGGCGCTGAGACAACACGTAAACGTAGTCGCATCGACGCGGCGGAGCAATCGGCAGCACCACCGTGGCGCAGATGACTCGGGCGCCCCACCTTCCCCTCCCATGCTTCGCTTCACAGCCACGCGCCCGCCGCTCCGCTCCCCGGTTTGCCGTCTTCTCGTTGGTGTCGTGCTCGGGGGCGCGACCGTCGGCTGCGGCGGCGGCCTGATGCCGCGCATCGAGACGGCCATGGACGGATGCCTGGCGGCGCGCCGCCCGGCGTTCCAGCGCGGCGAGCAGGTCGCACAGATCGGCACCGCACTGCCCGACAGCGCCGAGCGCGCGGCCCGATTGCTCAACTACGACGCCGCGGCGCGCCAACTCGAAGGAATCGCCGAGAGTGCGCCCGACCAGGTGACACTCGTGTGCTCGCTCGAAGTCATGCGACACAACACGGGCGATCGCACGACGCTCTTCCTCAAGCGCTACACGCGGCATCCGAATACCGAAGTCGCCCAATGGGCGACCGCACTGCTCGCCGGTCGACGTGGTGCGGCGGGCGCGCCTCGGACCGCGGTGTCGCCAGCGCCCGTTGCCGCTCCGGTGGGCGTCACGCCCGCGCCCTGACGCCAACGGGCCCGTGCGCATCGCACGGGCCCGTCGACTGCACCAGGTCAGCGCCCTGGCGGCGTGAGATTGGGATTTGTCTCGAGCTCGGAGAGCGGAATCGGGAAGCAGACCGAGCGTCCGGTCATGTCATCCGTCGGGCCCGGGCGACTGAGCGCCGCCCACCGCCGCATATCTCCCAGACGACGCCCTTCGAGCCAGAGCTCGATGCCGCGCTCGCGCTTCAGGTGCGTCCACGCTTCGGTGGCATTGGCGGCGGTCCAGGGTGCGAGGTTGAGTGCGACGCGCCGTGCATTCAATCGCGTCATGGCACCCTGCCAGTCGCCGGCGACGAGCTGCGCCTCGGCTTCGATCAGCCGCATCTCCCAGCCGCTCGTGAGATTGATCGACGACGTGATGGCGTTGTGCTTGGTCTGGAAGTACCAGCGCACGCGCCCGAGGTTGCCCACGGCGGCGTCGCCGACCAGGATGGTGAGACTCGAGTCGAACGGGACGCGCGGATCGCGCGTCTGCTTGCGATACGCGTCGTAGAAGGTGCTCCACACCGTGTGCGCACGGTACGGCTGGTTGGCGCTCGCCCAGAAGATGCGATTGTACTGATCGACCGTCTGGGTGAAGTACGGCATGCGGTAGGCGTACGCGTTGTTCGTGATGAGCGCCGCGTCCGCGGCGGCGCCGGTGAGATTGTTGCGCAGCAGACGCACGGATGCGCGACCGGCGGTGGCCGCTTCGCGCAGCGTCGCGTTGTTGGCGGCGGTCGCGACCGCGATCGCCTCGGTGAATGCGGCCTCGGCACGCTCGAGGTAGATCGTGTACGGCTGCTGCGGTCCCCCGTTGATCACCGCATCGCAGAAGTTTTCGCCCATGAAGCGGTTCGTGTAGCCCTGCCAGACGAGTGCCTGTGCGAGCGTTGCACTGCTCGCGGCCGCCGTGCCGAGCACCGCGCGCACGCGACCGACGGCGGAGTCCGCAGTCCAGCGCGCGCGCTGCCCCTGATTCCACCAATCGTTGCCGTCATCGATCGCCAGCACGCCGACTTGCTGGCGCACCGAAATGCCGAATGCGGCCGTGGAGCCGGCGGGAAAGAGCTCGCGTGTGACGGCCGCACTCGTGTACGACACCCAGTTGAGCGCCTCGGCGAGATCGCGCCCGGCGCCGTTGACGACGGCCGTGAGCGCGGCCGTGTTCTCGAGGAAGGAAGCCTGCACTGGACCCGGATTGGTCACGGTGAGATCGCACGCCCCAAGGGCGAGCAGCGACGCGGCGAGGACACCGCGGACCTGGCGAATTGGCGTCATGGTCGGTGGCCTCAGAACGCGATGCGGAGCGACGTCAGATACATCGCCGGGGCGGGAATCATCTCCGAGATGTAGCGGACAGCGGCGTTGAACCCGTCATTGCCCGACATCTCCGGGTCGAAGAGCGGCATACCGTAGTTGCGGCGGAAGAAATTCTGCGCCGAGAAGACGAACGAGCTGCTCGTCGTCCCAGGGATGAACTTGCCGAGCGGCACCGTGACGGTCACGTCGCGCAGCTTGAAGAAGTCGGCCGGGAAGATGAACATGTCCTGCCGCGCATTGGCCGGAATGCAGGTGAGTCGTTCGCGCGGCGAGAGCGGCCCGTTGGCCGCGATGGCCGCGTACGCGCGCGCGCAGGTCGGCCAGCGCACGGAGCGTGAGAGCGCCTGGAACGACGCGTCCTCGTTGATGAAGGCACCGCCCTGGTACTCGCCGCGCAGCGACACGCTGATCCCCTTCCAGGTGCGCAGGTTGAGCTGCGGCGCGAGGATGAGCGTCGGCTGCGACGGACCGAAGAGATGATTGACGGCGGTGTCGACCGGCGCGCCGATCTGGTCTTCGTTGCGGATGAGTCGTCCGCGCAACACGGGCGCAGGCTGCCCTTCGATCACCCAGCCGAAGTTGCCGATGGTGAACGACGGCGCACCGCCAAGGCTCAGCACCTTGCTGATGTTGGTCGTGACGTTGACGCCGGCAGTGAGCCCGAAGTTGGTCCGATCGACCAGCGTGCCGTTGATCGCCGCTTCGATGCCCTGCTTCTGGAGTCGTCCGACGTTCTGCAGCGTGTTGTTGAGGAAGCCGAGCGACGGCACCGTGCGCACGTTCATGAGTGCGTCTTCGGTAATGGCACGGAACCAGGTGAAGTCCACGCTGAAGCGGCCGCCGAAGAGCGTCTGGTCGAAGCCGAGCTCCAGCTCATTGGTGCGCTCGGGACCGAGGGCGGCGTTCCCGAGGTTCTGCGGCCGCACCGCGGGGCTCACCCCCCACCCCACGGGATTCCACGTCTGCACGGCGGCAAAGACACCCGGTGCACGCCCGGCGGAGCCGTAGGCGCCACGCAGCTTGAGCGTACCAAGCTTCTCGCTCCAGAACCCTTCGTCGCTGACGACCCACGACGCGCTCGCCTTCGGATAGGTCTGGAAGCCGAAGTCGGTGCCGAAGGCGCTGTTGCCGTCGACGCGCGCGCCGACGGTGAAGAAGTACTTGTCCTTGAAGCCGACGAGCGCCTGCGTGAACGCACCGCCGGTGACGTTCTTGAGCTTGTTCTCATCCGCGTTGCGCAGCGAACCGCTGGCGACCGTGGGTTCGGTGGGTGCCGGGTAGTTCTCCGAATAGCCGACGACATCCGTCACCAGCGAGCTGATGTACTGGGTACCCGCCGAGAGCGTCAGCTTGGAATTCTCGCCCAGCTTCACGTCGAGGTTGTTGGCCCAATCGAGGCTCAGGATGTTGTTGGACCACTGCTGGTTCTGGATGATGCCCAGCGGTGCGGCCGGGAAGCCGTACGGGCGCACGTTGCGATTTTCCAGCGCCGAACGGTCCCAGCCGACGATGAGCCGGCTCGAGAAGTTCTGCAGCGGTGTCCACGTCGAGGTGGCGCCCAGCAGCAACCGATCGATGTTGGAATTCAGGCGCTGCTGATAGACCTGCTTGATCGTGTCGGGGTTGGCGTTGCCGAAATAGTTGCGCTCCTGCCGGAACGCGTTGAGGGTGACGCCCTGCGCGTTGTTGCCCGCGGGGGTCTGGGTGATGGCGTTGTTGGTGTACGACGAGTTCCAACTGAAGGCCAGATTCTTCGCCGGCGAGAAGTCGATGTTCGCGCGCAGGTTGTACTTGCGTTCGTTGTCGAGCTGCAGCACGCCGTTGGTGTTGTCGGCGCCAAAGGAGAAGAGGTACTTCACGTTCGACTGCGTCCCGCCGGCGACCTGCGCCTGCGCCCCCAGACGCGACGCGTTGCGCACGAACGGGTCCATGTTGAGCAGCGGCACGGAGTCGGTGCCGAACTGCTGAAGTTGCGCGACGCCGGAGTTGAGCTGCGCCGTCCACTTGGGTGCTCCCTGCGCACCACGTTTGGTGAAGATCTGGATCACGCCGGCGGCCGCGTCGGTGCCGAAGAGCGTCGTGGCGGCGGCGCCCTTGACGACCTCGATCCGATCGATGTCGTCAGGGTTGATATCGTTGAGCGGGCTGCCGTACGCGTTGGCACCGCGCTGCGTGGCGCCCTGGAAGATCCCGTTGCGCGGATACTCGTCGCTGCGGGTCCGCACGCCGTCGACGTAGACGAGCGGCTGGTTGCTGAGCGCCATCGAGGTGGCGCCGCGCAGGCGGATCGACGCGCCGGAGCCCGAATTACCCACGCCGCCGGAGATGTTCACCCCCGCGACGCGGCCGGCAAGCAGATTCGAGACGTTCGTCGGCACTTCGGGCAGATCGGACGCTTTCACCTGACCGATCGAGTTGCCGATTTCGCGCTTGCGCGCGGAACCGGCGGTACCCGTCACCACCACCTGGTCGAGCGAGACGGCGGACGTCCGCAGCGTGAAGTCGACCGTGACCACCTGGCCGGCAACGACCGCGACCTGTCGGTCGGTCGGCTCGTAGCCGATCATGCGCACCCGCACGGTGGCGTTCCCGGCGGGAACGCGCGCGATGGAGTAGGCCCCGTCGGCGCCCGCGGCCGCGCCCAACTGCGAATTGGCCACGAAGACCTGCGCATTGGGCACGGGCGCGCCGGCCGCATTGGTGACCTTGCCGCGAATGGTCCCCGTTTCTCCCTGCGCGCGCAGCACCGCCGGCACCACCAACATGCCGACCAGCGCCACCCTGCACCATCTCGCTCCCGATGACCGCATCGCCACCTCCCCGTGAACCGACGTGAAGCGCCCCATCACACGGACGGGTCGCGAGTCCTGCAAGCACGCATTGGGTCGGGGCGCGCGAGACGCGCGGCGCTCAGCCGACGACAGTTCGGGAGGGGGGGCGGCACAGAGCTAATGCCGACGCCCAAGATCGTCCTGCCTGCGGCGCGTCCGCAAGACGCGCCCCACAGTGCGACGTCCGAGTGCCCGCCCTCCCCTACGGCACAACCGCCGGCGGTCGCCGGTCGCGCTGCGCGCGCGTGCGAAACGCAGCGACATCGCCGGTCAACAGCGCACGCAACTTCGCCGCGACGTCATCGAGCTGTGTGCGCAGGAGGGCGGCCACGGCGCGGTGCTGATCGGTCGGTCCGAAGTCCGCACTGGCCGTCCCCACATCGGTGCCCAGGGCCGCCAGCTTCTCGTACAACTGATTGGGATCCCGGAAGCTGTCCGAGCGGCCCCCCGAGAGGTTGATGTTGTAGAGCTTCCCCTCGAGCGCCTGCAACTGGGTATCGAGCGCGCGCGCCTCGCGCGAGAGCGAATCTGCCACCGCGGGCGGCGCGACGTCGCTCCCGGGCGTCACCCCCCACTCGCGCACGTCGCGCGCACGCTCGCGCCACGTCGACCGGAGCTGCTCGAGCTCACGCCGCGTCCACTGCACCTCGTCGATGTAGCCGGACGTCTCGGTGATGGCGTTGCGCAGTTGGAGTCCGAGCGCCACCTGCGCGGCGATGTCCGCATCGGTTCCGGTGCTGTTGGGATCGCGACGCACCTCCACCGATTGCCGCACCGTGTCCCCGCGCCACACGAGCGCGATAGTGTAGCGCCCCGGTGCGACGAGCGGGCCCGAGAGTCCCGGATTGATGTCCAGATCCCACGGCACCAGCGGGCGACTGTCCATCACGCGCTGCCATGCATCACGCGGTGCACCGACGCGCAATCGCGGCGTACGTGCGGCGTCGTGGCGCAGGTCCCACCAGACGCGGTTGAGGCCCACGCGTGGCGGCGCGCCAGCGAACCGTCGCACCAGTGCACCCCCGGCATCGAAGACGCGGAACTGCAAGGAGTCGCGCGAAAGCGTATCGGGAGCGACGGGACGATCAATGAACACATTGAGGCTCGCGCCGTACGGCGGATCCTCGCCGCCGACCAGCGAATTGGTCGGCGCGATGGGCGTGGACACGCGACGAAAGCGATACGCCGCGCGGATCGGCAGCAGCGTCGCTCCCTTCGCCCCCAGCGGCGCGTCCGCGGCGCGCAACGCCGAGATGTCGTCGGCGATCCAGAAGCCGCGTCCGTACGTCGCGACCACGAGATCGTGGAAGTGCCCCTGCACGGTGAGCCAGTGGACCGGTGCGTGCGGCATGTTGCCGGTGATCTCGCGCCAGTGGGCGCCATCATCCAGCGACACATAGACGCCGTTCTCCGTCCCCGCGTAGAGCATGCCACGCCGTACGGGATCTTCGCGCACCACGTGCACGTAGCTGAACACCGAGCGCGGCAGATCGCCGCTGATCCGTTGCCAACTGCGTCCGAAATCGGTCGTGCGATAGATGTACGGGTCCCGATCGTTGACGAGGTGCGCATCCACCGCGAGGTACGCCGTGCCCGCATCGTAGCGGCTGGGCTCGATGCCGCTGATCGTCGACAAGCGCGGGAGCCCTGGAATCGCGGCCGTCAGATTGGTCCACGTGGTGCCGCCGTCACGGGTCAGATGCACGAGCCCATCCATCGTCCCCGCCCAGATGGTTCCCTTCGCCAGCGGCGACTCGGCGATCGCGAAGAGCACGTTGGTGCTCTCCACGTAGAGGTTGTCGACGATGACGCCTCCCGCGTTTCCCTGCGTCGCGGGATCGTTGGTCGTCAGGTCGGGGCTGATGATCTCCCACGACTGGCCACCCGTCGTGGTGCGATGCACGAACTGGCTGCCCACGTAGACCGTGTTGTGATCGTGCGGCGAGAGGTGAATGGGAAAGGTCCATTGCCACCGGTACTTCATGTCCTTGGGCGCCACGCCGTAGCCGGCTTCAGGCCATGGTTCCACGGCGCGCCACTGCTTCGTCATCAGATCGAAGCGTTCGAGCCCGGCGTCGTAGCAGCCGCTCCAGACGGTGCGGCCGTCGACCGTATCGGGAATCGCCCATCCGCTCTCGCACCCACCCACCATCGACCAGACGCCGATCGAGCGTTGCCCGCGCGAGTTGCTCGGCCCGCCGTAGCTCCAGCCGTCCTGCCGATTGCCGTAGACGTTGTACGGGACCTTCGTGTCGGTGCTGACGTGGTACATCTGCGCGATGGGCAGGCTGATGCGACTGATCGTGCGTCCGCCGTCGAGCGTGATCCCCACGCCGCCGTCGTCGCCGACGACGAAGCGCTCCGGATCCGTCGGATCGACCCAGATGTCGTGCAGATCGCCACCCATGCGTGGCGGATTGGCAATCAGCGAGAGGCCACCGTCGATGGAGATGGAGAAGCGCACGCTGACGAAGTACAGTCGGTCCGCATCCGTGGGGCTGATCGCGAAGCGCCCGTAGTACTGCGGCCGCTCCATGATGTCGTGCTGCTGCGTGCCCTGACGCCACGTGCGTCCGCCATCATCGCTGCGATAGACCGCGGGCGTGGGCGCCATCTCGATGAGCGCATACATGCGCCGCGTGTCGCTCCGCGCGATGCCGACGCCGATCTTGCCGAGCTTGCCGGTTCTGGGGAGGCCGCGCCCCCACCCCGTGCCATCCGCGCCCCCATCGAGTCGCGTCCACGTGTCGCCGCCGTCGCGCGAGAGCCAGAGCCCGCTGCCCGCCCCGCCGGAGTGCTTGTCCCACGGGACGAGGTACCATTGCCACATCGCCGCGAGCAGCACCTCGGGGTTGCCCGGATCGATGGCGATGTCGATGGCGCCGGTGCTGTCGTTGACGAAGAGCACGCGCTGCCACGAGCGTCCACCATCACGCGTGCGAAAGACGCCACGCGTCGACTGCGGGCCGTAGCCGTGCCCCATTGCGGCGGCATACGCGACGTCGGGATCGGCGGGATGCACCACGATGCGGCCGATGCGCCCCGACTCGGCGAGGCCGACGTGGCGCCACGTCTGCCCGGCATCGTCGGAGCGATACGCGCCGTTGCCGATCGAGATGTTGGAGCGGATGAATGTCTCGCCGGTGCCGATGTAGAGCGTGGCAGGCCGACTCGGGCTGACGGCGATCGCGCTGATCGAGGAGACCGGCAACGAATCGGTCAGCGGCGTCCACTGCACACCACCGTTGACGCTCTTCCACAGGCCACCGCTCGCGGCGCCGGCGTAATAGACCTTGGGATTCCCCGGCACGCCGTGCACGGCGATGACGCGATTCCCATCGGGCCCGATGTGCCGCCACCGGGGCACCACGAGCCGCGTGGTGTCGAGCGAGGCAGCGGGGCTCGCGGCGCGCGGTCCGCGCTGCGCCTCCAGGCGTGTGGCGAGGAGCAGCGGGAGCGACAGGACAACCGTGCGACAGCGCATGTCGGGGCGGGGGTGGAGGACCGCGCGAACGTGCGGCCGAATCACCGCGCTCGCCAGTGCGCCCACCTCGACGCACGCCATGCGCGGACGCACTGTTGACGAGCGGCCCCTCCAGCACCCCGCCCCTCCTCCCCGCCCCGCGCCACATGACCCGCTCGTTTCGCGTTGCGATGCTCGCGCTCCTGCTCCCCGGCGCCGCATTCGCGCAGCCCGCGCCGCTCTCGGCGGCCCAGCGCACCATCCTCGCGGCGCTCGACGCGCAGGCCACGCGCTATGCGGCGATCGCCCGCGAGATCTGGCAATTCGCCGAAGTCGGCTATCAGGAGACGCGGAGCAGTGCGCTCCTGGCCTCGACGCTCGAGGCGGCGGGCTTTCGCATGACGCGCGGTGTCGCCGGCGAGCCCACCGCCTTCACCGCGGAGTTCGGCAGCGGCTCTCCCGTGCTCGCGATCATCGGCGAGTTCGACGCGCTTCCCGGTCTCTCGCAGGACAGCGTGCCGATGCAGCGTGCGATCACGGTGGGCGGCGCGGGGCACGGGTGCGGACACAATCTCTTCGGGACGGCGTCGGTGGCGGCGGCGATCGCGGTCAAGGAATGGATGGTGGCCAACAAGGTCACGGGCACCCTGCGCTTCTACGGCACACCGGCTGAAGAAGGTGGTTCCGGCAAGGTGTACATGGTGCGCGACGGGCTCTTTCGCGACGTGGATGCCGTGGTGTCCTGGCATCCCGCCGATCGCAATCAGGTCAGCGCGTCCACCACGCTCGCCAACATCACGGGCAAGTTCCGCTTTCGCGGTGTGAGCTCGCATGCGGCGGCGGCACCCGAGCGCGGCCGCTCGGCGCTCGACGGCGTCGAGGCGATGGACATGATGGTGAACATGCTGCGCGAACACGTCCCGTCGGACACACGCATCCACTACGTGATCACCAACGGGGGGCGCGCGCCCAACGTGGTGCCCGACTTCGCGGAGGTCTACTACTACGCGCGGCACAGCAACATGGCCGTGCTGCAGGACGTGTGGGATCGGATCGTGGCGGCGTCCAAGGGTGCGGCGATGGGCACAGGCACCACGGTGGAGCTCGAGGTCACGGGCGCGGTGTACAACGTGCTGGCCAACGAGACGCTCGCGCGCGTGCAGCAGCGCAACCTCGAGCGCGTCGGCGGCGTCACCTACACGGCTGCCGAGCGGGCCTTCGCCGAGCAGTTGCAGCGCTCGCTGATGCCCGGCACCGCACTGCCGCTCGAGGAGGCGGCCAAGGTGCACCCGCTGCGCGAGGGGGGCAGCGGCGGAGCGTCCACCGACATGGGCGATGTGAGCTGGGTGGTGCCCACCGTACAGCTCTCGGCGGCCACCTGGGTGCCCGGCGTTGCCGCACACTCGTGGCAGGCGGTGTCGACCGGTGGCGGTTCGATCGGCGCGAAGGGGATGATGGTCGCAGCGAAGACAATCGCGCTGACCACCGCTGAACTCTTCGGCGATCGTGCCACACTCCAGGCCGCGCGTGCAGAGCTCGAACGGCGTCGAGGCGCGGGATGGCGCTATGCGACCGCACTCGGCACACGCGCGCCGGCGCTCGACTACCGCAAGTGATCAGCGCACGCGGCGGTAGTGCAGCGCCACGGCACCGTTCGCGAACGGCACCGCCGTGACCAGGTCGAGTCGGCGCGTCGTGGGGAGGCCGACCGCGTGGAGCGTGGGCCCGTGGCCGGCGATTCTCGGATGCAGGAGGAACCGGTAGTCGTCGATGAGATCGAGGCGATCCAGCGCGGTCGCGAGCGCGCCGCTGCCGAGGAGCACGCCGTCCGGCGTTGTGTCCTTGAGCCGCTCAATGCCCGTGCGCAGATCGCCGGCGATGTGGTGGCTGTTGGTCCACGGGAAGTCCGTTCGTGTCGTGGACACGACGTACTTCGGCTTGGCCTCGAGTGCGGCCGCCCACCGCTGCATCGCCGGCGGCGCGGGGGTGTCGCCGCGGGCAACGGCGGGCCAATGGCGCTCCATCATCTCGTAGGTGACGCGCCCCCACAACATCGCCCCGACGTCGTCCATCAGACGCGTGTAGAAGGCGTGCGTCTCCTCATCGGCGATCCCTTCGCGATGATCGACGCAACCGTCCAGCGTGATGTTGTACGCAAAGGTCAGCAGTCCCACGGGATGCTCCGGGAGTGACGCACCACGAGCCATTCGACTTCAGGGCGACGCGGCGAGGCCGCGCGGCGGATGACCGGCACCGCATCACATCGCCCGGTGATCAGAACGCCACCATCCGCGTGACCTTGAGCGCGATCGTGCGCTCGTTGCGCACGTCCGTCTGCGTGTTGCGCCGATCGGTGTAGACCAGGAAGACATCGGAGAGCGGCTTGTAGCGGAAGTTGACGCGCGCGTTGGTCACGAACGCGCGCGTCTGCGTGTTGTACTGCACGAACGCCGAGCCGAAGAGCCGCGTACTCCACTGATACCGCGCGCGCAGACTGGCCAGATCGGCGACGAACGCGCCCTGCGGCAGCGCGACGTCGTTGCGCGTGAAGCTCGCCTCGAAGCTCAGGTCGTAGCGCGGGCGCACCGTGACGTTGCCCCCCCACGAGCGGCGGGTGCCGCTGTAGAACTCGCCGCCGGCGACATTGACGCTGCCGAAGACCGCGCGCGTCTGCCCCGTCTGGTAACGCACGCTCGCCTCGCGCCAGCCGTACGGACCCACCGGGAGCGTGACCCCGGGGAAGACCGTGAACGGTGCCTCAAGGCGATCGAACTGATCTTCCGCGCGCAGCGTGAGTTGCCCATCGGGGTTGAGATAGACGTCGAGCCCGGCCGTGAGCGAGCGGGTGTCGAGCTGCTGCTGGAGATCCGTGATGTAGTCGAGCTCCACGTACGGATTGATCTCCTGCAGCTTGCCCCCCGGGCGCGCATGAAAGCCCGACGTGCCGTACCAGTGCTGCATGCCGGCGCGCCGCACGAAGCCCATGCCGGGATTGAACTCGTCGCTGATGCGCTTGAGCATGACGGAGTTGTCCCAGTACTTGCCGCGATAGGCCACCGAGGTGCGCGCCGCGTAGCCGTCGGACG
>JALOPS010000347.1 GCA_025453745.1 Gemmatimonadaceae bacterium
TGCGTCGGCGTCATGCCGTCACCGCCGCGGCGGCGAACAAGCGTGCTCCGACGGCGCAGAGTCCGTCGTATTCGTCGGGGGGCGCTGCTGCCTTCTCAGCCGCGGCAGGCACACGGCCGATGACGGTCGTGGACGCGGTCGGTCGCGCCTGATCGGCGATTCCCACGCGCATGGAGCTGCTCACGGGGGCAACGGCGTGGGCGTGCGCACCCTCGGGCACGGGAGCGGGGGGCTCGAAGTCTGCGGTCGACTTTGGCGGCGCCGGCTGCGCGCGGTGCCCGCTCAAGGTGGAGACCAGCGGAGCAGGCGCGGTCTCAGGCGTCGACGCCGCGTGGCGGCTGTTCTCCGTATTCGACGGCGCCGCATCAGCTCCATCTCGTGCGTCCCCAGCCGGTGGGTGCGTGGGCGCCATCGGCTCGCCCACCGCGGCCGCGTGCGCGAAGGGTCGTGCCGCCGACGGCTCGCGGTTGGCGGGGGGGCAGGGAGACGGCCGCGGGGGCGTGTGTAGGGCCTCGAGTTTCGCCACGACAAGCCACAGCGCCGACTGCACGAGGGTGGCGGACGCTTTCGATGGGGCCGCGTGGCGGAACTGGTCGCCTACGGCGTCTACCACCGAGAGCACCTGCGCGAGCGAGATCGCGGTGCCGTCGAGGCGGTCGTGGTCAGAGTGCCCATGCGTTGGGGGCGCAAAACAGGTTCGCATGGGGCGAGTCTAGCGGCCGGCTCTGTCGGGCGTTTATAATGGAACACATGATTCCCCCTAAATCACTCTGATGCCGCGACTTGCGATGTCACCGGCCGACGCGTTCGCGCGCCAGGACAAGGCGCTGCGCCTCCTTCGGCGCGGCGTCGGCGTCCGGGCGGTGGCGCGTGCCGTGGGCTGCTCCCCGAGCTCGGTGGTTCGATGGCGGGATGCCCACGCGGCGCAGGGGGATGGGAAGGCCAGTGAGCGGGGCTATCGGCGGTGGGATGCCCATGGCACCGGCGGAACGCGGTGGGACGTCAACGCAAAGCTGCGAGCCCGTGGCGAGGCGTTCCGCCGGCGAGCACGCTCCGCTCCTCTCACTGAAACTCCTGCCGCTCAGCCGGTGGTGCTCGATCTCTACGATCACCCGGACTTGGTCGCCGACCGCGCACGCTTCGCAGCCGAACCCGCCTTCTGGGACGACAACAGCGAGATCATTCGCCGTGCTCGTATCCGCATTTCAATCGACGCCTTCACCGTGACGCGAGGTCGAGCAACGGCGTGGACGACTGGCGCGCTCCCGCTCCTCTTCGACGTTCGGCACCTCGATGCGGTACCGGCTGAGTTGTACCGGACCGCGGACGACCGCGAGCAGGCCGCGCTTGCGCTGCTTGAAAAGACCGCGCGACGAGTCGGCATGGTGCAAGACAGCGCTGGTATTTGGCATCTCCCGGCCGGTGCCGACGAAGGTTGAGACATCGGCGCAAGTCGGCGTTCTGGCAGACGAGCTCTATTCAAAACAGCAGCGGCGGCGTTCCGAAGAACGCCGCCGCGTGGTGATGCCGTGTGCCGACTGTGTGGCGCGGGTTACGGCTTGTCGCAAGTGATCGCCCCTTCGCCCTGCGGCGTCTGCTGCCCGAACGTTTGCGGGAGCTTCGGCAGGTCGGTGGGATCGCCGATGTAGACCACGCACCGGGCGTTCTTCAGGTCACGTGACTGCGCAATGCCGGTCCAGCCTACGCCGCCAGCGAAGCTGACCCGGACCCATACCGCATCCTTGTTGAACGGCTTCTTGATCGCTGCCGACAACGCCGACATGTCCGTCGTGTACGAGCCGTGATCCGCGTAGTACGACTCTTGGGCGGCGACGAGCGTCTTCAGGACGTCCTTCATCTGCTGCACCGCCTCCGTCGAGGGTGGCGTGGAGGCCCGCAGAACCTGCGGTGCCGGGGCGAAGGCCGTCAGGGTGCTCATGGCGAGAGCGAGCGAAGCGGTTGCAATGGTCTTCATTGTGAGGTTCCTGGCCTGTGGCCGGAAGAGGTTTTCTACCCGACGCCCCAGTCCTGAGGCACGTTCGGCCAAGGCGGGATACGGGAGCCACGCACTCCAGCCGGCTGTGCGCTGGTAGGCGTCGAGCAACACCCCGGCGTACTCTGCCGGCGCGATGCCACGCGAGATGACGCGCTCGTCGCAATCGAGTTCGATGGCGCGAAGCAGGCGTCGACAATACAGCCAGATCATTGGATTCCAGGCATTGGCGATCAGCAGCATGGCGGCGAAAGCCTGCAGCACATGATCCCCTGCACGACGGTGCTCTGTTTCGTGCAGCAGAATCGCGCGCTGCGCACCGCCGTCGAGATCGAGCACCCACGTTGGCACGACGATCCGCGGACGCACAAAGCCAGAGAGCGCGGGACCCATTGTTCGGCTTACCAGCACCGGTACGCCGTGTAGCTCCGTCGCCTCCCACGTGCGTCGTGTCCGCACATGACGGCGATACACGATGGCCAGCAGGAGTGCGGCACCGCTGGAGGCGGCGAAGACGTAGACGGCGACGAGGCGGGCGCCGACGCCCTGCAGTTGTGCGAGCGACGACGTGAGCGTCGCGTCGTCGACTGCGCCGCGCGTGATCGGGGTGACGATCTCGCGCGCGACCCACTCGACCGTGACCCCGCCACTGGTGTGTTGGCTCGGGACGAGCCAGCCGAACGACACCGCGCTGAGGTAAACCATCGCGATGCCCCACACGATGCGACGTGGGCGCCCCGGGCGGAGGGCCATGGCCACCTCACCCCAGTGCGCGGCCATGTAGAGCACCATGCCTGCGACGACCGTGGCGGCCAGCCACAGCGCGCTCACTTGGCCTGCTCCCGCATCTTCGCGTCGACGAGGGCGCGGAGGCGCTGCAGCTCGTCGGCGTCGATCCGCTCATCGGCCAGGAGGCCCGCCACCAGCAGTTCACGCGACCCGCGATACACCTTGTCCAGCACTCGGGTGAGCGCGCTGTTGCCGGCGTCTTCTGACTCCAGCACAGGGAAGTAGCGGAACGCGCGACCTTCGGTCTCGTGGCGAACGTGCCCCTTCGATTCGAGCGTGCGCAGCATCGTGAGCACGGTCGGATAGGCCAGGTCGTCGGAGAGTGCGCTTTTCACTTCGCCGACCGTCGCCGATCCCGCGCGCCACAGCACGGCCATGACGTCGAGTTCTCGTCGTGTGAGTTGCATAGTGATCTACTAGGTTTCTAATAGTTCGAGATGCAGGCGCAGGGCACGCCTTCTGTGGGCAAATACGATCCATCGCAACGCTGGGTAACGGGCCCGACCAAGAAATTTGCGCGGTGTGACGTTCTTGGCGCCGTGGGTGACAGTGCCCATCCGAGGAAGACGGTTTCCGCGGGGGCGGTCAAGCAGCATGAAACGACCGAGCCCCTGCCAGCGAGCGCCGGCAGGGGCGGTGCAACGACTCGACGTTTTAGGCGGCCAACCCCACCGCGGTGCCCACCCCCGCCGCTTCCGCGGCGATGCGCAGCGCGACTGCATGCGCGCGGTCGGTGGCTCGCTTGTGCAGGCGCTTGGTCGCGAATACGGTGAGCCCCAGGGTTTCGGCGGTTGTCACCCACGAGGCCCGAGGATCCTTCATCGCCAACAACACCTGGCGCTCTGGCGACGTGAGCTCGTCCAGCACGGCCGCGATCAGTGCGTCACGCGCGACGCGCGGAATCGGCAGCGTATGGAGAGCCCATCCGGCGGCCACCTGCGCCCCAGCGGACGGCGACGATGGTGACGGGCCATCGTCCTGAGGATCCTCGTCGAGCGCGTCGGCGATCACTCGGTCGAGCCAGCGGTCGAAATCGATTCGGCTTCGGCTCGCGCAGTTGGGTAGGGACGCCATCACGCGCATATGCGCCTTGGAGACCAGCGAGGACGGGTCGATCACCTCGGACTCGCTCACGCTGTCCGTTGCTGGCGCGGCCGCGTCCTCATCTACAACGCGGGTGGTACGCGGCTGCAGCCACTGCTCGACGTACTTCCGTACTCGCTCCGCGATGAACGTTTCGAGTGCACGGTGAGCTTCGCGCGCTTGCGAGGACGACGCGGTGCGCCAAAGCAGTAGCAGTCCGAACGGCCCAATACCGTTCATGATGAACAGCGCGACAGTCGCCTGTGCTGCACGAACACGATTCAAGTTACGCTTAGCCATAAAACCCTCCTGAGGGTGGTAGCCCCGGCCGTTGTGACCGGGGCCCCAGCGTGTGTGGGTTATGCGGGGGGCGCGGGCGCCTAGGCTGCAGCGCGCGAGTCGCCGTCGACGTTTTCGTCAGGGTTCGACGCGGTTGTCGACACGCGAACACTTTCGAGACGCGGGCCGAGTTCTCGAGGGAGGGTGTCAATCTCTGAGACCGATGGGACACTGTCTCGTGCGCG
>JALOPS010000068.1 GCA_025453745.1 Gemmatimonadaceae bacterium
CGCTTTTCCGAGTCGGTGGCGACCGGGAGGGCGTGGAGAAGGAATGCGTCCTGGAGGTGCTCGAGGAATTCTTCGCGATCACCTTGCGCGAGCGCTTCTACGACGCGCTCGAGCCGCTACAAACGGCGCTGGATGCCTGGCTGATTCACTACAACCGCGAACGCCCGCACCGCGGCTATCGCAACCTCGACAAGCGACCGATCGACACCGTCAACGCGTATCTTTCAACTGTCAGACAAGAAGCCTAGTACTACATGCTTTCGACAAGCCGGCGGACAGCGACGCCCCTGCCTGTGGCATTTGCCATTTCCGTTTCAGCGAGCTCATCTGGGACAGCTGGGGCCGCGAGGGGCGCTGCGGTCGCCGTGTCCTCTTTCCTCGCCCTTACTCCCGTTCGGACGCTGAGCCGCAGCGCGCAATAGTCCGTCGCAACTTAGCCAAGCGCGTACTGCCGAGCCCGTTGAGACGAAGGTGGTAGCTGCGATACTCAGCTCACTCCGCTGATTCTGCCACCAACGCAATCCTCTCCCTCCCCGACACCACCACCCCACCCGGCTTCTCCACCGTCACCGCAAACATCACCGCCTCCCCCACCCTTACCCGCGGGGTAATCGGCACCAACACCTCCGTCGCCCCAGGCGGCACATCAAACACGCCACCATCCACGGGATACCGCTGATCCCGCTTACGATCGAAGATCCACAACTGATACTGCCACCGGCGCACGTCATTACTCGCGAGCCCGACAAACCGCATCACGCCGGTCTGCTTGTCCGCGCTCCACACCACATCGCCCGTCGCACCGCGCGCCGCACTGTCCCCCGTCGCCTTCCACGGGAGCATGCGCACCGCCGCGGTATCCGCCACGAGCATCGCACGCACCGCTGACGTCGCGGGCACCGGGCGCTCCACCTGCTGCGTCACCACACGCTCGCGTGGCGCCACCACCCACAACACCAGCGCCGCCGCAGCCGCCATCCATCCGGCCACCGCACCCCACGGCCGCAATGGTGACACCGCCGTCGGCCCCGCCACCGCGCGTTGCGGCACCGTCGTGGTATTTGCCCGACGCACCGCAAACAATCCATCGCGCGTCACGCGCTCGGCGAGTGTCGCAGGCATCGCCTCGAGTGCCGCACTCTCCGCCGCGAGCACGGCCGTGAGCTCTCCCGCCGCGCGCTCCCACGCGGCCAACTCGTACGGCGGCAGCGCCGACACCTGCTGTACCAACGCGTCGGCCTCGGCGGCCGAGAGCTGTCCCGTCGCGCGCTGCATCAGCAGCTCGTCGAGCGGTCGATCGGTGGGGGCGTTCATTCGGCTGACTCCTCGTCCGCTCGCGTGCGAGCGGCCAGCAGGTCGCGGGCACGCTGCAGCCCGCGACGGATGTGCGACTTGACGGTGCCGAGCGGCGTCGCGGTTTCGCGCGCGATCTCGTCGTGAGTGCGTCCCTCGAGCAGGGAGAGTTCGAGCATGCGGCGCTGCGCCGGTGGCAACGCGTCGAGCACCGCACGCGCCTGCTCGACGCGCCAGCGCTGATCGATATCCGGCGTGCGATCATCGGCGACATCGAGATCGTCGGCAATGGGCTCGAGCGCCGGCAACCGTTCGCGTCGTCGCGAGCGATCGATCAACCGACGCCGCGCCAGCATCGCCACCCAGCCGGCTTCGGTCATGCGCGACGGATCGTAGCGCGACGCCGTGCGCCACAGATCGATGTAGATCTCCTGCGCGGCATCTTCGGCTTCGCTCGTATCGGGCGACCAGCGTCGCGCCAACGACCAGACGAGCGCACCATACCGCGCGACACATTCGCGCACGGCACGCTCATCGCCCGCGGCCACGCGCGGCAACAGCGGCGCACTCGGTGCCACCGCTTCGCGATCGCGCACGAGCGCCAGATGCCCACGCGGCGCACCAGTGGGTGATGACGTCACGTGATCCATGCGATGAAGGGACTGCCCAGCCATGCCAGATCCATACGGGTGAATCGATGAAGACGTATTGACACTCAGCGTACGCCACGGGTCGGGAAGTGGATGCGGCGGACGGGCTGCATCTGCCAGCGCTCGGCGGGCGAAGTCCGGGTCACGCGATCGACCCCTCACACCCCACCGGAGCTGCACATGACTGCACCACGCCACACCCGCCGAGCCCTTGCCCCCATCGCCATCGCGCTGGGTGCCATCACGGCCCTCACCCCCACCGTCACGCAGGCGCAGCATAACGGGCGGAACGCGGGCCCGACGATCCCGCAGGTCGCGAAGACGGCGGGTCAGTTTGCCACGCTGCTCGCCGCCGTCGATGCCGCGGGCCTCACCGAAACGCTGCTGGGGCGCGGCCCGTTCACGCTGTTTGCGCCCACGGATGAGGCGTTCAAGCGACTGCCGGCCGGCACGGTGGACGAGCTGCTCAAGCCGGAGAACCGTGAGAAGCTGCGCACGGTGCTCACGTATCACGTGGTGAGCGGACGTGTGCTCGCGGCGCAGGCGCGGACGTTGACGTCAGCGCCGACGGTGGCGGGGCCGACGATCGAGATCAGTGCACGCAATGGTGAGCTGCGCATCAACGACGCGACGGTGCGCATTGCCGATGTGCCCGCGAGCAATGGGGTGGTGCACGTGATCGATCGCGTGCTGCTGCCGCCGGCCGCGATGTCGCGCACTAGTGGTGCGACGGGGAGCACGCGCACCGCGCTCGATGTGGTGGACACGGCGATTGATCGCGGGGTGCCGCTGTTCAACGATGGGCAGCCGGCGGCGACGGCGGCGATTTATGAAGTCGCGGCGACGGGGTTGCTTGCGCTGGGCGATGTGGTGCCGGCGGATGCGCGGCGATCGCTGCGCGATGCGCTGCGAGTGCAGAGCAACGTGAGCGCGACGGATCGCGCGTGGACGTTGCGGCGCGCGTTGGATGAGACGCGGCGCGGATTGGGCGGGCGGTAGTCGCCCTCGTCGTCATGCTGAGCGAAGCGCGGCGCAGCCGCGCGAAGTCGAAGCATCCCCGGGCCACGCAGTGTCTTGGGCGTGCTCCCACCTGATCGACGTGGGCGCGCGCTACGGCCGTGTCGCTGCGCCGAGAATTCAGTGCAGACGGGCGCGGAGCGCGTCAAGCCTCCGGCAGCAGCTCCTCGAGGGCCAGTCGTGTCTTGAGCGGAATCTCCTGCTCATCGAAGTAGCGCGCGACGATCGCCAGCGCGTCGCTCACGCGCGACACATCCTGATGCCGCAGCAGAAAGCGTAAATCGTCCAGATCGCGTGAGTCGGCACCGATGCGCATCGCCATGCACTTCATCGCCAGCAGATAGTCCGGCTCTGCGACGAACACCTCGACGTGCGAGCCCGACCACCATGGCGCAAAGCGACCCTTGTCGCCCAGGTACGCCTTGACGGCGTCGTTGAGCCAGGTGGTGGGGAGCCCAGTGCGCAGCGCCACGCGCGCGGCCGCTTCACGCACGATCGTGGACGGCTTGAAGTACGCGTCGACATCGCGAGTGGCGCCACGCGCACCGAGGGCGAGGCACATCGCGGCACCGCCGACCAGATAGAGTTCGGCGTGCGTGTCCGCACTGGCCAGCTCGTCGTTCAGGAGCGCGAAGAGCCGCTCAATGTCGTGGACCGTGAGCATCGCGGGGGTCGTCACGCTCAGACCCGAGTGCCGACGCCGCTGTCGATGAAAAGGTTGCGCCGCTTGAACGGCACCGGCGAGACACGGAGCAGATAGGGGTACAGTGCGCGCAGCGTCGTCCCGAACCAGGGTGCACGCAGCGGAGCCACGGTCGTGGTCCACGGCGGCGGTGTCACCCCCTTCTGCGCAGCAGCCTGCTCGACCATGGCGGCGAGATAGTTGCGCAGCCACGGTGCCAGATCGGCGGGCGGCGGTGATGCGGTGACGCCGGCAAACTCGATGGGCGCGGTGCGCGTGAGGAGGTCGTTGAGCTCCGCGAGGACGTAGCTGGGTTCCGCGCGCTCGGGGAGCGCATTGACGAGTGCGCGCCAGGCATCGTCGACCGGCGGGAGCGCGCGTTGCAGGACGTACGCGGAGACGTCGAGGCCAGCGGCCGCGGCGTGGCGCTTGAGTGCGGCTTTCTGCCGTGGGGTGAGCCGGAGCTGCAACTGGGACGACTTGGTCGGCACGGAGGCAAGATCGCCCGGCGCGACGCACATGTCAATACGCGCGTATTGACATAGAGAGCATGCGCGAGATGTGAGCGCGCCGCCTCGTGACCCTCCGACTCGGGTGCTTCCGAGCCTCGCTCACGCTACGGCCGTGTGTCGGGCCGCAGTCGAGGCATCTCCGACAGCTGTCTCCCGACCAAACTGACTGCCCACGCCCTGCGCGTGACCGAAGGCATGTGGCGGAATCAGCGGACGTGCCCGTCGATTGCACAGCTGGACGGCCCCGCGTGCGAGCCGGCCGCGGCGGTCTTTCTGGACCGTCACATGGCTGGCACTCCACAACGCGTTGAAGACAGCCCAGATCGAGCGCCCGGAGCGGTCTCGATCTGGTGGGTGTCCTGCGGGGGATCGTCGAGGTCGCACCACATGGCGTGTGGCGTGGGCGCGATATGCGACCATGTCCTCGAGCGCTCGGTCGCTGCCGCCTCGGGGTGGACAACTGCGCGATCGCACTCAGTCAGCGAGACGTGCGGTTGGTCCAGTAGTTGCCAATTGTTCTCGCGAGATCCGTGATTCCCCCTCCACCCGAGTGTGGCCTATGCGCGCCCCCAAGTTCAGTCTGCTCAAGTCCGTCGTCGCCGGCGTCACGCTGCTGGCCAGCGTCCAGCTCAACGCGCAGATCACCTACAATCTCAACCTGAACATCGGCGCAGGAACCGCCTCGGGGCAGATCACGACGAATGGCGCGCTCGGCACCCTCGGCGTCGGCGACATCCTGTCGTTCTCCATTCTGCTCGCGCCCAATCCGGGCGGTCAGTTCACAATCACGAATCTCAACACCGGCATCTTGCAGACGCAGGGCATTGTCGCGTCGGCGGCGGACTTGGTGTTCGACTTCAGCGGCTCCGGGATCTGGGCGGCGCAGAACCCGGGGATAGGCAGCGGTATCAACTACATCTGCTTCACCGCCGGCCCGCTGTGCGGAGGCAGTCCCTCGGCGGGCATCACCATGGGGACGACCGTGTTTGGGGCGAACTTCACGGCCCAGAGCGGCCGCCAAGTCATCGCACGCGCCGCGACGACGGTGGTGCCCGAGCCGGAGGTGAATGCGTTGATGGCCGTTGGCGTGTTCGCGATCGGCGTCTTTGCTCGGCGCCGTCGTCACGTCTGACCCGAGCCGCTCATTCCAAGGGGCCAGCCGCGCGGCTGGTCCCTGTTTTGTTGGGCGTCACGACGGTCGGCGAGAAGGAGCACGCGTCGCGCGCGCCGACCCATCACCGCCCTCACACGAGCTCATTCCGCCGCTCGTACGCCACCACCTCCCCTGTCACGCAGTGCCGCGCGAGCAACCGCAGGTACATCGCCCAGCAGAAGCTCGACACGCGCGCATGCTGCGTCGCACTCGCCCAGCCGCGATGATGGAAGTGCACTCGCGTGCGCTCCCCCTCGCGCGTGAGCAGCGCCCCCACGCGCGTGCCGCGCCAGTCGGGCATAGGGTCGGTCTCGGTCATCTCCCATTCGATCGCAAAGGGCGGATCGAACGCGCGAATGACGCCGGCCCAGTGATACGGCGCGCCGAAGTCGAACGTGGTCCGCCCGCCGAGCCTGGGCTCGATGCTCGACGTGAGCGTCCACCAGCTCGCGAGCCCCTCGGCGGTGGCAAACTCGGCGAACACGCGCTCCACCGGCGCGTCGACGACCAGCTCGTGCTCGATGTCCATGGGACGTCCCCCGGCGGGTGAGGGGTACGGCGCGATCTCGCGTGTCATGGGGCCAACTCGCTCCCGACCGCATGATACCCGACGACCCCCAGCCGCCGCACGACGCGTTCAAGGGGTCAGAGTCCTTGAACGCCGGCGCGTTCAAGGACTCTGACCCCTTGAAGGCGGGTCCCCTAGGGGACTCTGGCCCCAAAGGCGCTGGCGAGTTCAAGGACTCTGACCCCTTGAACCCCCTCCCGTTCAAGGACTCTGACCCCTTGATCGGGGAGGTGCGGGCGGCGCTCGCGGCTGGGCCGACGCCCGATGTGGATGCGGCATGGCGTGCGCTCAGCGCGCGCATGGATGCCCCGGTCGTGATCCCGATCGCTCGCGCCCGTCGTGCGACGCGCGTGAACGCATGGAGATGGCGCGCGGCCGCAGTGGCCGTGATCGCCGTGACGGGGCTCGTGCTCGCCCGCACCCGCGGCATGGAAACGCTCGAGGCCCCGCGCGGCCGCGAGGCCCGCGTCACGCTGCCTGACGGCAGTCGGTTGGTGCTCGCTGCAGGGAGTCGTGCGCAATGGTCGCGACGGTTCGGTCGCGGCACGCGCGACGTGCAGCTCGACGGCGAAGGGTACTTCGACGTGGTGCACGATGATGCCACGCCATTTCGCGTGCGAACGCGGCACGCCGTGGCGACGGATGTCGGCACCAGGTTCGTCGTGCGCAGTTGGCCTGATCGCCCGTTCGTCGATGTCGCAGTCGAAGAGGGGATCGTCGATCTGCGCGATACGTCACGTGCGCCGACTGCCGCGCGCAGCGCGCGCCTCACGGCCGGCCAGCGCGGCGCGATTGCCGCCACCGGTGCGGTGCGTGTGACGAGCGATGCGGCCGCGGCGACGGCGTGGATGCGCGGCGAACTGCTGTTTGACGATACGCCCCTCGACGTGGCACTCGACGAAGTCGGTCGATGGTACGCGGTGCGCTTCGTGATCGCGCCGTCCGTCGCGGGACGTCGGGTGAGCGCACGGCTGCCGAGGCAATCGCTGGATGAACTGCTCGCCACGCTCGAGGTCGCACTCGACGTGCGGCTCGCCCGCGCTGGCGACACCATCACGGTGGAGACCCGGTAGTGCGGGCCGCAGCGAGCGGCATGGACCATCGGGTCTGGGCGCCGATTGTGCGCGGGTCGGTCCATCACGTGCCGCGCCCGTGACGATGGAGACCGCAATGGGGGTGACACGTACCAGTCTGGGACAAACGGTCGGAATGCTGCAACGAATGGTCGTGACAAAGCGAAACCGCCAATGGGTATCGACCATAGTGACTCGCGTCTCCGAAGTCCCGGTCTCTCTTCGACTTGGCAATACTCATGGAACTGCAGTCCTCTTCAAGCTCCTCCCGGCAGTCGCTCTGGTCCGTGCTCGCGCTGGCGCTGGCCGCGATGATGCTCCTCGTCTCGCAGTCTGTGGGTACGGTGCTTCCCTGGTAGGGTGGCACGGCCAACGAGGGGCGGCATGACGCCCCTCATTGAGCTCCCTGAAGCACCGGCAGTGGTTGTCTCGTATGCTCCGGCATGCGTCGCACCACCTCGTCCCACACGGCTTCGACCAGCGACGGACGCCATGCATGACGCGCCGCCGCCGCTGCGTACGGACGGTGCGGCGCTCGTCGCGCAGATCCGTGCGGGCGACCGTCACGCGTTCGAGCGGCTCTTTCGCGAGATGTACGCGCCGGTGGTCGCGTTTGCCGCGCGATACGTGGGCGACCCACGCGCGGAGGAGCTCGCGCAGGAGCTCTTCTTCGATCTCTGGCAGAAGCGCGAACAGTGGGAGCTGCGTGGGAGCGTGCGCGCGTACCTGTTCACCGCCGCACGCAATCGTGCGCTCAATGTGCGTCGCCGAGACGCGGTGGAGCACGACTGGGCCGACGAGGAAGGCGCGGACTCCGTGCGGCATCTGCACGCACCGCCGCCGCGCCCCGATGAACTGCTCGACACCACCGAGCGCACCGCGACGGTGGCGAGTGCGCTCGCCGCACTCCCTGAGCGCGCACGCCTCGCGATGCACTTGCGCTGGCGTGACGAATTGAGCTACGCGGAGATCGCCGACGTGCTCGGCATCACGGTCAAGAGCGTGGAGAACTCGCTGGCGCGGAGTCTCAAGGCGTTGCGTGCCCGCGTGGAGTCGCTTGGATAGTCGACGACTAGCGTCAGCGACGTACCCCGAGCAGCATACTGAGCGCGTTGCCGCGAAGCGTGCCATGCGGCACCGCCACGCGGCCGATGTTCCACCGTGTGTGCAGGTCGAGGTCGACCGCGTCGCCGGTGACGACGGCGTAGCTCGCGGCAAGCGCGCCACCGAGGCCCACCGAGTAGCGCGTCTCGTCGGGTTGCGAGGGGCGCACGTCGAAGAAGACCGGCGCGTCGAGCTGCAACCCGCCGCCGGCCGACAGGCGGAGCCGATCGTCCACGCGATACTCGACCATCGGCATGAGCGTCTCGAAGCCGCGGCGACGGGCACGACCCGGACCAGTGTGGCGATACGTGGCGCCGCTGCCAACGAGAAGCAGCGATACGCGATCGCTCACCTGATACCCCGCGCGCCATGCAAACGCGACGTCGACGCCGGTCCACGTCGACGTCGGGGAAGTGCGCAGCACCGCGCGCGAGAAACCCAGGGCAAAGCCAAACGTGGGGCCGGTGGCCTCGAGCGCGCGCCGCTGTGCGCCGGCCGGCGAAACGGTGCAGAGCAACATCAGGCCGACGATGACACCGTGCTGCGCGAAGGTTCGGCGACACGACACGATCGGGATGCGCCGGAGAGACATGAACATCGCGCATATCTCGCCGTTGCGTGGTGATCCGTCAACCGTGCCGTGCGGTGCGCATGGTACGCCACGAAGTGCGAGGTACGAGGCTCACGCCGGCTCGTCCCACCGCGCCGCACTTCATCACGCCCGGTCAGTCGGCGTGCGTTCTTGTGGGAGGGGAATGCGGCCCGTCACGTGTCATGCGCGTCGTTCACACGAGATCATCACCCTGTCCGTCACACATGCGACGTCGCATTCTTTGCTCATTGTTGTGCCTCTCGGGCACGCTTCACGCGCAGTCGCCGCCATCCGGCGAGCGCACTCCGTTTGTCGCGCTCGATTCACTGCCGACCACACGCGGTCCGCTGGCCACGCTCGTCTCGGTGGCGATGACATCGCGCCCCTTGAGTGGTGTCCTCGCAGAGATCGCTCGACAGGCAGGCGTGGGCTTCGCTGCTGATCGAGCGCTCCCGGGACTCGATGCGCCGATCACGCTCATCGTCTCCCGCGTCACGGCCCGAGTCGCACTCGTGCAAGCGCTCGAGCGCACGCCGCTCACCGCGCGCATCGGCCCGTCCGGGCAGATCGTTCTCGTGCGACGCGCCGGCAGTGCGCGATCGGACGCCGCGCCCACGGGACCGCGCCTGCGCGTCTCGGGCACCATTCGCACGGCAGCGTCCGACGAAGTGGTACGCCGCGCCACCATCATGGTCGCCGGCGACGCCACGCCCAAGACCGCGAACGAAGAGGGATTCTACTCGCTGCAACTGCCCGCCGGGCAACACACCATCGGCGTGCGCGCGCTCGGCTTTGCACCGCTCGATACCACGGTCACGGTGGACCGTTCGCTCACGCTCGATCTCGTGCTCCGCACGCGATCGGTGGTGCTCTCCGAAGTCCGCGTGCAAGCGGCCAAGTCCGACGATCGGCCGGACCTGGACCCCAAGACGCCCGACATGAGCGTCGTCCGCCTCGACCTGGCCGCCACACGCCTGATGCCGCCACTGCTCGGTGAGGTGGACCCCATACGCACGCTGACGATGCTGCCCGGCGTCACCACCGCAAGCGACGCCACCACGGCAATCGTGGTGCGTGGCGGCGGCGCCGATCAGAACCTCGTGCAACTCGACGAAGCCACGGTCTACAGCCCGTCGCACATCCTCGGCTTCATTTCCACCTTCAATGCCGACGCGATCGACGACGTCACGCTCTACAAAGGCGCGATCCCCGTCAAGTTCGGCGGGCGGCTCTCCTCGGTGGTGGACGTCCGGCAGCGCGAAGGCAATGCCAACGAGTTCGAGGGCAAAGCCTCGATCGGGCTGCTCTCCAGCCGAGCAATCGTGGAAGGGCCGCTGATCGCCAAGCAGCGCGGCTCGTGGATGCTCGCCGCGCGACGGTCGTACGCGGATCTGTTCACTGCGTTGGCGAGCGACAGCAACGTGCGGCAGAGCCGCGCCTACTTCTACGATGTGAACGCAAAGGCCAGTCTGCGGCTCGGCCAGACCGGGTCGCTGATGCTCTCCGGCTATGCAGGGCGCGACAACTTCAACCAGGCCGCGCAGCGCTTTGGCGCAGGGTGGGGCAACGTCTCGGCCACGCTGCGCTGGAACCAGGCGTTTGCCAATCGGCTCTTCAGCAAGGTGTCGGCGACAGTGAGTGAGTACGACTACCTGATCCGCTTCACCTTTGCGGCGATCGAGTCGGCGAAGTTCAACGCGACCATCGGCAGCGCCAGCGTCCGCGTGGATGAGTCGCTGCAGCTCTCGAACACGCAACGGCTCGAGTTCGGCGGCGAGCTGATCGATCATCGCTTCAGTCCCGGCACGGTGGGGCCAAGAGGCGCAGACACGACGAAGGTCCGTCGCCGGAGTATCGAGACGCGCCACGGCTACATGGGTGCACTGTACCTCGGGCACGAGGCGGAGCTGGGCGCGCGCCTCGCGGTGCGCTATGGCGTGCGATGGGCAGGCTTCGACCGAATCGGCCGCGGCACGCGCTACTTCTACGAGAACGATGCGCCGGTGCGCTTCAACAATACGCTGCAACGCTATGAACCTGGCCGGCTCGTCGACAGTGCGTCGGTCGGTGCGGGCGAGTCGATCGCGCGCTACGGCGGCTGGGAGCCTCGTGCCTCGCTGCGTGTGTCGCTCACGCCGCAACACAGTCTCAAGGCGAGCTACGCGCGCACACAGCAGTTCGTGCAGCTCGTCTCCAACAGCAATGCGCCCACGCCGCTCGACATCTGGGAGCCGGTCGGGCAGTACATCCGGCCGCAGACGGCCGATCAGGCGGCGATAGGGTACAGCGGCCAGTGGCGCGAGTACGAGTTCACGGCCGAGTCGTACTACAAGCGTGCGCGCAACGTGGTCGACTATCTGGAAGGGTCCGACATCGCGCTCAACAACCGGCTCGAGACGGCGCTGGTACAAGGGGTGGGGCGCGCGTACGGGCTCGAGCTCTTCGTGCGGCGTACGCGGGGGCGCACCCGCGGTTGGGTGAGTTACACATTGGGGCGGTCCGAGCAACGATTCCCCGTGCCGCGCAACGCCGGCGCCACGCGCGGTGGTGGCGTGAACGACGGGCGCTGGTATCCGACCCCGTTCGACAAGACGCACAACCTGTCCATTGCCGGGCTGCGCGACCTGAACCAGAAGTGGGTACTGGGCTCGACCTTCTCGCTGGCGACGGGGCTGCCGATCACGCTACCGCAGTCGCGCTTCATGATGGATGGATTCGTCTTGCCGCTCTACGGGCCACGCAATGCGGCGCGACTGCCGTTGTATCACCGGCTCGATCTCAACCTGACGCGCACGCTGCGACGCGGGGAGCTGCAGTTCGGCGTGCTCAACGCGTACAACCGGTTCAACGCCCAATCGCTGCGCGCGCGCTTCGACCAGAACACGACGTACACCACCGAGGCCGTGCAGACCTCGATCTTCGGCATCATTCCGAGCATCAACTATGTCTTTCGTTTCTGAGCGTCAGGGCGGGCGAGGTGTGGGCCGCGGTCTCGCGCGACATCGGGCGGCGCGCGCTGCGGTCACCGTTGGTGGTCTGATGATGCTCGCTGCGTGCGAGCGCGTGGTGGGCATCTCCGTCGACCCCGGGCCCGAGCTGCTCGCGGTGGAAGCGCGGCTCGAGGCGGTGCGTGAGGCACCGGCGATGTCGCGCCAGGTGTTCGTGCTGAGCACCACGGCCCCGTACTTCCGCAATGAGGCGCTGCCGCCGGCGCGCGGGGCGACGGTGCGCGTGCGCGACGAGCGCGGGCGCACGGTGCTCTTCCGGGAGAGTGCCACACGACCTGGGCACTACGAGACGGACAGTCTCATTGCGCGCGCCGGTGGTGTCTATACGCTGCAGATCGAGTGGCGCGGCGATCGGTACGAGGGAACGGACTCGTTGCCGCGCGTGATCGTGCCCATCGATACGCTGTACTTCGCGCCGAGGCCGAGAGCGAATCCGTCCGTGGACGGCGTGCGCGCGACCATCGCGCTTCGTGATCCCCTGGGGCCCAACTTCTACGCGTGGGACCAGGTCGTCGATGGGGTACGTCTGCTCTCACCCGACACCACGTTCCGGCAGCGCGTGATCATCTCCGATGAGTTCATTGAAGGCGTGCGTACGGGGGAGCTGCAGCCGTACGAGCTCCGTCGGGTGAATCCGGGGCAGATGGTGACGGTGCGGCAGCTCGCCTTGTCGCGGCAAACGTTCCGATATCTGACGGCGCTCAACGAGCAGATGCTGGGCGACGGGTCGCCCTTTTCGGCGCCACCGGCGAACTTCCGCGGCAATGTGGCCAATCTCACGCGTCCGGATGTTGCTGCGGTGGGGACGTTCATGGCGGTGGGCATCTCCGAGCGCAGCGCGCGGGTGCCGTAGTGCGGCGGTGATGCTCGGCGTCGTGGTGTCGCTCGTGGGTGTGCGTTGGGCGAACGCGCAGCCGAGCGACCGTGTCGCCGTGGAGGTCGAGGCGGTGGCGCTGCGCGCGCTGTTCCTGCAGCGTGAGCAGGGGAGTGGGCTTACGCTGTATGTCGGGCCGGCTGCGCAGGCGCTGGCGTTGCGCGATACGTTGCCTGAAGGGTTCATGCTGAGCGCGGTGCCGGCTGCTGCGCTTGAACTTCCGGTGACCGCGGTGACGCCCACGTTGCTCGCGCGGCACTTCCGCGAGCATCCGGATGCGTGGCGCGCGTGGTACGCGCGGTATCCGGGGACGGCGGGGATCGTCGAGCGGACCGCGCCGGTCGTACGCGGTGACTCGGCGACCATGATCATCGCGCGGACATGCGGGGAGCACTGTCAGCAGGCGTGGATCGTGGGGTTGGTGCGTGATGCCGAGCGTCGGTGGCGCGTGGGGACGCTGGAGCGCTACCCGTTGGCGCCGTGGTGAGCAACGTCGTGTCCTGAGCGAGGACGCGGAGCGTCCGAGTCGAAGGACCCCGCGATGGCGCGGAGCGCCATTCGCGAGCGGGCTTGCACCGCAACTGGTGCCCCGAACGCTCGCTGCGCGAGCGTCGGGCGGTGTTTCGACTGCGCGTTCGCTGCGCGAACGCTCCGCTCAACACACGGCGGGGGTGTCCTGAGCGAGGACGCGGAGCGTCCGAGTCGAAGGACCCCGCGATGGCGCGGTCATCCCGAGCGAGCCGCGCAGCGGCGAGGCGAGGGAAGCGCCATTCGCGAGCGGGCTCGCACCGCGACCGGTGCCCGGAACGGGCGCTCCGCGCCCGTCCGGCGGTGTTTCGACTGCGCGTTCGCTGCGCGAACGCTCCGCTCAACACACGACAGCACCCGCGGCGCTCCGCTCAACACACGAAGCCCCGCGCGGTGCTCCGCTCAACACACGAAGGCACCCGCGGCGCCCCGCACAACACACGTCATCAAGGCACAGGAGCCGACGCCGCGAGTCGTTGCACGAGCGTCTCCCATGTACGCACGGCGGCATGAAACGCCTCGACCCCAATGCGTTCGTCGCGCCCATGTGCGCGTGACGGCGCCGACTGCTCGGAGGCGAGCATGCCCACACCATACGTCGGAATGCCGGCATTACGCGTGAAGAGCCCGTCCGTCGCACCCGTCGACATCTCCGGGATCACCGGCGCGCCACCGAACTGCTCGCGTGCAATGCCGCGCACGGCCTGCATCACGTCGGTGCGCAAGGGCGACGGTGGACTCGGCACCGCGTCCCACGCGGAGGTCACGCGCACGCGGTCGCCTGCAAGGCGCTGCAGCGCGGCGCGCACGGAGTCTGGTGGGTCGTCGGGCAGCATGCGGCAATTCACCAGTGCCGCAGCACGTTGGGGGAGCGCGTTGTCCGCGTGTCCGCCGGAGAGACGCGTGGCCACGCAGGTGGTACGCATGACGGAGCTGTAGTAGTCGTTGCGAGCGGCGAGGCGCTCGAGCGCGATGCTGTCGGTTGGCTGTGCACCTACCGCGCGCATGAGCGGGCCGATCGTCGAGTCCTGCAACGCCGCCGCTTCGCGGAAGAAAGCGGTCGACACTTCATTGAGGCGGGCCGGAAAGCGATATGCGCCCACACGCGAGAGCGCGGCGGCCAGATCGTAGATCGCATTGTCCGCACGCGGGACAGAGCTGTGTCCACCGGCGTTGGTCGCCTCGAGCCGGAAGTTGGCGAAGACCTTCTCGCTTGCCTGGATCGTGACGCCGATCGGGCGCCGCTGCTCGAGTGCCACGCCGCCGGCGTCCGTGTTGAGTGCGAACTCCGCCGTCTTGAGTGCGGGGACACTGTCGAGCAGCCAACGGATCGACGCACCATTCGTTTCCTCGTCCGCCGAAAGCACGGCGAAGAGATCACGATCGGGGCGCCACCCAGCACGTTGCCAGCGCACGAACGTGGCAACGATCGCTGCGACACCAGCCTTGTTGTCTTCCACCCCGCGACCGTAGTACCAGCCGTCGCGCTCCACGAAGGCGAACGGATCGGTCGTCCAGTCCACACGCAGCGCAGGCACCACGTCGAGATGTGCCATGAGCAGCAGCGGGCGCGTACTCGGCGTGCGCCCGCGATAGCGGACAACGAGTGCGGTGAGCTCCGGCGTGGGGCCGAGCAGTTGCACGTCGGCGGCGGGAAAGCCAGCCGCGCGAAGGCGTGCGGCGATCGTGCGGGCGAGGCGTGCGACGCCCGCGGTGCCGCTCGACGAGTTGATGGCAACGATCTCGCCGAGGATCGCGCGCTCTTCGGCACGATGTGGAGCGGGCGCCTGGGCACGTGCCCCGGGCGTGGTCAGCGCACTGAGGCCGAGGGCGGTCGACAGTGCGACGGGGTGCGCGACGCGGCGGGTCGCGCGCCAAGTGGCGCGACAGACCACGAACCGGGCGATATGGGCGGCGATGCGGTCGATGCGGCGGTCGGTCATGGAGGGAGGATGCCACATCGCACGCGTGCGCGTAACGTAGGTCATGGTCAAGACTCGAGGCGAAGTCACCGGTACCGCCCCGCGAGAACCCCGTGACGGGGTGCGGGCGAAGGTCGCCCGATTCGGCGCAACGATCGCACTGATGATCGGCGCGCCGCTCCAGTGTGCGTACGCGCAGCGCCCGTCACCGGCGTGCGACCTGCTGCTGCGTGGCGGCACGGTGGTCGACGGCACCGGGGCGGCTGGGCGTCGCGCCGACGTGGCCATCGTCGGCGATCGCATCGTGCGCGTTGCGGCACCTGGCCTGCTGGCGCCGTCCGGTGCGCGTCGCGTCATCGATGTGAGTGACCTGGTGATCGCACCGGGCTTCATCGATCTGCACGCGCACACCAACACGCTGCGTGACACGCCGGCGCCGGAGAACTTCCTTCGGCCGGGGATCACCACGACGATCGCCAGCCTGCACAGTCAGGATCAGCCGTGGCCACTCGCGGCGTACGCGTGCTCGCTGGGCGTTGCA
>JALOPS010000348.1 GCA_025453745.1 Gemmatimonadaceae bacterium
CGACGCGCCGGGTGAGCAGACGCGAAAAGCCGATGATGCTGTTCAGCGGCGTGCGCAGCTCGTGGCTCATGCGCGCGAGAAACTCGGACTTCGACCGGTTCGCCGCCTCCGCCTCATCCATCGCCGCGATGAGACTGCGCTCCGACTCCAGGCGCGCGGAGACATCGCCGACAGTGCCGACGACACGGCGCGGACGCCCCGACCGATCATACAGAATGCGCGCATTCACTTCGGCGGACACGCGGGCGCCGTTGGGCTGCACTGCGCTGACCACCGTGCCGAAGCGCGAGGCGCGGCTGCGAAAATGCGCGAGCAGCGACTCGGCGAAGTCCCGGCCGGCGCGTCGATCCAGCCTGCGACGCCAGCCCCGGAGCGACCGGGGGAGCGTATCGGATGTCGCGCCGAGGATGCGTCCGACCGCGGGCGAATAGTACACCTCACCCGTCGACACATCCCAGTCGAAGACGCCTTCGTTGGAGGCACCGATCGCCAGCTCGAAGCGCTCCTCGCTTCGCGCGATCGCGCGGCGCAGTCGCTCGGTCTCTCGCGCCGCGTCTTCCGCACGCCGTACATCGGCGTCGATATCAAAGAGCTGACCGACGAAGCACGTCCCCGTGTCCGTGCGCCGCACGAAGCGCGCATTCGCCCGCCACCACCGCTCGGTCCCGTCGGCCGAGAGGAATCGCCCGCGAAAGGTCCACTCAGCTTCCGCGGCCACCGCCTGGTCCAGACAGGCCGCAAACGCCACCCGATCCACCGTGTGGAGCGGCAGCGCATCCCATCCCGCAAGCAATGTGTCGCGCGATACGCCGCAGGTCTCGGCGGCGTTCTCTCCGAGCCAGCGGAAGCCGCACCACTGTGGCCCGTGCTCCCACTCGAAGAGCAACCCGGGCAGCAAGCCATCGACCGCACCGAGCGCGGTGTTCATGGCAGACGTCGGGGCACGAGTCATATGCCTTCCGGGTATCGGCGCCCTCCGTCGGCAAGTTGAGCCGCTCAGCGCTCCGGCAGGTCCTTGAGAAACTCCGCCAGGTAGCCGCCCCAGATCGCCGGCAGCGAATGGGTCCCGTGTCCGCGCGTGGCAGGTGAGATGGGAAGGTTCACGAAGCGGGCGCGCGGCAGCCGCGCGGTGAGCCGCTCGGCGAGTCCGAGCTCCGGCGGGTTGAGCAGATCGTCGTGCGAATTGATGAAGAGGACCGGCGTCGTGATGCGCTCGAGATGGGGCGACGGGTCGTAATCGCGCGACGCGTCCATCGCATAGAGCAGGTCGTTCGCGTCCGTCGCGCGCATGCGCTGATCGAGATAGGTGCGGATCACGCTGTCCGCCGCATCGCGCGTGGGCGCCTGTGCCTGCTGCACGAGCGGCGCGCTCGACATGATGAACAGGATCTCGAGCGCGGCCCGGAGACCCGGCGGTGGTTCACCGTATTCGCCGCCCTTCCACGCCGGATCCGTCCGGATGTTGTCCATGAGCATCGTGCGCAGCATGCGATTGCGCCCGGCGATCTGAGTGGGCAGGCAGGCCAGCGGCACGAGCCCGTCGGCGAAGTTCGCGTGCGTGTAGCCCCACACCCACGCGTGCATGCACCCCATCGAGGTGCCCATGATCAGTCGCAGGTGATCGACGCCCAGATGCTCCGTGAGCAGACGATGCTGCGCCGCGACCATGTCGTCGTACGTGTACCGTGGGAAGCGTGCGCGACGGCCGTCGCTCGGCTTGCTCGACTTGCCGTGGCCGATCCCGTCGGGGAGGATGACGTAGAAGCGCGCGGTATCGAGCAGTTTGCCGGGACCGAAGAGCTCACCGGCGAAGTTGCGGGAGAGAAACCCCTGCCCCGCACCGCCCGTGCCGTGCAGGACCAGCACCGCGTTTCGCACCGTGCCCCGACTGTCACGACGCGGCTGCCCGAGCGCGACGTAGTGGACGCGCAATTCGGAGAGCGTATCGCCCGCGACAAACCGGAAGTCGCGCAGCACCGCCGTGCCCGACCCGCGGCGCTCGGCGCGAGGCTGCGCGTGGGTGGCAGTGCACCACCCGGCGATCAGTGCCGGGAGGAGGAGCAGGCGGGAGAAAGTCACGATCGGCATGGACGCACGGTGGGGGCAACCGGCAGAATATGTGATGTACGACACCGACGCGACTCGCACGATGTGATATCCCTCACGCGTGGTGTGGTATTGATCACCGCTGGCTCCCTGCACTCTGCCCGGCATGACGCGACGCGCTTCGACCCTCGTGATAGGTGGCGGCATCATCGGCGCATCCGTGGCCTGGCACCTCGCCAAGCGCGGGTTGCGCGATGTCGTGATTCTCGACGCGGCCTCAGGACCCGGCGCAGGCAGCACGGGGCGCGCGACGGGCGGTTTTCGTGCGCAATTCTCGACCAGCGTCAATGTCCGGCTCTCGCTGCTCGCGCGCGCCAAGCTCGCCCGTTTTGCCGACGAGGTGGGCGCTGACCCACGAGCGCGATCGGTGGGGTATCTCTTTCTTGCCCACGACGTGGCGGCCATGGCCGCGTTTCGCGCGGCGCGCGCGGTCCAGCACGCCGAAGGGCTGCTCGAAGCGAGAGAGTTGACCGTCGACGAGGCAGCCGGCGTGAATCCGCATGTCTCCCTCGACGGCGTCGTGGGCGCCGCGTGGTGCCCGACCGACGGGACGCTGCGCCCGCTCGAGATCCTCCGGGGGTATCTGACCGATGCGATCCGGCTTGGCGTGCGCGTGACGTGGGGCGAGCGGGTGCGCGCGTTCGATCGCGGCGCCGACGGGCGGATCATCAGCGTCCACACCGACCATGAGACGTGGGCGGTCGATCACGTGGTGAACGCCACCGGGCCGTGGGCGGCGCGCGTGGCCGCGCTGGCCGGATTCACCCTCCCCGTGCATGCGGCGCGACGCCAGATCGCCGTCACCGCGCCCCTGCGCACGTTGACCGACGACTTCCCGATGACCATCTGGACGCGCGACGCGTTTCATCTCCGTGTACGCGACGGACGCGCGCTGCTCAACTGGCCGATCGACAGCGACAGCGACGGCGACGAGCTGAGTGTGGATCCCTCGTGGGTGGACAGCGTCTGGGCGAAGGCGCGCGCGCGCGTGCCCGAGCTGGCCTCGTCACGACTCGACGAGGGAGCACACTGGGCGGGCTTCTACGAGATGTCGCCAGACAAGACGGTGATCCTCGGTGCGACGCCGGGCTCTCCCAATCTCGTGCTCGCGAATGGGTCGTCGGGGCACGGGGTGATGCACTCGCCGATCCTCGGGGAGCTCGTCGCCGAGCAGATCCTCGACGGCCGCATTCGCACGATCGACGCGCGACCGCTCCGGCCGGAGCGGTTTGCGGAGCGCGACCTCAATCCGGTGAGCGATCTGCTGTAAGCGCGCGTCGTGGCAGCGCGTCGACCGCTGCCACGACGGCATCGGGTCGCTCCTGCTGAATGTGCGGGCCGGAACGATCGACCGTATCCACACGCGCGTGCACCAGCGCGGCCAAGGCCGCGACTTCGTCGGCGCGCACGGCCCCCGCCTCGCCGCGACGGTCCCGTCCGAGGAGGAGCGTGACCGGTGCACGAACAGCGGGCAGCACGCGCCGTGTCGAGTCGGGCGCCGTGCGCTGCATCCGGTCGAGCACGGCCAGCGTGCCCGGCAGATCGTGGAGCATTGGCGCGAGATAGCGATCGACCACGCTGTCGGTGACCCATGCGCCGTCGTGACTCGCGTCGACGAGCGCCCGGTGAAACCGCCGTCGCGCGATCATGCGACCGATCGGCGTGCGCGCGAGCGGCGCCAGCGCGCGCGTGCGTGACAACCCGGGCGTCCCTTGCTGCTCCACGATCCCGCCCTCGATCGACACGATCCCGTCGATGAGCGATGGATGCCGTGCCGCGAGGAACCACGCGATGGAGGCGCTGACGCCCTGCGCAACCACGGTCACCCTGGTCATCCCGAGTCGGGCGCTCGCGCGGGCGATGCGCTCGGACTGCGCCGCGAGCGAGTAGTCAGCGCCGCGCGGCCGCGCAGAGCGACCCATCCCGAGTGGGTCCATCACGACGACATGTCGACCGCGCGCCGCCAGACGTTCGGCGACCTTCGCGTGCGCCGCATCGGAGCCGACGGGCCCGGGGAGAATCAGCACCGGTTCGCCGTCGCGCGGACCGTACCGCGCAACAAACAGCGACTCGCCATCACCCACGGAGAGATTCGACGTCGTCGGCGGGGGAACTGCCGCAGCACCGCTGACGCACACACAGATCGCCGCCAGACGCAATCGCATACAGCGGAGCTTGGGCGTCGTGCGTCACGGCCGCATGACATGCACGTGTCAATGCGCACACAGCG
>JALOPS010000069.1 GCA_025453745.1 Gemmatimonadaceae bacterium
CTCGCCGCAGTGGCCGCGAAGGACTGGGCCACCGCGGCCGCGATCTACACCGGACCGTTTCTCGGCGCGTGGTTTGTCCGCGACGCGGTGGAGTTCGAGCAGTGGGCCGACGGCGAACGGCGGATGCTGGCGGAGTGCCACGCCACCGTGCTGCGTGCGGCGGCGCGAGAGGCCGATGCCTCGGGGGATCCTGCAGAGGCCGCGCGGCGCCTCGTGCAGCTCGCGCGACTGGATGCCGGCAGCTCGGCGGCGACTGGCGACGCGGCGACCGCGCTCGCCCGCTGCGGGGAGTCCGGTGCGGCGCTCGCGTTGCTGACGCAGCCCGGTCGCATCAGTAGCGCACCGATCGCCGCACGCGACACCGCGCTGCACGCTGCGGGACCCGTCGTCGAGGCCGTCGCGCGCGCGAACGGCTCGAACCCTGGAGTCGCTCCTGCGGCGTCCCATCGTGGGCGCAAGAAGCCTGCCCTGCGGCAATGGCTGCTGGCGGGGATATCCGCCGTCGGAGTGCCCGCCGCCATCGCCCTGCTCGTGAGCGATCGCCATGCACGAGCCGATGCGCTCGCGACCGATGTCACCTCGATCGCGGTGATGCCGTTTGCGGTGGAGGGGAGCGCCGCCATCGCGCACGTCGCCGATGGATTGGGCGACCAGGTCGCGCGAGACCTTCGACAGATGCCCGGTGTGCAGGTCGCGGGACCCGCGGTGGCACGTGGCATGGTGTCCTTTGCGCGCACCGACGGACGCGCGGCGATCGCGGCGATCATTCGCGGCGTGGTCGACTCCACGGGTGATGGAATTCGCGTCATTGCGCGGCTGACCGACGCGCAGAGCGGAGCCTCGCTGGGCGCCGCACAGGTCACCGCACCGCTCGGTGATCCGATCACGCTCGAGGAGCGGCTGTCATCGCAGTTGTCGGTCGCGCTGCGCCGCCAGCTCGGCGAGCGGCGGATCATCGCCAACTTGCGTGACGCGCAGCGTGTGGAGGGGGCGACGGAGCGGGCGATCGCGCTCGTCTGGCAGGCGCAGGCACTCTCCCGCGGGGCCGACCGTGTGGGGCGGATCGCGTCGGGCGCATCATCGATCGATGCTGTTGCGCGATTGGCCGATGCCGACTCGCTGCTCGCGTTGGCCGAAGACGAGGCCCCGCGGTGGCCGGTGCCCTCGATTCGGCGCGCGTGGGTGACGTACGCGCAGGCGCTGCTGACGTCAGGGCCCGCGCGGGTGTTGTCGTTCCAGCCCGGCATCGGGCACGCCGAACATGCGCTGTCGCGCATTCAGCGTCTTGGCGCGGACACCGCCACGCGTGCGGTGCGCGCGCTGCGGGCCGAGGCACTGTGGGTGCGTGGAGCGATCCGATCGCGTGCGGCCACGGCGATCCAGACGTACCGTCCGGAGACCGCACTGTTGCGCAGCGGGGAAGCAGATCTCGACGAGGCGCTTCGTATCGACCCCGGGCTCGCCGGGGCGTGGGCATCACTCGCCTATGCCCGATGGGTGCGCGGCGATCATGCGGGGGCGCAGGCGGCGACGGCACGTGCGCTGGCGTCGGATGCGTATCTGGAGAACGCCGATGAGGTGATTGGACGGGCGTGGCGAGCGTCGCACTCCTCGGGCGACCGTATCAGCGCCGCATCCTGGTGCGCGCGAGGACGCGCGTGGTTTCCGGACGATTGGCGATTCGTCGAGTGTCGGCTGACGGTCATGCTGCTCGACGCGGCTGGGCTCGGCGCGACACCTGATCCGGCCGCGGCGTGGGCGCTGGTCGACACGCTCGCCCAGGTCGATCCCGACTCGGTGGGTCCGCGCATGGGTCATCCATACAACGCGATCTACCGTCGCGTGGTCGCGGCCACGATCAGCGCTGCGGCCGGCGATGCACGACGCGCCCGCGTCGAGCTACAGGCTGCTGAGCGGCGCGTTGCCACCTCCAGCGAGTTGCGCACCGATCTGTTGTACGATTCCTCGCATCTGCTCTTCGCGCTCGGCGACTCGGAAGAGGCCGAGGCCCGGTTGGCGGCGTACACGTCCGCCCGGCCAGACCTCAAGCCCTTCCTCGCGCGCGATGCAATTACCAACGGACTGCGCACACGCTTCGCACCGCGCTGAGTCGTGGTGACCTCGGCGCGCCCGATGTCATTCGCGTGAGCCCACCAGTGCTTCAGTCGGCAGCGCGACGAGTGCATCATCGTCGACGACAAATTCGCCGTCGGCCACCGTGAAGCGCGGGCCGACGCGCGAGAGGATGTCCCGGCTCGCCACCACGTACGTCGAGGAGTCCGGCGCGAAGTCCACGCGGTACGCCGCGTCGCTCCCCGCGAGATCGCCGATGCTCGGCTCGGACGTCGGCAGGTGCACCACGCACAACACGGCCGGATCGTCCATCACCGTGCGGAACCGCGCGAACTGCTCGGCCGTCATGAGTGGCAGGTAGTACGGCAGGAAGAACTTCTCGAACGCGGCCACCGAGGTGCAGACGCAGTCGCAATCGGCCAGCGTGTAGGTGCGCGATCCGCCGTGGAATTTCTGGATCGTGATCGGGCGATCCGCCGACAGCGTGATCGGCTTGCGATTGGGCGCTGCCACGTCACCGGCGATGGTCACCACCGCGTCAGCATGCGCCGGTGAGCCGGGCGCACGTTCGACCGCCTCGAGCGCACCGGATGCGTCGGTCGACGGCACCAGGTCGATGTCCAGTTCGGGGAAGCCCGCGACCCGTTCTGCCAGCCGGCGCAGGTCGTACTTGGTCATGCTCCGCATTGCGCGCTCCGTGGTGAGGTGTGGTACCTGTGCGCAGACCGTGCGATCTGCGCCGCCAGTCACCAGTCAGAGTCGGTCCGCCTGCTGCGTCGCGCTGTTGGCAGAATTGCCAATCTTTTCCGTGTGCCCGGTCACCTACTGTGCGTACAGCTCCGCACGGCATCGGGTCGCGAGGACCCGGCGTCCGAGTGGAGTGCACCCTCCTCTGGTGACGCATCTCCATGGCCATGGCCGACGCCGAGTGGCTGCGCATCGAGACCGCGCAACGCGGCCCGGCACCTCGCCTGCGGGTCGCGTTGCTCGAGCCGCCGCAGCGTGAGCGCGCGCTGGCGCATGCCTTGCGCGGACTGAGTCGCTGGTACGTGGCGCGTGCACAGCAACAGCGCAACTGGAATCCCGATCTGTCGATCGATTGGCGGCGTGTGCATCGCGATCACGCCGAGGCGATCCGTCGCGCGATCGCCGCGCGCGCCGCGTTGACCACCTGCGCCATGGCGGAAGTCCTTCCGCGATTGTCGCGCCTGCACTCCGCGCTCGACGCGCACGGGCTGCTCGCCTGCTGGGCAGCGGATGAAGCGCGGCACGCCGGCTGCTGGACAAACGCGTTGCAACTGCTGGGCGAACACGGCGGCCCGCTCGCGCAGCCACGCGCGGCCCCGGCGGCGTTCACTCGGCTGCTTCCGTGGGAGGATCCACTCGCCTGCATCGCGTTTCACCTCTTTGCCAAGCGGGCCGCGTGGCTGGCCGATCGTCGGCTGCTGCGCACCCTGCACGATGCAGCGCGTCCCGTGCCGGATGCCGACACCGCACTCGCAGCGGCGATTCGCCTCGTCTCCGTCGACGATGCGGTGCTGACATACGGTGCAAGCGAAGTCGCCCGCTTCCTTCTCTACTACGACCCCGAGCGCATGCTCACCGTTCTTGCCCAGGTCGCGCAGGCGCTGCTGCGCACTGCGCCCGCGCGCGATCGCGGTGCGCTGCGCTGTCCCCGTGCGGACGACCTGTCCACCCTGTTCATGCTCGACGCGACCACCCTGGTCGAGTCGGTCGTCTCACCGGTCTTCGGTGTGCTGGCCGTCTCGCTCTCGTTGCTGACGCACGGGAGTCGCCCACCGCACGCGTCGGTGTCGACCACGATCTCGGAGCATGTGGAGTGGGGCGCGTTGGAGTGGCGCGTGGCAAGGAGCGCGGCGCGCCACGCACAGCATGCGATGGATGCAGGCGTACCGCTGTCCGCGGACGCGCAGTGGCGCGCCGCGTGGGCCCTGCGTCCGGGCACCGCGTGACACCCAATGAGGTGTCGTTCGTTTTCGATGCGTTCCTGCACGAGACCGACCCCAACGACCCAGCGGTGCTCCTGGGCTGGTTGGCCGACGAGTTGGAGCACGTGCGTCGTCGGTGCTCACCGACCGCCTGGCGCGCCGCGTGTCAGGCGAGTCGTACACACGCCCTGTTCGCGCTCCTCGAGCGCGATCCGTTCATCGCCAGCGCCCGTCGACGCGACGGCGGCGTTCCGCTGGGCGCGCGCGTGATCGACCATCTGCTGCTGCCGCATTGGCACCGGCCCTACGGCGATGCGATCGGTGTCGAGCTGCATCGCCAGAGCACCGGGTCCGGCTTTGCGGCGGCCATGCGTACCGTGCACGGCACGATCACGTCGGCGATCGTGATGGCCGCCAGTCGCGCGGCGGACCGCTGTCAGGTGGTCGCGATCGCATCGGGGTACGCGCGGGAGCTGCAGCGCGTCCGCGCCGAGCTTCGTCGATCGATCGATTTCGTGCACGTGACGGCAGACCGCGACGCGGCCGCCTCACTCGCGATCGCCGAAACGCACCGTGCGCGGCTCGCCGCGCTTCCGCTGGGCGAGTGGCGGCGCGCACGGCCGGCGACGCCGGCGGCGGATCTGGTCTACGCGCCGGGACTGTGCGCCTTTCTCACCGACGAACTCGCCGGTCGCGTGATTCACGCCCTCGCCGGCACCTTGCGACCGGGTGGACAGTTGCTGCTGGTCAATCCCACGTCGGCCAATTGGGAGCGTGGATTCGTCGAAGCGGTGCTCGGTGTGTACCTGACCTATCGCAACATCGTGGACTGGCCGCGGCTGACGAGCCCACTCGATCCCTCGCTGCTCGTACGCACGTCCACATCGGCCGACGAACGATTGACCTGGCTCACGGTGACGCGTTCCGTGTGACGGTGCGTGCGGTAGGGCGCCGCTGGAGCAGCTGCGCGACGGCCCGGTCGAGCGTCGCGTCGCGACCCGCCTGCAGATCCGCAACTGTGCGTACCACCGCAACGTGCGGCTGCACGCCCATGCCGCGGAAGGCGGGGACGATGGCCGCGTCCGGACATGCACGGGGCGATGTCGTGCTGCGTATGCTCGCGCACGGGCACGTCATCGACATGCATCAGCTCCGGCCCGACGCGCATGACAGTGCGATGCGGAGGAGGGAGAACCGCGCCCGATCAACCCTCCCCACGCCGTGCGTGAGCGCCGGTTGCACCAGCGATGGACATGCCGCCGCGCGTCGCAGTCTGACGCGTGTGAGACCGCGACGGATGCTACCGCGCGGGTGGCTTGGCGAACACGATGAAGTGCCCTCCCGGTTCGTACACGCCGATCTCATCGGCGCCGTAGAACGTGGTGCGTCGCGGGAGCGCAACCGGGTAATCACCCAGCGCGCTGATGACCGCGTCGAGATCGTCGACGTCCATGTACAGCACCGTGTTGGTGCCGGGGACGCTGGTGCGCAGTGCAGCCGTCATGTCGTCACGCACCGACGCGACACTCTGCAGCATGATCTCCGTCTCCCCTTTCAGGAGGATGGCGAATCCGATCGTCCCCTCATGTGGCACCTCGGCCACGCGCGCGAAACCCAGGCGCTGCTCCCAGAAGGCAAGGCTTGGTTCAACGGCGGGCACGACGAGTACCGCCGTGGCTTTGTTGGCAGTCCAGGACATGGCGACAGGTCGGAGGGTGACGAGTGGAGCGGCAACGAACAGGCTCGAGAGCAGGAGGAGCGGACGCATCGACATCCCCAACGATCGCAGGGGCGGTCGGCCTTCGATAGAAGAAATGGAACGTCGCACGGCGTGTGTCGTGGCGACAACGCACGGGGTGTGGCGCTACGCGTGTTCGCCGGGGGTCGTACCGCGGAGTGCGCGCGCTTCGCGAATGAGATGGCTCTGATCGGCGTACCCGTATCGTGCCGCGACGTCGCTCCAGCCGAATCGTGGTGGCGTGCGGAGCGCGTGCTCGAGGCGTACGACACGACTGGCGAGTTTGGGACTCACGCCGATCCATTCGTCGAAGCAGCGTCCGAGATGCTGCCGCGTGCACCCCGCCTCGCGCGCGAGGGCATCGATGGGAGCAGCACCGTGCGCAGCGTCGATCGCGGCGAGCGTCGTGCGGATGATCGCCGGTGGCGGCTCCACGGGCCATTGCGCGATGCACGACAGGAGCCATGCGGCGTCTCGCGGCGCGCGCTCAACCGACGTCAGTGACCGGGCGAGCGCGCGCTGCACCTGCGCGAGGTCCGCGGCGTCATCACGCAGATCGCCGGCAGAGATCCCGAGCGTCGCGCGCCACCATCCCGGGCGAAAGCGGATGCCGAGTACCCGGTGCGCCGCGCGCGGCACCGCGAGCGGGCGCGACATGACACCAACGGCGCGCACCGCCGTGATCGTATCGTCCGCGTCGAGATGGACGAGCACGTCTGCGCAGTTGTCCGGTGGAACGATGCCGCCCGCACTCCCCGGCCGCGCCTCCCACACGCACGCCACGCGCTCGGCGAGCGGTGGCGGGGCGGGCCATTCGCGATACAGTGCGTGAGTGGGCATCGATGTGACCGGGTTGTCGCGGTGCAGCGAGAGTGCGTCGTCGTGTCGAACGTACCGCGCGCCAGACTTCGCGTCGAGCACAGACCGCTATGCGCCCGCGCGCGCGCCAGGGGAGTGTACGTCCTTGCCCGATCTACTACTGTGACAGCATGCGCCGCACATCCGCCGGCAGCTCCCCGGTCACCTCCCACCGCACCAGCGACGCCGGAATCAACCCCGATGCCTCCACCGCATTCATGAACTGATCCATGCGGAACGCCGGCCCAAGCTGCTGCCGCCGCCGACGCAGCGTGTGCTCCAGATCGATCTTGCCGATCACATAGCTGATGCCGTACCCGGGCTGCTGCAGATAGAGATGCTGCTCGAACCAGACGAGCCCACCGCCGCTCTTGAGCCACCCGCGCGGGGTATTCGCCACCGCAAACGCGGCCGCGTCCGTCACCGGGGCCCGATCGCCATGCATCATCAGTTCGCCCAGCGCGCGCGCGGCCCGCTGCGCCAGCAAGACGTAGATGAGCTCCCGACTGCGCGGCGATGCATCGAACATCCCCGCCTGCAGCATCATCTCTTCCCACCCGGTCGCGAGCCCCTCGGTGCGCGTGTCGAAGATGTTGTAGAGCAGGATTGCCGAACGGATCGGACTCGCGTGCGGCTCGCGCGCGATGCGCTCCATGTCGATCCAGTGATAGCCGTGCGTGCGCATCACCATCGGATCGCGATAGTCCACCTCGGTGAAGAACTCGCGCGGCCCCGCGCGAAAGCGCCCCACACGCGCCTGCAGCGCCGGCACCATCCAGTCGCGCACATCGAGCACCTGCTGTGCCTTGAGCCACGCGAAGTAGCGCGTCACCGCCGCAGGAAAGCGCGCCGCATGCTCGCTGTCGCTCGCCACCGGTACCAGCTCGGGCAGGGCCGCGTTCCGCTGCTCCTCGAGGGCGAGGAAGGCGTGCGACCGCGCCAGTTCGCGCTCGAGCTGCGCCTTGACCTGGGCATATGTCAGCGGCACGAGCTGCACGTGCTTGAGATACCAATCGTAGTTGGCCTCACCGATCCCGGACGGACCCGTCTTGGTCGCCGCCCGCTCGGCCACCCATGCGGCAAACTGGCGTGTCGCATCGCGCGCCTCGCGTACCGTCGTGCCGAACCGCGCGGTGCTGTCGATGCCCGTGAGCAATCCCTGCAGCGCGTCGATCTGCTCGCCGAGCGCATTGGACGAATAGCGCCACAGGTCACGCCGATTCCCCACGAGATTGCGCCGCGCCTGCTGGAAGAGCGGTGCCACGCGGGCGAGTCCGGGAGTGATCTCCTGCATCGCGGCGCTCGAGAGCGGGCGCGCGTACTTCCACAGCTCCACCGACCCTTCCACAAACGGACCCTCACGCCGCGGCTGATCGCTCTGGTCGGCGAACACGCTCACGTAGAACGCCGGGTTCTCCGCCCATGGGCGCAGCACCCGATGATCGAACTCGAGCCCCGCCATCTCCGCGCGCACCACGTGCCAGTCGATCTGCTGCGCGATGGTCCACCCGGTGGTGTCGATCGCGCGCAGCCGAGCCTGCCATCTCGGCAACGCGGCCCGCTGGCGCGCCATCGCGGACGCCGTGTAATCGGGCACGCCGGCCACCACGCGCGGCGCCTGAAACGGGCGCCACTCGGCGAAGAGCGTCGTCAGGGCGCCATAGCGCGACACGGGAGTCGACGGCGACTGGGCCAGACCAGCCGTGGCCGAGAGGAGGACCAGAAGCAGCGCAGGGCGGAGCATGTCGAGGGGCGGTCGGGAGGGAGAGACAGCTCCGGGGACGATGCGAGCGCCGGGACCAAAGGGCCAGAGCGAGCCCGATGGCAGTGACGCCGGAAGGCCATGCCGGGGTGTGGCTGAATGCGCACCCGTACGCGTCGTCCTCTCACTGGAGGTGCTCCATGCGAGTCTGGTTGGTTGGTGCCGTCCTCGTGTTCACGTCGGTGGCGACGCGCTCGTCGCCACGCCCCCCGCTCACGCTCTCCCGAACCGCCGAGGTGGCGCGCATTCGCGCCCACTTCGACAGCGTCCTCGGCGAACTGCGTGCACGCGATGTCTCGTCGTACGCGCCCGCGCAGCGCGCGGCACGTGCGCGACTGCTCGATTCGCTCGCGGCCTATCGCGATCGCGGGCAGTTTCCGGAGAATCGCGACTTCGCCGGGCTCGCCGTGCCGTACTTCATTGATCGGGCCACCGGAGTGCATTGCGCCGTCGCGCATCTCATGCGCGCCTCCGGCGCCGGCGCACTCGCGCAGCGCATCGCGTCGGAAGACAACAACGTCTGGGTTGCAGAGCTCACGGGCAACGTCGCGGTGGCCCACTGGCTCACGCAGCATGGGCTGACGCTTGCGGAGGCAGCGCGCATTCAGGTGCCGTACATGGCCGACGATGCACCGGTCGCGCAGATGTTCGGCTCGTCAGAGCGTGCGTACGCAATCGGGACGGCGGCCGTGGCGACCCCCGCCGTGCTGAGCGCCTGGATCAATGCACGCGGGAACGCGGATGGCCATCGCACCGCTGGACGCGTGCTCGGCTTTGGCGCCGGCATCGCGTCGGTGGTCTTCGGCACACTCGCCGCGACCGATGGCAACGCGCCGGGCTACGTGGCGCCGGTATCGTTGCTCAGCGGCGCGGCGAGCGCGTGGCTCGCCGCGCGGAGTCAGCGTCGCCATACCATGATCGTCGCACAGCAGCGCGCGTCACGCGTGGCGGGCGTGCAGGTTGCGCCACTGCTGCCGACCCGCACGAGCGGTGCCGGACTGCACGTCGCGATGCGCTTCTGACGATCGCACGCGCTACAGCGCGGGGCGTCTCGTGTGAAAGTCGGTCACCGCCTGATAGCGGTGTGCGATGGAGAGAATGCGATCGTCGTTGTAGAGCGCTCCGGTGATCACCGCGCAGATCGGTTGCGGCTTGAGTGGCGCAGCCGACGGCGCCGGGGTTGCCGGAGCGCTCCCGGCAGCGGGTGGTGCCGCGGGGCTCGCCGCGCCACCCGCCGCCTGCGGCGGGCGAGGCGGCTGCGGCACGTCGAACGCATACGGCAGCACGACGCACGGATGTCCCGTCTGCGCGTTTGGCGCTACGTCTGCCGTAGGTCCACCAATGAACGCGTCGAGCTCCTTCATGAACTCGCCCCACTTGGCCACCAGCACGTAACGCCGCCGCTGGTTCTGCAGGAACTCGAACGCCTTCACGGTGCGGCCGTTCACGAAGCGCGGGTTCCAGTCGGCGGGCGCCATCGGATTGGTGTTTGACGCGGCCGGCGTTGGCGCCGGCTGTGCAGGCAGTGCATTGAGATCGAGCCCGATCTCCTTGGCCTTGCGCTGGACATACCAGTCGAACGCCGCGGCGTACTCCACATTGAGCCCACCGCCACCGACGCCCGCCACCGTCGGGCGTGCGCCGATCTCCTTTGGTCGCATCCCCAACTCGCGGAGCCGGTCCACGAGTGGCTTGGGTGCATTCGGATCGACGCCGATGCGGAGATCGCCAAGCGCGACGGCGCGCTGGAACTGGAACGGTGTCGTGATCGTCGACGGATCCTTCTCGTCGATCCCGTGAATGACATGAAACACCATCGCACAGTCTTCCACAGTGCGACACATCGGCCCCACGCGATCCTGCGACCACGCGAGCACCATGCCACCGTGTCGGCTCACGCGCCCGAAGGTGGGACGCAGCGCACTGATGCCGCAGCGAATCGACGGCGACACGATCGACCCCTGCGTTTCGGTGCCGATGCTGAACGCCACGCACGCCGCGGCCGTCGCGCTGCCCGGGCCAGCAGATGACCCGCTCGAGCCCTGCGTGAGATTCCACGGATTGTTCGTGCGTCCGCGGAACCACTGATCGTTCTGCGCGAAGAGCCCCGTCGCCAGCTTGGCCACGAGCACCGCGCCGGCCGCGCGCAGTCGCACCACGACCTCGGCGTCTTCGTCGATGACGCGCTCCTGGAAGTCCGGCGCGCCCCACGTGGTGCGCACACCCTTCGTGGTAAAGAGATCCTTGAGACCGTACGGCAAGCCGTGCAACGGTCCGCGGTACTTGCCCGCCGCGATCTCTGCGTCGGCTTGCGCCGCTTCGCGTCGCGCGCTGTCTTCGAGAATCGTCACCGCGCAGAGCAGTGTGGGATCGAGTCGCTTGAGCCGCGCGAGATAGATCTCCGTCAGTCGCACCGAGGTGAGGCGTCGCGCGCGAATCAGTGCGGCCAGTCGATGCGCCGGCAGAAAGGCGATCGCCTCGTCGTCGGTGGGCACTGGGCCCGTCCACGGTTCGACGGTGAAGGCGCGCCGCTCGAATGCCGCTCGACCGCGTTCACGTTCGAGCTGTGCGAGCGCCGCCGCCGTGCCACCAGGATGCGGTTGGAACTGGAAGGCCGGTGGCTCCCCGTTGCCGAGTTCGATGGGCGCCGCCGGCTGTTGGAGCAGCGCGCGCAAGCGACCGGCGCCAGCCCCAAGCCGAGCGGCGGCGCCACTGCGCGAGGCGTGCGCTTCGGCAGCGCCCAGCGATGACGCGGCCGCGGCGATCAGGGAGAAGAAAACGAACTGGCGACGATCGACCGTGCTGCCGTCGGGTGCGAGGTCGGCGAGATCCGCCTGCAGCTGCTCGAGGACATCGTGTGTGGTGGCCATGGCGACCAATGTCGCGCATTCCCGGCGCGGCGCCATGGGGCGCACCGCGCGTACGCCCCGCTGCCTCGCACGATCCGAGCGGCGACCGTGTGCCGATCAGTCGTACCCGGTGCGCACTTGAGCGGCCCATATCGCGACGTCCTGCGGCGATCATCGCGCACGAGGCCCGAGCGTACGCGCCAGAAACGCCACCGTGCGTCGCCACGCATCGGCGGCAGCGCGTGCCGTCGCGATCGCGACGGGATCATCGTCTGCCCCGTAGTCGGGTACGGGATCGATCCCCCGCGAGCAGATCGCGTGCCCTGCGTCGGCATACCGTGCGGTTTCCACGTCGACACGGTTGCCGGAGGCGCGCATCGTGCTGTCGATACTCGCCACCATCGGCCCGGACGCCCACACGTCGTCGCGATCGCCACCGAGCAGCAAGAGTGGCGCGCGCGTCTGCTCAATGGGAATGCGCGCCGCACGCGCCGCATCCGGTGCACCGGCGCGACTCCGATCGTGCACCGTGCGCGGCGTGATCCCCTTGTCCTGGAAGACTTCCTCGTATCGGTCATAGGGAATTGCCGGGAGCCGCCGGTCACCATCGGACCACGAAGTCAGCACTTCGCCCGGAGCCGGCGCGCGCCCGTACCCGGCCCACATCACGTCGCTCGGCACACAGCCGACGACTGCACGCGGCCATCGTCGTCGCGCGGCCGCGACCATCACGAACTCGCCTCCCTTTGACGCCCCCCACAAGGCCGTCCGCGAGGTGTCGGCTTCCGGGCGCGCACCGAGCCAGTCGCGAGCGCGATCGAGCAGGCCGATGGGCAGACTGTCGAACGCGACCGGCACACCAGGCAGCGCGCCCGGTGCCTGATTGTTGTAGTAGCTGAGTGCAAGCGTGGCATAGCCTCGTGCGGCAAACATGGTGGCCATCGCCTTGTTGGTGACCGTGTCGCCACCCTCGCTGCCATGGAGGGCAATCACGGTCGGCACGCGTCGCGCACCACTCGGCCGGACAAACGCACCCGCCACGCCATCGCGAAGCACCACGGTGGTATCGAGTGGCACCGCGCTCGACCGCAGGCGCAGCGTGGCCGTATCCACCACGCGCGACCCGCGCAGCAAGGTCAGCGCGATGCGCGAGCGCGATCGTGTGCGCGACGCCGCATCCGGCTGCGAGTCACGACGCATCGACCAGAGCACACCCCACGGTGACGACTCGCGCCACGTCCCGTCGATGGGGGCATCCCGATCGATCGCAATCGAACCCGTCGCGCGCCCTACCCAGCGCGCGCGCGACTGCACGGCCACCGTGTCGGTCGTCCACCCATCTCCGCTCCAACGCGACAGCAGCACCCATCGCCTGGCGATCAGCGTGACCGTATCGCGCGGCGCTACGTCGAGGATGCGCACGGCGACGGGGTCTCCGGTGATGATCCAGCCGCTGTCCGGCACCGCGAGCCGCGGCGACGAGTTGGCAGTCCGAGCGGGCTGCCACGCGCCGCAGGTGGAGCTCCACGAGAGTGCGAAGACAGCGAGCAGGAGCGATGAGTACGACATGGGCAGAGCGGAAGAGAAGTCGGATGAGCGCTGACGCTCATCGACACGATTCGCCCGCCGATGGTTGCGTCAGCGCGATTGTACCGGCGGTCTTCCATCACGCGTGCTGGGCACACGCGGCAGCAGCATGTCGTCGAAGACGAGGTGTGCCGACGTTCCCCCCGGCGAACGCGAGAACTCCACCATCACGCGACCGCCCGCGCGCAGTGTCTCGAAGCGTGCGCCAGACGTATCCACTGGCAGCAGCGTTCCCTGGAGCGCGCCCCACCGATACGCCAGCCGGCCGCGACGCTCGACGATGGTGAGCACACCGTATCCCTCACGGCCGTAGTGGCCGACGTGGCGCTCGGTCGGCACCCGACGCGGTGTCAGGCCTCGCGCGCGCTCCGCAGAGTCGCGCGCCATCGCTGCGGTTCTCGCCGAACGCATGCGCACGTGCAGCTCCTGCACGCGCGCCGTGGCGCGGGGCAGCGCATCTGCGCGGCCGGCCGCCAGGTCATACACGAGCGCGGCGATGATGTCGGTGAGCGCCGTGCCCGCGCCACCGGTCGACATGGCGATGACGCCCACGCGACGATCCGGAAGAAACGAGACGTGTGAGCGGAACGAGTGATACGCACCGAACCGGCCGATCATCCGGTCGCCTTCGTAGCGGCCGAGGTCCCACCCCATCCCCCAGCCGTCGCGATCGAAGAAGGCGAAGCGACGTGCCGCATCGCGCGTGTGCGCGGCCAGTGACTGCTGCGCGAGGGCGACAGCCTCCGGTGCGACGACGGTACGCCCCTCGAGACGCCCGCTGTCCATCTGCACGATGGTCCATCGCGCGAGATCGTCGAGGGTGGCGAGATGGCCGCCGGCCGCGTTCATCGTCGCGTCGACCTTGGCGAACGGCTCCGTGCGGTAGCGCCCATCACCCAGCAATCGATGCGGACGGGCGATGCGGGCCGGTGGCAAGCCACTGACGCGGGCGTAGGTGTGTTGCATGCCGATGGGGCCGAAGAGTGCGTCGTGCACGAACTGCTTCCATCCCTCAGGCCGCAACCGATCGATCACCATCGCCGCGACGTTGTATCCGAGATTGCCGTACACGAGATCACGCGCGCCGCTGGCGGGCGCGAGGCCCAGGAGCGCAGGCCACCGCCGCTCGGGCACTGCGCCGGTGTAGGCCGCGCTCATCACCAGCGCCGTGTCGGCCAGCCCGTGCGTGTGCGCGAGGAAGTCGGCCAGCGTCAGGGCGCGCGCATTCACGCTCGGATGCCACACCACGTCGGGCAGCAGCGCGGCAATGGGCGCAGTGGGCTGCACCGCACCACGCGATGCGAGCAGGGCGACGGCCACTCCGGTGAACATCTTGCTGGTCGAGGCGACGTACCAGAGCGTACGTCGATCAGCGCGTATGCCCGCCGTGACGTCGGCGTAGCCGAACGCCTCGCGATACACCACGGCACCGTCCATCACGATGGCGACACCGAGCGCGGGGGTCAGGCCGTCTGCCACGGCGGAGCGCGCCAGCGAGTCGACCGCCGCGACGATCGTCGGCACGCGCGCGCGCTGCGCGCCTGCGGTTGGCCAGGCCGTCGTCATCGCGCACCACACGACGAGACGTCCGGCGCGGAGCGCATCCGACCGTCGTGCGGCGCGGATACAGAAGCGGACAGGATGCGGCGTGGACGCCGTGACAGGAGCGGGCATGCCATACGCTACGACCCCAACCACGCGGTGCCTTGAACTATTGCAACCTCGACGTACGGGCGGTGCGCAGCAGGGCGCGCAGGCGACCCGGGCTGATCCCCAGCGTGGACCGGAGGCTGCGGCACTGGTGTGCCTCATCGGAAAAGCCCAGCGTATGCGCGACCCGGGAGAGCGAGGCCTCCTGGGTCACGGCCATCGCACCCGCGCGGCGCGCGCGCTCGATCCGCAGCAGCTCCGCGAGCCCCACGCCATACCAGCGTCGCAGGCATCGGGCGAGATACACGGAGTGCACGCCCGCCTCGCGGGCGAGCGTACTTCCGGTCAGCGACGGATGCCATTCCTCTCGTGCGCGCGCGACGACCAGGCGAAGCCACGCGGGCGGCACGCCCTTCGCGCCGTGGCCAGTGACCGTGAGCGCGGCCAGCAGCTCCGTGAGCAGGACATCGTCGGTGCGCACGCGCGCGCCGTGCGCGGGGGAGCGCGCGAGGACAGCGAGAAAGGCGCGTGCCACCATCGGCGTCTCGCGCCACCGCCACGCGTCGACTGATGCATCCGGCAGGCCCAGCAGCGCGCCGAGCGTCCCGCCATCGAGCGAGAGACGCACGAGCGTGGCACCGGAGGGTCCCCATGCGTTGGCGTGTCGCACGCCCGCGTCCTTGCACACGACGGAGAATGGGCGCCCCGAGGTGGTGTGCGCACCCACGGACTCGGTCACCGTGCCTCGCACGATGAGACTCAGGTGCAGCGCGTCATGCGCATGCGCCGGCTGCCGCTGCAGCGCGCAATACTCGTCGATCGACAGCAGGAGGGCGTCCGACATGATCGATCCCTACGACGGCCGTACGCGGGATGATTCGCCTTACGGGTCCGTGGCCCGCGCCTCCACTCGCACCCAGCAGAGCGCCGCCACCCCCGCGACCACGCCCCACACGCTCAATGTCGGCGTCCACCCCCACTGCTCGGTCATCACCGGGACGAGCCAGATCGAGAGCACACCGCCCAGGTTGCCCATGAGGTTGAGCAGACCGCCGGCGGTGCCCGGCGCGGCGGGCGCGAGCTCGGTGGCCGTCGTCCAGAACGCCGCTTCGAGTCCCAACAGACACGACGCGGCCAACCCCAGGGTGATGACGGCGAGTGCCGCCGTGGGCATGCGTGTCCCGGCCAGCGTGAGCACCGCCGCGCCAGTGAGGCAGGTCATTGCGACGCGACGGCGCGCGTTCGTCGGCGACATGCGCGTGCCCAGCCC
>JALOPS010000070.1 GCA_025453745.1 Gemmatimonadaceae bacterium
GCAACTTCTCGCTCTTCCAGTCACTCCCCGACAACTGGGCGATCGATCAGCTCTTCCCGATCATGCCCATCCATCGCCTCGCCGAAGAGCCCACGCGACGCGGCACGCTGCAGGACGTCACCTGTGACTCCGACGGCAAGATCGCGCGCTTCATCGGCAGCAAGGACGGCGTGCCGGCCCTCGAGCTGCACGAGTTCAAGGATGGCGAAGACTACATCCTCGGCATCTTCCTGACGGGCGCGTATCAGGAGATCCTCGGCGATCTGCACAACCTCTTCGGCGACACCAACGCCGTGCATGTCCGGTTGACCGACACCGGCAGCTACGAGATCACCGATCTCGTCGAAGGCGACACGGTCACCGAGGTGCTCAACTACGTGCAGTACGGCGCCGACAAGCTGCTCGCCACCTTCCGGCGCAAGGTGATGAATGCCACGACGGTGAGCCGCGCCGAAGGGAACCAGTTCATCGCCGAGTTCGTGGCCGGGCTCGAGGGGTACACATACCTCGAAGGGGAAGCGGCGCGATAGCGTGCCATGATTTGGCAACGACACGGGGCCGGCACGCATAGCGCGCCGGCCCCGTGTGCATACCGCAGCAACCCCCTACTTCGTCGCCGCGTACCGCTCCGCCACCGCGCCCCAGTGCACCACGTTCCACCAGGCATCGATGTAATCCGGGCGACGATTCTGATACTTGAGGTAGTACGCGTGCTCCCAGACGTCGAGCCCGAGAATCGCGTGCTTCCCTTCCATGAGCGGGTTGTCCTGGTTCGGTGAGCTCTCGATCGACAGCGCGCCATTCGTGCTCACGAGCCACGCCCACCCCGAGCCGAATCGGCCAGTGCCTGCCGCCTTGAACTTGTCGCGAAAGCTCGCGAAGTCGCCGAAGGCAGTCGTGATCGCGGCACCGAGGTCACCGCCCGGTTCGCCACCGGCGTTCGCGCCCATGGTCTGCCAGAACAGCGTGTGATTCCAGTGGCCGCCGCCGTTGTTGCGCACCGCGGTGCGCACGCTCTCCGGCACGTCGGCGATGCGGCGGCAGAGGTCGTCCAGCGACCACGACGCCAGCTCGGGCGCCTTCTCGATGGCGGCGTTCAGGTTGGTGACGTACGCATTGTGATGCTTGCCGTGATGGATCTGCATCGTCTGCGCGTCGATGTGCGGCTCAAGCGCGTCGAATGCGTACGGCAGGGCGGCGAGGGCATGCGCCATGGATCGGGCTCCGGTAGGGCGAAAAGGTCAGGACGGCACGGAACCGGGGGTTCGCTGGCGCTCCCGCCACCAGCCGATGATCCCCGGAAGAATGGAGAGGAAGATCACGACAAGAATCACCTTCTCGATGTGCTTGTCGATCCCCGGCACGTAGCGGCCCAGGAAATATCCGGTGAACAGCATGCTCCAGATCCAGAGCAGGCCGCCGAACACGTTGTAGGCCACGAACGACGCGTAGCGCATCTCGGCGACACCGGCGACCACCGGCGCAAACGTGCGGATGATCGGAATGAAACGCGCCATCACGATCGTCTTGCCGCCGTGCTGCTCGTAGAAGTCGTGCGCGCGCTGCAGGTGCTTGCGATTGAAGAACAGCGAGTCCGGCCGCGTGAAGATGCGCGGCCCCGTGGCGCGGCCGATCGCGTAGCCCACCGTGTCGCCGACGATCGCGGCGACAGTGAGAATGCCACCGAGCAGATACACGTTGAGGCCGAAGCCCGGTTGCGAGCAGAGGAGCCCCGCGGTGACGAGCAACGAATCGCCCGGCAGGAAGAAGCCGACCAGGAGACCGGTTTCGGCAAAGATGATCGCCGTGAGCCCCACGTAGCCCGCCCATTGGACGAGGGCCGGCAGGTCGCGCAGGCGATGAATGAAGTCGGAGAGGAATTCCACGGGACTGCGTCAGGGGAGCGCGTCGCCCGAATGGGCGTCGTGCGCGAAACCTCGACAGCGCGGACGTCGGAAGCAACGCCCGCATAGCTTTCCCGCGCCCGCCATGCCCACCACCACCGCCTCGCGACGACTCCTGGTCGTCACGCATACCCACTGGGACCGGGAGTGGTACCACACCGCCGAGCGCTTCCGGCAGCGGCTGGTCCCGCTGATCGATGCCGCGCTGGCGCCGCGACGACCGCCGCGACCCCCGCTTCTGCTCGACGGGCAGGCGATCGTCCTCGAAGACTACCTGGCCGTACGTCCCGACGCGGCGCCGGCGCTGCGCGAGGCGCTGGCCGACGGGCGGATCGATGCCGGTCCCTGGTACGTGCTCGCCGATCTGCTGATGCCGCGCGGCGAATCGCACATCCGCAATCTCCTGGCGGGCCGTCGCGTCCTCGCGCGATTGGGTGGCCGCCCGCCGGCCGTGTGGTACGCGCCCGATGCGTTCGGACATCCGCACTACGTACCCACGATCGCGGACGGGTTTGCTTTCCCGCTCGTGATCCTCTGGCGCGGCCACGGTGGCGTGAGTGACCCGCCACACGATCTCGCCTCGTGGGCCAACGCCGATGGCGCATCCACCCTGCTGTACCATCTCCCGCCCGACGGGTACGAGTTTGGCAGTGCGCTCCCCGTGGACGCCGACGGCGCAGCGCACCGTGCACAGCGCATCCACGACGTGCTCGCGCCACGCTGCACGACGCACGTGACCGTGCTCACCGTTGGCGCGGATCACCACGCGGTCGATCCGCAGGTGTCGCACGCGGTGGACCGGCTGCGCGAGTCGCTGGCACCGCTCGGGTGGACCGTGGAGACCGCGCGTCTCGACGACGCGGCCGTGCAATTGCGCCGCGCCGCCGCGATGCACGCGCTGCACACGATGCGCGGCGAACGCCGCGACTCCTACGGCTACACGTGGACGCTGCAAGGCACGTTCGCGACCCGCACTCGGCAGAAGCGTCTGCATGCCGCGCTGGAGCGGCGACTGCTCGATGTGGTCGAGCCGCTCGCCGCGCTTGCCTGGGCGAGTGCCGCGCATCGCGCCCCGTCGACGGATGGGCAGATCGCGGCACACACGCTGCCCGCACTGCTCGACGCGTGCTGGCAGTCGCTGTTGCAGTGCCAGCCCCACGACACGCTCTGCGGCTGCTCCATCGACGCCGTCGCGCGCGCGATGGACGTCCGGCTCGACGCCGTGGCGTCGCAGCTCGATGGGCTGACCGTCGCGGCACGTGATCTGCTGCTCGGCCATGATCGCGTACAGGCACGTGGCGCGCCGCAGGAGTGGCACACGGCGCTGGTGGCGATGAATCCGGTGTCACATGCGCGTCGTGGCGTGGCCCGCGTGCGACTCGTACGACTCCGGCAGCATGAACCGGTGGGGCCCGGCTCCGCCGCACGACAGGGGGCGCCCGCAGCGCTTGATCCGCCGCCGGCGCGCATCGCGGGACTCGGTGCGGTGCAATGGATCGACGGGCACGACACGCGCGAGCGGCTCGAATCTCCGCTCCACTATCCGGACAACGATCTCGTGCGCGTCGATCACGGGCTCGCGTGGATCGATCGCGCGCTGCCGGCGTGGAGCCTGCAACCGCTCGAGTTGACGCCGTCGACGGATGCCACCGATTCGGCGGCTGCGCACGCGGTGCCGAGTGTGCGGGTCGCACACGAGGGCGACGAGATCGTGCTTTCCACCGCGGACGTGGAGGTCCGCGTCGGCGTCGCCGGCCTCTCCGTGCGTGATGCCGTTGGTTCGTGGAGCACGGGGTCGCTCGTGACGTTGATCGACGAAGACGACCTGGGAGACTGCTATACGCCCTCACCACGTGGCGCACCGCGACGCGCGACGATCACCACGATCTCGCTGATCGAGTCCGGGCCGTGGCGCGCCACCGTGCGCGCTGAGTGCGCGTTTCCGACCCGCACGCCGCAATCGCCGGGTGACGAGCTGGCTCTGCAGGTCTCCGTCGAGGCAGGGAGCCGCGCCGTGTGCGTCACGATGCGGGGCACGAACACACGCCAGGATCACCGCCTGCGCCTGCTCATCTCCTCCGACGCCGCCGACGCCGCCGACGCCACCTACCTCGCCGACAGCGGCTATGGAAACGTCTGGCGCACGCCGCTCGCGGTCACAGACGCCGCGCAACAGGCCGAACGCGTGACGCAGGCGGCACCGTTGCATCGATGGCTCGCGATGCCCATCGGCGACACAGCGGCCATGGTGCTCGTCGCCGATGGCGTGCCCGAAGTGGAGCGGCTCGAGAACGGCGCGATGGCGTGCACCGTGCTCCGCGCCACCGGTGAACTCTCACGCGCCGATCTCCCCGAACGTCCCGGACACGCCGGGTGGCCCGCGCACACGCCGCAGGCGCAGGAACCAGGGCCGTTCTCCGCGACAGTATGGCTCGCGCGCGTACACGAGTCGCGTGACCGATTGGCCGCCGCTGCCGACGCACTCGCGACGGCGCTGCTGCATCCGCTCGACATCGACACCCTGCGCGATGCGCGCACGCTGCGCGAGACCGGGGCGTTGCTCGCGCTCGAGGGCGACGGCCTTGCCGTGCTGGCCATCAAGCCCTCCGAAGATCGCTCGGCGCTCATCGTGCGCTGCATCAATCGCACAGACGCAACGCAGCACGGACGATGGCGTCTGGGCTTCCCCATCGCCGCCGCGGCGCGTGCCCGGCTCGACGAAACCGTGGTCGCGCCCATCGTGCCCGTCGATGGCGCGGTGCCGATCACCGTGGCCCCGCACGCGGTGGAGACGGTCCGGCTGTCGCTGCCGCGCTGACGGCGCCTACGCGTCGGCGCGCGCCCCGCGCGCGACAAGCCGGTCTTCGAGGGCGTCGCCGATCAGCGCCGTCGCCACCGCCGTCGCGATGAGCGCGAGCCCGGGCACCAGCGCAATCCACGGTGCCGTCAGCAGCAACTCCCGCCCGCCGGCAATCATGTTGCCCCAACTCGGCGCGGGCGGTTGCACACCAAGACCGAGAAAGCTCAATCCACTCTCGAGCAGGATCGCATTGCCGACACCCAACGTCGTCGCCACGATCGCCGGTCCGATTGCGTTGGGCAGCACATGTCGCCAGAGCAACACGCGTTCGCTGACGCCCAACGCCCGTGCCGCCTCGACGAAGGTGGCGTCGCGCACCTGGCGCGCTTCAGCTCGCACGAGCCGCGCAACCGACATCCATCCGGTCGCACCGAGTACCAGGAGCACGGTCCACGCGCTCGGCGGCCAGAGCGCCGCGCCCACGAGCAACAGGACGAGACGTGGCATCGCCAACATCGCGTCGGTCACCCAGCGAATCGCCGTGTCGATCGGGCCACCGCGCCACGCGGCGAGGAGCCCCAGCGTCACGCCGATTGCACTCGCGAGCAGCGCACCGGAAAGACCGATCGCCAGCGAGATCCGCCCGGCGAGCAGCGTGCGCATGAGCAGATCCCGACCGAAGCGATCGGTGCCCAGGAGGTGCCACGTACCGGTCGCATCGAGGGAAAACGGTGCCACCGTCCGACGGGCCAGCACCGCCTCGATGCGCAGCGGATCGCTGCTGGCCACGAGCGGTGCCCCCACTGCTGCGAGCGCCAGCACGGCGAGGATGGTGGCGCCGATGCGAACGCGCGTCGACGCAGTGGCGGTCACGGGCGCGCCGCCGCGCGGTCGCGCTGACGGGGATCGAGCGCCGCGAGCACCAGATCCGCGCTGAGATTGCTCACCGCAACCACCGCCGCAAACAGCACCGTGCACCCCATCACGAGCGGAATGTCGCGGCTGGTGATCGCGAGCAGCATGGTGCGTCCCATGCCCGGATACGCGAAGATCTGCTCGACGAAGACGGAGCCGGACACCACGCCGGGCAGGGCGAGGGCGAGCAGCACGATGAGCGGCGCACTCGCCGAGCGGAGCGCATGCCGCCAGAGCACGCGCGATCGCGATGCCCCTTTGGCCCGCGCGGTGCGCATGGCCTCGTCATCGAGCACGCGCACCAGGGTGCCGCGCGCGTAGCGCATGATGCCGGCCGCACCGATCAGCGAGAGCACCGCCACCGGAAGCACGAGATGGCGGAGCCGATCGGCCACGCTGTCGATACCCAGTGCGGCGAGCGCGGCGTCGCGGGCGCCAAAGGCGGGCAGACGCAGCGCCGGGGGCCAACCCCACGCGGCCGCCCCCGACGTGAACAGCACCACGAGCAGCAGTGCGAGCCAGTATGCGGGCATCGCGCCGACAATCGTGCCGACCACGGTGACGCCGGCATCGAGCGCTCGGCCGCGCCGCGCGGCCTGCCACGCGCCGATGGTGATGCCGATCACGAATGTGCACGCGAGGGAGATACCCCCGAGCAGGAGCGTCGCGGGGAGCGCGTCGCGCAGGACGTCGCGCACGGGCTGACCACGGCTCACGCTGTACCCGAGATCGCCGGTCAGCAGGCGGCCGACATACGCCGCATATTGCGCGGCGGGTGGCCGATCCAGTTGCAGCGTGGCCCGGAGTCGTGCAATCTCGTCGGCGCGTGCACCCGGTGCGATGAGCACGTCGGCGGCATCGCCCGGTGCGATCTGCACCAGCGCAAACGTGATCGTCACGACGAACACCAACAGGGCAGGGATCATCGCAAGGCGACGCACGATCGCGGGCATGGGCGGGATGATGTCGCGGCGGCGGTGGTCATGGCCAGCCTTGGCGATCCTCGTCGGCGGTGTGTCGCCGACGGCCTGTGCCCGACCGACGCTGCCGGCGGACACCGCGGTCATCGCCTCCGGCGCCGACCTCGAAGACATCGCCCCCGTCCTCGCCGTCCATCCGCTCACGCGGCAGGTGCATCGGCATCTCCTCTATGTCACGCTCGTGCGCAACGATGCGCAGCTCGGCATCGTGCCGTACGCGGCGCGCGCGTGGCGGTGGTCGGCGGACGGCCGTGCGGTCACGCTCGAGCTGGAGCCGACGCTCGCGTGGCACGACGGCACGCCCACGACGGCGCACGACGTGGCCTTCACGCTGCGTGCGGCCGCCACACCCGCGACGGGGTCGCCGCGCGCCGCCGAGCTCGGGCTGATATCGAGTGTCACCGTCGACGGGCCGCACGTACTGACGCTGCGCTTCGCCGCCGCGCGCACCACGCTGCCGCAAGTCCTCGCCGAACTTCCCATCATGCCCTCGCACCGATGGACCGCGATCGATCCCGCGACGTGGCGCACGGTCGACGCAAGTGCCGCGAGCACGGGCAACGGGCCAATGCGCCTGGCGCGCCGTCGGCGCGGCGAACACTGGGTCTTCGAGCGCAATCCCGCCTTCCCCCGTGCGCTCGGTGGGCCGACCGCACTCGCGCGCGTGATCGTTGCTGTCGTCGATGAGCCGACGACCAAGCTCGCGGGGCTCGTCAGCGGCACGCTCCACATGGCCGGTGTCTCGCCAACGATGGCGTCGCTCGTCGCGCGCGATTCGACGCTCGTGCTCGCGTCGCCACCGGTGCTCTTCTCGACGGTGCTCGTGATGAATGCGACGCGTGCACCCTTCGACGATCCGCGCGTGCGTCGCGCACTCTCGCGTGCGCTGCATCGGCAGCGCCTCGTCGACGGTGCGCTCGCGGGCTTCGGGTCGGGCGCCGGGTCGGCCGTGCCGCCGGGTGTGCTGCCCGGCCCGGTGCCTGCACCGCTCGAATCGGTCGCGGAGGCCAACGCGTTGCTCGATGCGGCCGGATGGCGCCGCGGCGCTGATGACATGCGGCAGCGCAACGGGACACCGCTCGCCGTCGACCTCTGGACCGTCGGCAGCGGCGATCTGGCGATCGAGCAACTCGTGCAGGGCGACCTCGAAGCCGTCGGTGTCCGCGTGCGCCTGCGCGCGCAGGAGTTCACCGCGCTGCTCGCCGCCCTGCGCGCTCCCGCGCAGGAGCGCGCGTTCGATCTCGCCCTGACCGGTGTGCCTGGCGACGTCGCGCTCGGTCACCTCGAGGCCCTGCTGCATTCGCGCGGCGCGGGGGGCGCGCTGGATCTCGGTCGCGTGCACGATGCGACGCTCGACACGCTGATCGATCGGGCGCGCGCGCAGCGCATCGCCGATGCGCGCGACGCCTGGCGCGCGGTCGATGCGCGCCTCGACACGATCATGCCGGTCGTGTGGCTCTATCACGCGCGCGGTGTGCAAGGGCTCTCGCGCCGCCTCGAAGGTGTGACGCTCGATCTGCGCGGCGAGTTGGCGACCGTCGCGCAGTGGCGCGTCGCCCGCTGATTCCATGGCCCTGCTGCTCTCGGATGCGGAGCTCGACGCCCGTCGCGCGGTCGCCGTGGGGCCGCTCGCCCCGCTGACCAGCAGCCTGCTCGCCGACAACGCGCTCGTCGCCGCGCGCGGCGCGCGGCTTCCGACGTGGAAGGCACGCTTCACCCGTGGCTACGCGCGCTGCATGGTCTGCGGTGGACCGCTGGCCTTCGATCCATGGCAGCCGCATCGCCACCGCGGCATGCGCTGCCAGCACGTGACCGTGGGGAACGAGGCGGATGGCTGGTGGGCCGTGGGCGCGCAACTGTGGGCCGCCGATCGCGCGGTGCATGCGGCGACGCTCGCCGCACTCACCGACGATGCGCAGGCGCACGAGGTCGCCTGTGGATTGCTCGAGACGATCGCCGTCCAGGCCACGATGCACTCGGAGCGCGACAGCGTGCTGGGCCCATCGGGCCCGTTCTTCAGCACCTATCTGGATTCACTCTGGGTGCTCTCCCTCGCCATCGCGAGCGACCTGCTCGACGCCGATGCGCGGTGGCGCGGGCCCGCCGATCCGGCTGGTGCGCGCGCGCAGCGTGTGACCGGACTCGTCGCCGAGCAACTCCTGCTGCCGACCGCTCGACGGATCGCCCGTTATGACGAAGGCGCATCCAATCGTCAGCGGTGGAATGACGCCGCGCTGCTCGCCGTCGCGCACGTGGTGGATGATCGCGACCTCGTCGCCGAACTGCTCGACCCCACGCACGGCGCACTCGCGCGGGCCGAGACCGGACTGCTCGCCGACGGCAGTTGGACGGAAGGAGAGAACTACCATCAGTTTGCCGTGCGGGCGCTCTGGTATCTGGCGCGCATGCATCACGCGCTCGGCGCGCCGGTGCCGCCCGAGATGGAGCGCCGTCGCCGGCTCGCGTGGGGCGTGCCGCTGCGTACGCGATGGCCCGATCAGACGCTCGCGGCACGCCGCGATGCGCAGTACGGCGTGTCGCTCCATCAATGGCGATGGGCCGAATGGTGCGAGCTGGCGCGTGCGGACATCGACGATCCGCTCGTCACGCGCGTGCTCCGCGACATCTACGCCTGGCCCGGCCCGCGCCTGCCCACTGGGCGCCTCGTCAGCACGGGGGAGAGTGAAGTCAACTGGCCCGCGACCAGGATCTCGCAAGCGGATCTCGGGTGGAAGTCGCTGCTCGTGGCGTTGCCCGAGCCGCCGCGTGTGGACCACGAAGACGACGATGCGGCCGTGCTGCTGCCGTCGCAGGGCCTGGCGATCATTCGCCCGCGCGCGCGTCGCGGTGCCGTGCGCGTCGCACTCGACTACGGTCATCCCGGCGGCGGGCATGGACACCCCGATCGGCTCGCGCTCACGCTGGCCGATGGCGCCGCGCGCTGGTTGGATGATTGGGGCACCGGCACCTACGCGGATCCGTTGCTCGACTGGTATCGCAGCGCACTCGCGCATACGGCGCCGATCATCGACGGGGGAGGGCAGGAGCCTCGTGCGGGTCACCTGACGGGGTGGCAGGTCGACGAGGATGGGGCGTGGATGCGCGCAACGCTCGTGGAGCCGCGCCGCGCGGTCGAGCTGACGCGCGCCGTGTTCGTCGGCGACGATCTGGTCATCGACATCATCGACTGGACGGCCCCGGATGGCGCGCCCGCACGTATCGATGTGCCGCACTCCATCGGCGGCGTCCTGCACGCGGGCGATACGCCACTCGACATGGATGGCATCGACGTGGCCGAGCAGTGGCAACGGGCCGCGATGGGCAGTGGCAGCGACGACGGCACGCGCTTCATCGCCGATGTGCGCGCAGCGGCGCGTCCCGCATGGCGCTGGACACGGCTCGACGCCGAAGGGCCCGACAGTGCGCGCGTGGCCCTGCATGCGAGCGCGTCGGTTGCGCACGACATCTGGCAGTGTCGCACGCCCGGTCCGCCGGAATGGTCCGCCCGCGCTGCGCACGGCGCGGCAGTGCGCACGGTGATGTCGGCGCACGCGGCGCGTGGCCGCCTCGTGCATGTGTGGGACCTGCGCGACGTCCTTGCGTCGGTCGCGTGGGCAGACGACGCACTCGTGCTCACCCGGCGCGATGGCGCGGTGGCGCAGCACCGTGCCGACGCAACGGGATGGCACGTCGCGTATCGCGAGCGCGCGAGCGATGGCGTCACGCGCGAGCGGCAGTTCACTGAGCGCCCGCCAGCGACGGCCGATGATGGCACCGCCGCGTCGGAGGCTCGGAATGCACTCCCCGACGCGCCACCGCCACGCATCGAGATCCCGACCGTTCGCGGCCTGGCGCCCGCTGCACCAACGGAGGCGCTCCGCGTGACGTTGGGTCGCGAAGCGTTTCTCGGCAGTGATGCCTCGTATGACGAATACCCGACGCCGCGTGCCATGCTCTCACTCTGGGCCGATGACAAGGCGCTGGCACTGCAGATCGATCTCGAAAAGCAGCCGATCGTCCTTGGCGATCCGTCCGCCGAGAATCGCCTCGACACCTGGCCCGCGGAGCTGCATGGCGATGCCATGCAACTCGCCGTGGACACCGCCGGCGGCGCGCGACACGAATGGCTGATCGTCGCGCGCCCTGGGCACGGCGCGTTGCACGTGCGCACCATGCAGGGCGACCGACCACCACCGACTGGTCACGCGTCGCGTGCGAGCGGTGCGCTCTCCCTCTCTGTGCGCGTGCCGCGCGGCAACGATCCGCCCGTGTCGCTGGCGCTCGTGATCGGACTCCGGCGCGCCACCAGCGAGCGCCGCGATGGTGCGCTCGTCTTCCCGCCGCGGACGGGGTGGGTCTATGGACTTGGGCCCAAGATCGGCAGTAGCATCCCCGGCGTGTCGCTTCACTATCACGATGTCTGACGCGCCGGCCACCGACGCGCGGCTGCGCACCGGCGCTGACCGACTCGCCCGTGTGCGCCTGGTGCTGTACGAACCGCAGGACAGCATCAACATCGGTGCGGTCGTCCGGGTGATGAAGAACATGGGGATCGGGCAGCTCGCCCTGATCCGCCCGCTGCACTTCGATGAAAACCGGATCGAGGTCGTCGCGCACGCCACGCGAGATGTCGTCGCCGGCATCCGGCACTGCGACACGCTCGAAGAGGCGATCGGCGACTGTGTCGACATCGTGGCGTACTCCGGACGTCGCCGTGCCGCGCGGTGGGCGTTCGAAACACCGGAGTCGGCTGCCGGACGGTTGCTCGACGCGGCCGCCGAGGGACCGGTGGCGATTCTTTTTGGTCGCGAAGACCACGGCCTGCCCGCCGAGGTGATCGATCGTGCGCATGCGATCGTCACCATCCCCACGACCGAGCACATGTCGCTCAACATCGCGCAGGCGGCCCTCGTGGCCTGCTACGAGCTGCATCTGGCGGCGGGCGATGCGACGCGTCGATTGGCGCCACCGCGCAAGGCAGGGGGGACGCCCACGGGCGAACAGATGGAGCGACTGTTCGAGGACTGCGAGCAGACGCTCGAGCAGATCGCCTTCTTCCGCACGCGCAATCCGGAACTCGTGCTCCGTGCGCTACGCTCGGTGATCCTGCGCGCGCGCCCGGACACGCGCGAGCTCGAGATGTTGCGTGCCATGGCCATCGAAGTCCGCCGGACCATCGAGCGGGAGCGCAAGACGGCCGTCGCCGAGGCGTTGGGCGCGGCGTCCGCGGCGGCGCCCGACGGGGAACACCGCTGATGCGCGAGCCGCTGCACGACCTGCTCCTCGACGCGGACTGGCGCGCCGTCGCGGAGGAACTCATTCCCGGCGGCGCATCGACGGGGAGCAAACGTGCTGCGGCTCTGCTTGGTGCGGACGCGCAAGGCCCCACGCACTTCGTGCGCGCCGACGGGTGTGTCGTCGAAACGGCGAGCGGGCGCACACTCATCGACTGCACGATGGCGTTGGGCGCCGTCGCCATCGGCTATGCAGACCGCGACATCACGCATGCGGTCATCGCCGCCGTACGCGACGGCACGGTCAGCGGCCTCTCGCCGCTCAAGGAGGTGCAGCTCGCCGAGCACCTCATCGACATGATTCCGTGCGCGGAGCAGGTGCGCTTTCTCAAGACTGGTGCGGAGGCGGGCGCAGCCGCCGTGCGGCTCGCGCGCGCGGCCACGGGGCGGGCACATGTCATCGCATGCGGCTACTTCGGCTGGCTCGACTGGTCGAGCGACGAGGCGGGTGTTCCGGCGTCGACGCGCGTACTCTGCCATCGCATTCCGTTCGATGATGTCGCGGCACTCGACGCCACCGTCCGCGAGGTGGAGGCGCAGCCGGACGGACTCGCGGCGATCATCGTCGAACCCATCGTGGAAGTCCTCGCGCGTCCGGAGTGGTTTGCTGCGATTCGCGCGCACTGTGACCGCACCGGCGCGGTGTTCATCGTCGACGAGGTGAAGACGGGGTTTCGCGTGCGCCCCGGCGGCGTGCACGACCTGTTGCAGTTCACACCCGATCTCGCGGTCTTCGGCAAGGCGATGGCCAACGGCTTTCCCCTCGCGGCCGTCGTCGGTCGTCAGGCCATCATGGAAGTCGCCGCGCGCACGTGGATCTCCTCCACACTCGCCAGCGAGACGGCGTCGCTGGCCGCCGCGCTGGCCGTGCTTGCGTGGCATGATCGCATGGACGTGTGTACGCGACTCGAGCACATTGGCCGTGACCTGCAGCACCAGGTCGCGCGCGCGCTGCGCGAGGCGGGCGCCACGGACCTCGCCATCCGCGGGGTGCCACAGATGTGGGGGCTCTCGGGCCCGGCGACACGCATTGATGCGCTCGTGACGCGTGCAATCGAACACGGTGTGCTGCTCAAGCGCGGCTACTACCATTTCGCGGCGCTCGCGCACGACCCGTCGCACCTGAGCACCATCGGGGACGCGGTGCACACCGCCGCGCGCGCAGTGGGCCCGGCCTGATGGACGGAGTCGCGCCACTCGGCGGTACCGAGCCGCTCATCGATGTGCATGCGCACTTCCACTCGGCGCGCTCGAGTCGTCCCGATTGGCAGCGGCTCAACCGCGCGCGGCTCGATGCGGGCGACCGCATCGGCATTCGCGTGCACGTGGCGTCGATCCTCGGCACGTGGGGCCAGTCCTCGCCGACCTACTTCGCCTCGCCCGAGGACTGCTCGCACGCGAATCACGTGATGTGCGAGATCGCCGAGCGAAGCGGCGGGCGCATCAAGGCGTGGGTCGCGGTCAATCCCAACTTTCCCGATTACGCGCTCGACGAGATGGCGCGCGGCGCGGCGCGGGGTGCGGTCGGACTCAAGCTGGCGGCGGGACGCCGCTGCACCGATTTCGCCACGCACGATGCGTTGGCGGAGCGCTGCGCGGCATATGGCTGGCCGGTGCTCCAGCACGTCTGGCAGCATCGCCCGCACCGCACCACGATGCAGGACGCGAGCAATGGCAGCGACGTCGCCGAGTGGGCGGCACGCCATTCCAGCGTCACGTTTGTCCTGGCGCACATCGGCGGGGGCGGGGACTACGCGCACACCTTTCCCGCCGTGCGCGACGTGCCCAACGTGGTCGTCGATACGTCGGGCAGCGGCATCGATCGCGGCATGCTCGATGCCGCCATCGAATCGCTCGGCAGCGCGCGCGTGTTGTGGGCCGCCGATCTCACGCTGTGCACCGGGCTGACCAAGCTCTGGGCGCTCGAGCAGATCGGACTGCCGGCGGGTGCACTCGCCGACATCCGGTGGCGCAATGCCGTGCGGATCTTTCCGCCCGGCACGTTCGATGGCGCCGTGGAGACGCCGATCGCGGGGGTCGACACCGCCGCGCGTCTCGGCCTCGAGGGATCGACATGATCGATGTGGGCGCGTGGATCGGCGACTATCCGTTTCGCCCCGTGCCGCACCCCGAACCGGCGGTGCTCGTGCGCGTGCTGGAGCGCGAGGGATTTGCGGGCGCTTGGGTGGGACACCTGCCGAGCGCGTTCTGGCGCGACGCGCATGCCGGGAATGCAGTGCTGGCCTCGGGGCTCGCACCCTTCCCGTCGGTGTTGCGCCCCACGCCTGTTGCACGCCCCGACTGGCCCGGCTGGGAAACGGTCGTCGATGATGCGGCCCGGACGGGCGCGCCCGCGGTGCGTGCGTACCCGATGCAATGGGGGCTCTCCCCCGACGGCGCCGCAATGCGTGCCCTCGCCGATCGGTGCGCGCGCCGGGGGCGCGCGCTGCTGCTCACCACGCGCTTCGAGGATGGGCGGCAGCGTCACCCCATGGACCAGGTGCCCGACCTTCCCGCCGCCGCAGTGCGCACGTTGGTCCGCGAGACCAACGCGTCCGTGGTCCTCACCGCGGCGGGGCGCGACGGCATCGAAGAGATTGCGTGGGGGCTCACCGATGCGGAGCGGGCGCGCATCTGGTTCGACTGCACCTGGCTCTGGGGGCCGCCGGACGCGCACTGCGCGCATCTCTTTGCCACGATCGGCCCGGAACGGTTCGTGATCGCGACGGCCTGGCCGCTCCGACTGGCGCAACAGGCGCGCGCCCTTCTGGCGCTGGCCGACCCGCCACCGCGCGCCCCGCTGGCCGACGGCGCGCAGATCGAGGCCGCCGCGCACGCGCGCGCCATCGGCTGACGCATGACGCGCGGTATCTGCCGCTCATGCTTGCACTTGAAGTGCACATAGGACTCGGTGATACTACCGGCTTGCGGCAATCCAGGGACTGTGATGACTCGAAGACGTGCATCACGTGTGGGATCGGACGACGTGACAGGCATCCGATGCAGCACTTGGGATGCGGTGCGGCAGCAGAGCGCCTGCGTTGGCTGATCCAGAACCGTTCAGTGGGGCTGTGCGTTGACAGCCTGCACGGAGCGCCCGGCGGTTGCGCGCATCCGCTGTGAAGTCGCTCCACCCTGCGGTCGTTGCGGTCTCATGAGTGCAACGCGCCGTCAGGTTCCCCCACTCCAACGGTCGACCCGATGACCAACCGGAAGAAGTGGGCGGCGATCCCGGGGTTTCTCGTGATTGCCGCTGCTGCTGCAGGCCTCTCGGCATATGCGGGCGCGTCGTCGTCGCAAGGCAAGTATGTCGAGCAGCCGGTCAAGTTCGTGCACGGGCCCCATGTGCAGAAGCTTGGCATGAACTGTCTCTATTGCCATTCGGGCGCCAACAAGGCCTCCGATCCGGGCAACGCCGCGATGAGCACCTGCATGGGCTGCCACACGGTCGTCGCCACGGCCAAGCCGGAGATCAAGAAGCTCACGGCGATCTACAACAAGAAGCAGCCGGTCCAGTGGAATCGGGTCCACAAGGTGCCGGACTACGTGAACTTCCCGCACATGCGGCATGCGGCACGTCAATGCCGGCGTCACCTGCCAGTCGTGTCACGGGCAGATTCAGGCGCAGGGCATCGATGGCGCGGACGCCGCGTCGTACAAGCCCGTCGAGCAGTACACCTCGCTCAACATGGGCTGGTGCATCAACTGCCACGTCAACGGCTACAAGCCGGCTGAGGGCGCCAAGCTGGCCGGGCTCACCGTCACGCCCGAGATGGAGAAGGCCGAGCCCCGCAAGGCCCGCTACGACTGCGCGGTCTGCCACTACTGATACGTCCGAGCCGACGCGTGCCACTCCACCCCCACGGCGCGCGTCCGTCTGCCACGAGCGGAGTAACCGAATGAGCACAACCGCGGAAGGCGCGGGCGTCAAGCGCCGCGACTTTCTCAAGATCCTCGGCGCGACCGGAGCGAGCACCGCTGTCGTCGGCTGTTCGTCCGAGCAGGTCGGGAAGCTGATTCCCTATGTCAGCAATCCCGACCAGACCGTCGCCGGCGAATCGAACTTCTACGCCAGCACCTGCCGCGAATGCGCCACCGGCTGTGGCGTTCTCGTCAAGGTGTCCGACGGGCGCCCCATCAAGATCGACGGCAACCCGGACCATCCGCTGAGCAAGGGTGCGATCTGCTCGACGGGACTCTCGGCGCTGCAGGGGTTGTACAACCCTGATCGCTACCGCGGGCCGATGATGCGGCAGGGCAATGCGCTCAAGCCGGTCACGTGGGACGCCGCATTGCAGACGCTCGCGCAGAAGCTTGGTGAGGTGCGCAGCAAGGGGACCGCGGGCAACGCGCTCTTCATCAATCAGCATGAGAGCGGGTCGTTCCCCGGCTTCCTCGATGCGTGGCTCGCCGGCTACGGCATGCCCGCGCATCTGAGTGTGGATGCGGAGGCCGATCACGCCACGATGGAGGCCAACCGTCGCGCGTACGGCGTTGCGTCGCCGGCGCTCGACTTCGATGCCGCCTCGCTCGTCGTGTCCTTTGGCGCGGACTTCCTCGACAACTGGGGCGCGGGTGTCCCCAACTCGCTCGCCTGGGCCGATGCCCGCGCGAAGGTCGAGGGGGCGCCGCGCCTCGTGTACATCGGCCCGCGTCGCTCGCTCACCGGGTTGAACGCCGATCAGTGGATCGCCACGAAGGCCGGCAGTGAACACATGGTCGCGCAGGCGCTCGCCGGTGCCGCCGGCAAGGGCGGCTCGGTGACCATCGCGCAGGCCGCGGAAGCTGCGGGCGTCAAGCCGGAAGTGCTCGACGCCCTCGCGCGCGAAATCGCCGCGGCCGGCAACAAGGTGATGGCGATTTGCGGCCATGCCACCACGGATGCCGTCGCGTGCGGTGTGAGTGTCGCCGAGATCAACAAGGCGGTGGGCTCAGTCGGTGTGACGATCAAGCCCGCCGAGGCGGATGTCGGCTACGCGGGGCT
>JALOPS010000071.1 GCA_025453745.1 Gemmatimonadaceae bacterium
GTCCGCCGCCAACTCGGACGCATACGCCGCCGCCGTGCGCACTGTCGCGCGTGACGTGAACGGGATCTCCGTGCTCACCGCCATCAGCTTGCCGCCGATCACGTTCCACCACTGCCACACGCTCGCCACCACGATCACCCAGACGGACACGAGAAAGAACGCCGCGATCGCCGCGTCGAGTCGATCGTTGAAGATCATGGTCTGCGCGGCCGCAATCGATTTGACTCCTTTCGGCAGCGTGCCGGCCGCAAGCTGATCGGCAAAGCTGCGCGCGTGCGACAGAAAGCCGATACGCGGATTGGGATCGAAGATCTTGGTGAGCGCCGCAGTGGTCGTGACGGTCACGAGCCAGACGAGCGGGAGCAGCGTCACACCCATGTACTTCGCGCGCCCCATACGCACGATCACCGTGGTCCCCACGCACAGCGCCACCGTCGCCAGCAACTGATTGGCAATGCCGAAGAGCGGCCAGAGCGAGTTGATGCCCCCGAGCGGATCGGTCACACCTTGATACAGGAAGTACCCCCACGCGCCCACGAACATCGCGCTCGAGAGCGCGACCGCCGGGTACCACGTGGTGCGGCCGAACGGCGCCCAGACATGCTTGCCAAGGTCCTGCAGGAGGAAACGTCCCACGCGCGTGCCGGCGTCGAGCGTCGTGAGAATGAACAGCGCCTCGAACATGATGGCGAAGTGGTACCAGAGCGCGAGTGCCCCATCGCCGCCCAGCGCACGACTGAACAGGTGCGCCATGCCCACCGCGAGCGACGGGGCGCCGCCGGTGCGCGAGAGCAGCGTGCCTTCGCCGATCTGCTGTGTAAGCTGTGCGAACTCGGTGGCGTTGAGCGTGAAGCCCCAGCCGCGGATCGCCTCCGCGGCCGACTCGATCGTGGTGCCCAGTGCCGCAGCCGGTGCGTTGATCGCGAAGTAGGTGCCCGGGTCGAGCACGCACGCGGCGATGAGGGCCATGATCGCCACGCCGCTCTCCATCAGCATGCCGCCGTAGCCCACGAGCCGTGCGTCATGCTCGCGGTCGAGCAGCTTGGGCGTGGTGCCACTGGAGATGAGCGAGTGGAATCCGGAGATCGCCCCGCACGCAATGGTGATGAACACGAACGGGAACACCTTCCCCGAGAACACCGGCCCCGTCCCGTCGATGAACCGCGTGATCGGTGGCATGCTGATGGGCGGCAGGACGATGAGGATGCCTGCCGCGAGCGCGACGACGACGCCGATCTTGACGAATGCACTCAGATAGTCGCGCGGTGCGAGCAGCAGCCAGACGGGGAGTACGCTCGCCGCGAAGCCGTAGGCCATCAGCCAGAGCGCGATGGTGGTCTTGGTGAGCGTGAACATCGGGCCCAACGTCGGATGCGCCGCCGCGAACTTGCCGGCGTACAGCGCACCGATCAGCAGCACGAGCCCCATGAGCGTCGCTTCGGTGACCTTGCCCGGACGTAACCAGCGCAGGTAGCCGCCCATCACGAGGGCGATCGGAATCGTCAGCGCGATCGTCACCACGCCCCACGGCGACTCGGCGAGCGCGTTGGTCACGACGAGCGCGAGCACGGCGATGAGGATGATCATGATCGCCAGGATCGCGATCAGCGCGACGTTGCCCGCGAGGGTGCCGATCTCCTGGCGCGCCATCTGTCCGAGCGATTTGCCATCGCGCCGCACGCTCGAGGCGAGGATGACGAAATCCTGCACGGCGCCGCCGAGTGCCACACCCACGAGAATCCAGAGCGCGCCGGGGAGGTAGCCGAATTGTGCGGCCAGCGTGGGGCCGACGAGCGGACCGGGGCCGGAGATCGCCGCAAAGTGGTGGCCGAAGACGACCCACTTGTTGGTCGGCACATAGTCGCGACCGTCTTCGAGCCGCACCGCGGGGGTGGCCCGCTCCGCATCGAGGGCAAAGACCTTCGCCGCGATGAACTTCGCGTAGAAGCGGTAGGCGATGGCGTAGGTGCAGACCGCGGCGGTCAGCAGCCAAGCGGCGTTGAGCGATTCACCGCGCCGGAGCGCGATGACGCCAACGGCGCCGGCACCGATGAGGGCGATCGCGATCCACGGCAGGACGCGGAGCAGGGAGCGCATGCGGCAGGGCAGGAGGGCGGGCGGCGGGCGGGGCCGACGGCAGAGATAACGCCCCGTGCCAGACAAAGGCAGGGTACGTGGCCGTGACACCGTGCGTGATGGGTACGCGGACCCCTCGGGACGCGCTGGGCACCCTTGTCGCCTGTGGCGCGGCTTGGGAGCTTCCCGTGATGCCCACCCCAGTCACACTCATTCCCGGCGATGGCATCGGCCCCTCGATCGCCGATGCCACCGTCCGCATTCTCGCCGCCGCCGGCGCCGACATCACCTGGGACCGCCAGGTCGCCGGCATGGCCGGCGTCGCGCGCTGGAACGACCCGATTCCCGACGCCACGCTCGACTCGATCAAGCAGACGCGCATCGCGCTCAAGGGACCGCTCGAAACGCCCGTCGGCGAAGGGTTCCGCTCGATCAACGTCGCGCTGCGCAAGACGTTCGATCTCTACGCCAATGTGCGCCCCGCGCGCACGATCATTCCCGGGCGCTTCGACAAGATCGATCTCGTGCTCATTCGCGAGAACACCGAAGGGCTCTACATCGGCAACGAGCACTACATCCGCATCGGCGACGACCCCAAGGCCGCCGCGGAGTCGATCGCGCTCATCACGCGCCACGGCTCCGAGCGCATCGTGCGCTACGCGTTCGAGTACGCACTCGCGCACGGCCGGCAGAAGGTCACGCTCGTCCACAAGGCGAACATTCTCAAGTTCTCGCAGGGGCTCTTCCTCGATGTCGGCCGGCTGGTCGCGCGCGAGTACGAGGGGCGCGTCGCCTTCGAGGAGCGCATCATCGATGCGATGGCGATGCATCTGGTGCTCAAGCCGGAACAGTTCGACGTGATCGTGACGACCAACCTCTTTGGCGACATCCTCTCCGACGAGATCTCGGGACTCGTGGGCGGGCTGGGGCTCGCGCCAGGGGCGAACATCGGTACCACGGCCGCGATCTTCGAAGCGGTGCACGGCACGGCGCCCGACCTGACCGGCAAGAACGTCGCCAATCCCGGCGCCCTCATCCTCGCCGCGTGCATGATGCTCGAACATCTGGGCGATCGCGCACGCGCCGAGCGGATTCGCGCGGCGCTCGAGGGCACGATCCGCGATGGCGCGTCACGCACGCGCGATCTGGGCGGCACCGCCTCGACGGATGAGTTCACCGACGCGGTCATCGCCCGGTTGGCGTGAGTCGGGCACTCCCAGCCGGTGCGCTGCGTCTGCTGCATGTCAGCGATGTGCATTTCGGATTGCCTGCCGTGCTCACGCAGATCGCGGCGGTGGAGCGGATCGTCGCCACGGAGCCGGTGGACGCGATCATCGTGTCGGGCGACGTGTCGCAGCGTGCACGCATCGGCGAGTTCCAGGCCGCCCGACGGTGGCTCGATCGGCTCGCGGAGCACGCGCGCGTGTTCGTGGTGCCGGGCAATCACGACACGCAGTGGTGGGAGGCGCCGCTGGGGATCGGCGACGTGCGACGCCTGCACCGCAAGTATCGCGCGTGGGTGCACGACGACCTCGAACCCGTGCTGCGTATCGAGGCGGCGACAACGCGCGCTGACGGCACGCGCGCGGCGGCGACGCTCGTCGGGGTGCTGAGCGCGCAGGGCATTCGCCTCGCGACGCTCACCACGAATCCCCGGCATCTCTCGGTCATCGGGCTCGTGCGCGATGCGCAATGGGCGCGAGTGACGGAGCGCATGCGCGCCGCACCCGAGGAGGATCTTCGCATCGTCGTGCTGCATCACAACCTGCGACGCGGACGGCTGTCGAACCGCTGGGGGCTTCGCCACGGCGAGACGAGCCTGCGCGCGGTGGCGGCCACGGGTGTCGACCTGGCCTGCTGCGGTCACGACCACGAGGAGCAGGTCGTGCAGCTCACGACCGATGAAACCGGTGATGCGACGCGTCGCCCCATCGTCTCGTGCGCGGGGACGATTTCGACGCGGTCGCGCGGGCATCGCGCCTCGTCGATCAACGACCTTGTCGTCGACCGCGACCGAGTGGACGTGGCGATCCGCACGTGGGACGGCGTGACGTTTGCGCCGGCGGAGCCGGTGAGTTTTGCGCGGCGGCACCGTGCGTAGCGGCGTGGCGCGCTGGGTGAAGTCGCATATCGTCGACCCGCTGCAGCTCGGGCTGCTGTGGGAGACGCCGGTGACGCAGGAGCCGAGCGTGGCGGTTGCGCGCCCGGCGCCATCCGAGGCGGATGTCGCTGCTGCGGCGCAGGTGCGCTCCGGTGGCTCGGCGACGGACGCATCCGCGCCCGCGCGGCCACGCCCGCGCGCACTGCCGCGTCCGCGCGAGGCCGCGGCGTTCCTCGAACGGTTGCGCGGGTTGGGGCTCCACGGGATCAGCCACCTCACGCTGCGGCGCACCCGTCGCGTGATGGTCTCGAATCGCGGCGCACGCCTCACCGTGCATGCCGACTTCGCGGCGGCGCCCGAGGACGTGCTGCGCGCGATCGTGCGCTTCGTGACCGCTCGGCGCCGCCCCGATCGGCTTGCCGCGCAGCGGATCATCCTGGCCTACGAAGTCCGCCGCGCGCCAGCGCGTCGGCGCGCGCCGGTGATTCGCGCGGCGGATGCCCCGGCAGTGGCCCGACTGCGCGAGGCACATGCCCGACTGAATCGCGAACACTTCGGTGGCGCGTTGCGTGATATCACCGTGATCATCTCCGGCCGCATGAAGACACGCCTCGGTCACTACACGCCGGTCCAGGAGGGCGTCGAGGCAGCGGAGATCGCGATCAGCCGTCGCCATATCCGTCGTGACGGGTGGCGTGAGGCTGAACACACGCTGCTGCACGAAATGGTGCACCAGTGGCAGGACGAGTCGGGGCTGCCGATCGATCATGGACTCGCCTTCCGCCGGAAGGCGCGCGAAGTTGGGGTCCTGCCACGGGCCAAGCGTCCCGTCGCGCGGTAGCACCGCCGCGTCGTCTCCATCCATCACACGATGTCTCGCACTCGACAGTTGGTCACTGGCGCGCTCGCGCTGGTCACGGGCGCAGGGTCCACCTGGGTTGCGTCGCAGGGCGTCGGCGCGCTGCCGCCGGTCGGCAAGCTGCTCGATCCGACGTCCGGCGTCTGGACGGCGGTGACGGCGGTCGATCTGCCGGTCGATGCGAATGCGTCGATTGTCGGACTCGCCGGGCCGGTGGAGATCCGCTACGACCAGCGCAGTGTGCCGCACATCTTCGCGACCACCTCGCTCGATGCCTTCCGTGCCCTGGGCTTCGTGGTCGCGCGCGATCGGTTGTTCCAGATCGAGCTGCAGACGCGGGCGGGCGAAGGCACGCTCACCGAACTTGTCGGTCCGCTGGCACTCTCCGCCGACCAACAGACGCGCCGACTGGGCATGCCGCGCGCGGCAGAGCGACGCTTCGCGGCGCTCGATACGGCGTCCGATACGTATCGCGCGCTCGTCGCGTACGCCGATGGCGTGAACGCGTATCGTGCGTCGCTCGGCGCCGCCGATCGTCCCATCGAGTACAAGCTGCTCAACGCGACGCCGCGCGAGTACAAGCCCGTGCATGCGTTCCATCTTTTCAATCGGATGGGGTTCACGCTCGCGCACGACCCGCTGGAGCTCGATTATCTGCGGGCGAAGGCGCTGGTGGGCGATGCGGCGGCGAAGGGACTGCTGGAGCTCGACTCGCCGGTGCAGGAGCCGATCCAGCCCATGCCGCGCGCGGAACCGCGCACGCTCCCCTTTGTGCAGGCGCCACCGGGTGCTCCCGACACGCTTGCGGTGCGGCTGCTCGCATCGCTGACGCCGCGCGGTCGCAGCACGGCGTCACCGCTTCACTGGGCGGGCGCCGAGTCACTCGAGCTGCGCGAGCAGCGTGCGTTCGCGAGCAACAACTGGGCGGTGGCCCCGGGCAAGAGCACGACCGGGCACGCACTGCTCGCGGGCGATCCGCATCTCGAACTCACGCTGCCGAGCATCTGGTACGAGGTGCATCTGGTCGTGCCGGGGGAGCTCGAGGTGGGCGGCGTGACAATTCCTGGTTTGCCCGGCGTGACTATTGGCTACACACCGCGCTTCGCGTGGAGCTTCACGAATACGGGCGCCGATGTCATGGACTTCTGGCGCGAGACCGTCGACAACGACGCCGCGCCCACGAAATACGAACTCGACGGCGCGCTCGTCCCGTTCGAGGATATCCGCGTGGAGACGTACCGATCCGCCACGGGTGTGGTGCTCGGCGTCGACACCATCCGCTTCACGCATCGCGGACCGGTGTCCCGCGAAGGGTCACAGTGGCTGTCGATGCGGTGGACCGTGCTCGAGGCGACGTCCGAGATCACGAGCTTCCTGCAGGCGGTGCGCGCGCCGTCGGCACGCGCGTTTCTCGACTCGATGGCCCGGTACTACAAGGCCCCTGCGCAGAACATGATCGCGGCCGATACGTTCGGCACCATCGCGATCCGCTCGACGGGGCGCTATCCGATTCGCGCTGACAGCGGGCGCGGGCTCGAGATTCTCGACGGACGCACACGTCGGGCCGACTGGATCGGCGATTGGCCGGTGACGTGGTATCCGCAGGCGGAGAATCCCGCGCAGGGCTTTCTCGCCAGCGCCAATCAGGCGCCCATCGATCCAGCCGTGCCGCGGCCGTACCTGGGCGTCGATCGCCACTACGAGATCTGGCGTGCACTCCAGATCAATCGGTTGCTGCGTGCGAAGGAGAAGGTGAGTCCCGATGATATGCGGGCGTTCCATACCGACCCCTCGAGCGTGCGTGCGGATCGGCTGGTGCCGTACTTCCTGGCGGCTGCGCAGTCGCGCGTGGCCGCGGGTGATACGTCGGCGTCGCTCGCGCGTGCGGCGGCGCTGCTCGGGCAGTGGGATCGCCGCTACACGCGCGAGAACACCGGTGCGCGACTGTTCGAGACGGCGTTCAGCCGATCGCGCGCACTCACGCTCGATGAACTGATCCCGGCCGGGAAATCGGAACGGTCCACGACATCGAGCGAGGCGTGGCAGCTCGCACTGCTCGCCGACTCGGCGAATGCCTGGTGGGACGATAAGCGGACGACCGATCGCCGCGAGTCGCGCGACGAGATCCTGGCCAAGGCACTCGCCGGCGCGTACGACACGCTGCGGGTGCAGTTCGGCGCCCCCGATTCGGTGCCGTGGACGTGGGGCACACTGTCCCCCGCGCGCGTGCTGCATCTCCTGCGTCTTCCGGGCTTCTCGGTGGACACGCTTGCCATCAACGGTGGGCGCGGCACGCTCAATCCATCTGCCGGGTCGAGCTACGGGAGCAATTTTGGCGCGAGCTGGCGCATGGTCGTCGAGCTCTCCGCACCGTTGCGCGTGCGTGCGGTCTATCCCGGTGGGCAGAGTGGCAATCCGGGGAGCCCGCGGTACACCGATCGCCTTGCGATGTGGGCCGACGGACAGCTCGACTCGGTGCGCACCCCGCGCTCGCCGCAGGAGCTCGCGCCGTCGGACGTCCGTGCCACGCTTCGACTCACGCCGGCGACGGCAGGAGCCCGCTGATGCTGCTCAAGATCCTGCTGTCCGTGCTCGTGAACATCGTTGCACAGAAGTTCGGCGGCGTCTGGGGCGCGCCCATCGCCGGGCTTCTGCTGGGGGCGTTGCTGCCGGGGGGCGCCGGTACTGCGGCGACGGTGGCCGCGCCGGTTGCGGCGGGCGGACTGCTCGGCGCGGCGGCGCTCAACGGGGCGCCGCTCACCGAGTTCGCCGCGCGACTGGCGGGCAACTTCGGGCTTCCCGCGTGGGCGCCCATGGTGGCCGCCGTCACGCTGCCGGCGTTGCAGGCGGGCGGTGCCGCGGGTGCGGTGGGTGCCCTCAAGGGGCTGCTCAAGCCGCCCGCCGTCGGCGTGCCGGCACCCAAGTAGATTCGATCGCGTCGCGCCTGTCGCGCGGCAGTCTCCCGAGGAGCTCATGGCTGCACCCACAATTCCCGCTCAGGACATTCCGGCGCTGCCGTCGGTCGAGCTGACCGCGCGCCCGGACGATCTCTTCAACATCGACGCCGCCCTCACCGAAGAGGAGCGCTCGATCCGCGACACGATGCGTGCGTTCGTGAACGAGCGCGTGCTGCCGATCATCGGCGACTGCTATGTGGAAGGGCGGTTTCCGAAGGAACTCATTCCCGAGATGGCCGAACTGGGCGTCCTCGGCGCGACACTCCCCGAGGAGTACGGCTGCGCCGGGCTCTCGAGCGTGGCCTACGGGCTCATCATGCAGGAGCTCGAGCGCGGCGATTCGGGCATTCGTTCGTTCGCGTCGGTACAGGGCGCGCTCGTGATGTATCCGATCTACGCGTTCGGCAGCGAGGCGCAGCGGCGCGAGTGGTTGCCGAAGATGGCCAAGGGCGAGGTGATCGGCTGCTTTGGCCTCACCGAGCCGGATTACGGGTCGAATCCGTCGGGGATGATCACGCGGGCCCGGCAGCAGGCCGATGGTTCGTGGGTGCTCAACGGCGCGAAGATGTGGATCACCAACGGCTCCATGGCACACGTGGCCGTGGTGTGGGCCAAGACGGGCGACAGCGACGACGCGTCGAGCATCCGCGGCTTCATCGTGCCGACGAACACGCCCGGCTTCACGGCGCGCGATCAGAAGGGGAAGCTCTCGCTCAAGGCGAGCGATACGAGTGAGCTGGTGTTTCAGGATGTGCGGTTGCCGGCGGATGCCGTGCTGCCGAACTCGGGCGGGCTCAAGAGCCCGCTCATGTGTCTCACGCAGGCGCGCTACGGCATCTCGTGGGGTGTGCTGGGCGCCGCGCTGGCCTGCTTCGAAGAAGCCACGGCGTACAGCAAGTCGCGCGTGATGTTCGGCAGGCCGATTGGCGGCTTCCAGATCCAGCAGGTGCGGCTCGCCGACATGCTGACGGAGATCACCAAGGGGCAGCTCGTCGCGCTCCACCTGGGGCGCCTCAGAGACGCCGGCAACTTCACCCCCACGCAGGTGTCGCTCGCCAAGCGCAACAACGTCGACATCGCCACCAACATCGCGCGCGAGGCGCGACGGCTGCTCGGTGGCAACGGCATTCTCGCCGAGTATGCGAGCATGCGGCACATGGCCAACCTCGAGAGCGTGTACACCTACGAGGGGACGCACGATGTGCACTCGCTCATCCTCGGCCAGGCCATTACCGGATTGAACGCGTTTTCGTGAGGCGCGCGCGGGCCCTGCGCCCGTGACGAGCCCAACGCCCGTGTTGCGCAGCCGCGCGACACGGGCGTCGGCATTTCCCCGTCAGCGACGCCCTGTGTTGCCGTGTCACCGTCTTGTCACGCTGCGTGTCCGGCGCGAAGTTCGCCGGGTGCAGCACCCCACCCCCCGAGGGATCCGCCGCGCGGGACGGCGCGCTCCCATTGCTCCCCCAATCCCGTGTGGGAGACAACGATGGTTGAGTCTCTGGTGCGAGGCGGTGCCGCAGTCGCGCAGGTGGTGAACGGACCGCCAACGCCCTGCGCCGCACGCTGGATGCGACGGGTCGCGCGCGCGACGTCAGTCGCCGTTGCGCTCTTCGCCGTGGTGACACCGTCCGCCGTGCGGGCCCAACAGGCCGGGACAATCACCGGCGTGGTGGTGGCAGCCGGCTCCGGGAGTCCCCTCGCCGACGCGCAGGTGTCCGTGGATGGCACGATGATCGGCGCCAGCACGGACGCGAACGGGCGCTTTCGCCTGAGTGGCCTGACCGGCGAGCGCGTCAGTCTGACGGTGCGTCGCATCGGCTTTCGTCCGGCGACCGAGTCGGTGCGTGTGGGGACCGCGAACCTGCGCATCGCACTCGCCGAGCGCGCTGTCGACCTGGCACAAGTCGTCGTGACGGGAACCGCCGGTATTGCCGAGAAGAAAGCGATCGGCAACGCCGTGTCGACCGTCAACGCGGCCAAGGCCATGGAAACCCAGCCCATCCGCTCCTTCCAGGAGCTGCTCACCGGTCGTGCGACGGGTGTCAGCGTGGTCGCGAGTTCCGGACAGGTGGGCACCGGCTCACGCATTCGTGTGCGCGGCGCGTCGTCGCTCTCGCTGAGCAACGATCCGCTCATCTACGTCGACGGCATTCGCGTGGACAACACGCAGGCATCCGGCCCCGCGAATCAGGGCTTTGCCTCCGCGTCGATCTCGCGCTGGAACGACTTCGATCCCGACGACATCGAGTCGCTCGAGATCATCAAGGGGCCGGCGGCGGCGACGCTCTACGGCACGGAAGCATCGAACGGCGTTATCCAGATCGTGACCAAGCGGGGCGCCGCTGGCCGGCCGGTGTGGAACTTCACGTTCCGCGGTGGCGGCAACTCGTTCAACAACTGGGAGAACATCCTCAACGAGAAGTTCACCAACTGGGGTACCGTGCCGCGCGCGGGCGGTGGCTTCGACACGGTGACGATCAATGCGTCGCAGTTGAACGACTCGCTGCAGGCGCGCTACGGCAACCCGATCTACACGACGGGGACGCTGCAGGAGATCAACCTGAACGTCAGCGGCGGCTCGCCCCTCGTGCGCTATTTCGTGGGCACCAACTACGAGGAGAATCAGGGCGCCGAACGCGTGAATCGGCTCTATCGCTCGAGTCTGCGCGCCAACATCACCGTCACGCCGTCGACGGTGTGGGAGGTGCAGACGTCGATGGGGTACACGACGGGGCGCACGTACTTGCCGTTTGAGTCCGGCGGAGGTGGCGCGACGTGGGGGTCGTACTTTGCGCAGCCCAACTTCAACTACCTCAACCCGAGTGCCACCAATCGGGTCACGGGCAATCCGCAGCTCGGCTTCCGCTCGGGGCCGCCCAACGTCTACTACGAGGCGTACAACGTCTTCCAGGACGCCGATCGCTTCACCGGCAGCGTGCAGGTCTCGCACAAGCCGGTGAGTTGGTTCAACCAGCGGCTCATCCTCGGGGTGGATCGCCTCGCGGAGAGCAACGCCGACATGGCGCCGCGCAACCCGCCGCTGGCGGCGTCGTTCCCCGCGTTCGCGGTCGTCGGGTCACCGACGAACGGCGCGGTCACCGTCGGCAGTCGCGACGTGACCTTCAACACGGCCGACTATGTAGGCAACCTGCCGCTGCGCCTGAACGACTCGTGGCAGGCGGTGACGTCGTTTGGTGGACAGTACTACGCGCGACGCAGCCGCTTCCGCAGCGTGACCGGTGAACAGTTCCCGGCCTCCGGGCTCACGTCGGTCGCGTCTGCGGCGGTGCAGCGCACCAACACCGACGGGTTCGTCGACAACAACACGCTTGGCGGCTTCGTGCAGCAGCAGGTGGTCTGGAAGGATCGGCTCTTCGTGACGGGCGCGATCCGCGCCGACGACAACTCGAGCTTCGGCGCGAACTTCGACGCGATCACCTATCCGAAGCTGAGCCTGTCGTACGTGATCAGCGAAGAGCCGTTCTTCAAGCTTCCCTCGGCCATCAATACGTTGCGCGTGCGCGCGGCGTACGGCGGGAGCGGACAGCAGCCCAACGCGTTCAGCGCCGTCCGGTCCTTCGCGGCGGCGGGCGGGTTCCTGACACCGAGTGCATCAGGCAATCCCGATCTCGGCCCCGAGCAGAGCTTCGAGACGGAGCTGGGCTTCGACCTGGGGGCGTTCAACGATCGCTACGGCATCGAGTTCACCTTCTTCGATGGCTACACGCGCGACGCGATCCTGCAGCGGCAGGCGCCACCGTCGGCCGGCTTCCCGGGGACGCAGTTCTTCAACGCCGGGCGCGTGGATCGCAGCGGCGTGGAGGCGCTCATTCGGGCACAGCCCATTCGTCGCGACAACGTGACGCTCGATCTCACGCTGTCGGCCAGCACGAACGGCTTCAAGATCGTCAACCTCGGGGAGAATCAGCGGATCTCCGTCTCCAACGTCGAGCAGCATGTCATTGGCTACGCGCCCGGGACATGGTGGGACCGTCGTCTCGTGTCGGCCGACAAGGATCCGGTGACGGGCCGCACCAGCAACCTGCAGTGCGACAACGGCCAGGGTGGCGTGGTGCCGTGCGCGAGCGCGCCGCGCGTTTTCCTGGGCAACACGGTGCCCACGAACGAAGGGTCGTTCACCACCGGGCTCACGCTGTTCAAGAACCTCCGCCTCAATGGGTTCGTCGATTGGCGCGGCGGCTACAAGAAGCTCGATGGCAATCGACGCGTGCGGTGCAACCTCTTCAACCTCTGCCGGCAGAACTGGTATCCCGCGGACCCGCAGTACACGGCGCTCGAACTCGCGGAAATGCAGAACGGGACCGGATTCACCACCAACCTCATTCAGGACGCGAGCTTCGTGCGGTTGCGTGAACTCTCCGCGTCGTACACGCTGCCGGGGTCGCTCGCCAAGGCGATGCGCGCCTCGCGCGCAGTGGTCACGGTTGCGGCACGCAATCTCGGGTTGTGGACTGACTACCAGGGGCTCGATCCCGAGGCGTCGTTCAACGGCGGCACGCGCGGCGGCTTCGGCCAGTGGGACCAGAACGTGCTGCCGCAGCTCCGCTCGTACGTGGCCACCATCAACCTGAGCTTCTGACCATGCGTGACTTCATGCGTAGTGCAGATCGCCCGGGTTCGCACCGGTGGGCGACGCGGCGGGCGTCCCGCGGGATGGCGTCGCTCGTGCTCCTGGCGACTGCCACGGCCTGCGATCAGGTCGATCGCCTGCTCACGGTGCAGAGTCCGAGCATCCTGTCCGAAGAGCAGTACCTGCAGCCGGCCAACGCGGCGTTGATCGCCGCGAGCGCCGTGTCGGACTACGAATGTGCGCTGGGCGGCTACGTGGTCGCCGCTGGTCTCGCCTCGGGCGAGTTGCTCGACGGCACGCAGACGGCCGCACGGTGGTCGTACGATCGCCGCGACGTGCTCCCCACGGATGCGCTCTATGCCACGAGCGGGTGCGAGGGGATCGGTGTGTACACGCCGATGAGCACGGCACGCTACACCAACGATCTCGTGGTGCGGCAGCTCGAGTCGTGGACCGATGCGCAAGTCCCGAATCGGCAGCGACTCATCGCGCAGGCGTCGGCGTTTGCCGGCTTCAGCCTCATTCACCTGGCCGAAGGGTTCTGTTCCTGTGCGATCGACGTGGGGCCGGAACTCACCACCGATCAGGCGTTCGATCAGGCCATCGCGCGCTTCGACAAGGCGATTGCGTTGGCCACGCAGATCAACGACCAGGTGCTGCTCAACCTGGCGCTGGTCGGACGCGCACGCGCACGACTCGGTCGCGGGAACCGCGCGGGCGCGGCGGAAGACGCGGCGCGGGTGCCGGTCGGTTTCGTCTTCAACACGACCACCGACAACAATGCGCCGCGTCGGCAGAACCGCATCTTCGCGCAGAACAATGCCGGGTTCGCGGTCAATGTCGCGCCGACCTACCGCGCGCTCACCACGGGTGGACGTCCCGATCCGCGGGTCCTCGTCACCGATGGCGGGCGCAACACCACCGACCAGGCCGGTCGACTCTGGCTGCAGAACAAGTACACGTCGCTGACGGCGGTCAATCCGGTGGCAACGGGGATCGAAGCGCAGCTCATCGTCGCCGAGGTGCGCGGCAGTGGGGAAGGGGTGGCGATCCTCAACGCGCTGCGCGCGCGCGCGGGTGTTGCCCTTCCCGCGTTGAGCGCGGCAGAGATTGCGGCCTTCCAGGCGACGGTGATCGAAGAGCGGCGACGCGAGCTTTTCCTGCAGGGGCAGCAATGGTTCGATCAGAAGCGACTCAGTCTTCCGCAGACCCCAGCGGCAGGGACGCCGTATCCCAAAGGTGGCAGCTACGGGAACCAGCGCTGCTGGCCGTTGCCGGACGCGGAGCGGCTGGCCAATCCGAACTTCGGTCGGTGAGCTGAGCCACGGGTGTGCGTCACGCGGCGGGCACGCCGCCGCGTACGAGCCGGGGGAGATCGCGCGGGTTCCGCCCAGTGGGGGCGGGGCCCGCGCGGTTGCTTGTAGCGCTCGGGGGGCGGGTCTAGCTTGCTCGTGAACTTTTTCACAAGCGCCCGACGGCCACACGCGTCGGGCTTCCCGCGCGCCGGCATCGGCGCGCCCTTCGCCACAGGAGACCCGCGGTGAAGATCGCCGTGTGCATCAAGCGTGTGCCCGTCATGGAGGTCAAGTTCGCCATCGCCGCGAGCGGGACCGCCGTCGAAGAGGCCGGCCTCAAATACGACGTCAACGACTTCGATCTGTGGGCCGTCGAAGCGGCCCTCCAACTGAAAGAGAAGGCCGGTGCAGGCGAGGTGGTCGTGCTCTCGCTTGGCCCCGACGCCGCGCAGGAGCAGATCCGCAAGGCGCTCGCGATGGGGGCGGATCGTGGCGTGCTGCTCAAGGCCGACGCGGCACCGAGCGACGGGCTCGCCATCGCGCGCGCCCTGGCCGCCGAGCTGCAGGGCGGTGGCTACGATCTCGTGCTCTTCGGCAAGATGGCCATTGATTCGTCGAATCAGATGACGGGTGTGATGGTCGCCGAACTGCTCGGGCTCCCGGTCGTCACAAACGTGTCGAAGCTCGAGATCGCGGGCGCGACCGGCACGGCGCACCGCACGCTCGAAGGGGCGATCGAAGTCGTGCGCTTCCCGTTGCCCGCAGTGCTGACGGTCGACGAAGGGCTCAACAAGGAGCGCCTCCCTTCGCTCAAGGGGATCATGGCCGCCAAGAAGAAGCCGCTCGACGTGAAGCCCGCCGCACTCGGCGAGCAGAAGGTCAGCGTGCGCAGGATGGAGCTTCCCCCCGAGCGCGCCGCCGGCCGCATCGTGGGCGAAGGCGCCGCAGCGGTGCCGGCGTTGGTCGGCTTGCTGCAGACCGAAGCAAAGGTGCTCTGAGGACTATTCGACATGGCCAACGTATTGGTGATCGCCGAGCTGCGCGCCGGTGATCTGCGCAAGGTTGCACTCGAGGCGACAACGGCAGCGCGACAGCTCGCGGCGCATGCCGGTGGTGGCGCGGTGCACGTGCTCGTGGCCGGCGCTGCCGGCGTCGGGGCAAAGGCAGAGGCACTCGCGCAGCACGGTGCCGATCAGGTGCTGGTGCTCGAGCACGACGGGTTCGCGCAGTACAACGCCGAGGCGCTCGCCGCGACGGCGGCGCAGTTGCTCGGCAGCGGGACGTATCGCTATGGCGTCTTCAGTGCGACGGCGCAGGGGCGTGATCTCTCGCCGCGCGTGGCCGCGAAGCTGGGCATCGGACTCGCCGCCGACGTGACGGGCTTTGCCGTCGAGGGAGAGACTGTCGTGGCGCAGCACCCGGTGAACACCGGCAAGGTGATTGCCACGCTGGCGCTCACGGGAACACCGTCGTTGCTGAGTGTGCGGCCGAGCGCATTCCAGCCGGCGGTCGACGCGAAGCCGGTCAGCACGCAGGCCATTGCGTCGGCCGTCGATCCGTCGGCGTCGCG
>JALOPS010000349.1 GCA_025453745.1 Gemmatimonadaceae bacterium
CCGTCGCACCCGTGCTCGCCCAGCGTGAGCAGCTCTCCTTGCGCGTCGAGCAGTTTGGCGCGGCTGCGCTGCCGCTCGACCGGCGCTCTGCGCCCGCGCCCGTCGACTTGCGCCTCTGGCAGGTGACCGCCACTGCGGGTGTGCGCAGCCTGCTCGACGCCGACGGCAACACCGTGCTCACCAACGGCGTCTTCTACCGGCGCAGCGAGGTGGACGTCCGGGCGCGTGGCGCGGCGAGCAACGCGGACGTGGTCACCGCCCTGTACTACGACTTCCTGGCGCTCCGCACGCTGAACGATCGCCACACGCTCGCCGTCGCCGTGCGCCCGGGACTCTTCGGCGATCTGCGCGGCGGGTTGGGTGATGATTTTCGCGTCGAGGGGGCGGTATTCGTCGATCGCGTCGTGACGCCGCGTACCACCGTCGGACTCGGCATGTCGTACACGTCGAACTTCGGGCGCGTGCTGCCCGTACCGGTGCTGCACGTGGTGCATCGTCGGGGCCGTCGGCTCCTCGTCGACGGTCTGCTGCCCTCGCGGCTCGACGTGTGGTACTTCCCACGCAAGGGGCTCGAGCTGGGCGTGAATGCACAGCTCTCCGGCTTTCAGTACCACCTCGAGACGGACCCCCAGGTGCCCGTGCTGCGCCCCCTGCCCGGCGGTGGAGCGGAGTTCGCGTTCCAGCCGAACACGCTGCAACTCGCGAATGCGATTGTCGGGCCCCAGGTCCGCTGGAATCCGGTGGGCAAGTGGTACCTCTCGCTCGACGCGGGTGTCACCGTGCTCCGCCGCCTGATCTACGGCCGCGGCGACGCACCGGGCGTCACGCCGCGCAACACCGGGCTCGTGCGGCTCGGCGTGCAACGGATGTACTGAGCGCGCGAGGCGCGCGCGCCGCACGCGCCCGCGTCGCGCGCCACGGATGGGCGGGCGATAGTTAGAAAAAACACATCGAATTGATCGAAACGTTTGGCGTTGTCGAAACGAAGGAATGCACCTACCGTTCCGTCACGCGGTCGGCACACGCCACCACGGCGTCCCGGATCGCGCAACCCGTCGATGACGAGGACGTCACCATGTCCGCCCATACACATTCACGGCGCGCGCCGGTGCGCGCGCTCCTGCTCGGGTCCGCTGCGCTGCTGGTCACTGGCTGCGCCTCCGTGCGCCAGGATCAGGTCGGCCTCCGCGCCTCCGCCGGCAAGATCGGCGACAAGCCGGCGGGACCCGGCGCCAAGCTCTTTCTCCCGGGCTTCCAGCGCGTCATCACCGTGCCAAGCCGCACGGTCAATCGCGAGGTCCGGCTCGATCTGCCCTCGAAGGAAGGGCTCAACATCGGCGCCGAAGTCTCGATTCTCTATCGCATCCAGATCGAGAAGGCCGCGCAGATCCTGCGCGAAGCGGGTGAGCAGTACGAGGAGAACGTGATCCTCCCGGTGTTCCGCTCCGCGGCCGCCGACGTGGCCGCGCGGTTCATGGCGAAGGACATGCACTCCGGGGAGCGCACGGTCATCGAGAAGGCGATCCGGGAGCAGATGACCAGTGTGCTCGGCACCCGCGGCTTCGTGATCGAGAACGTGCTGCTCAAGCAGATCCGGCTGCCCGCCGGTCTGGCCGAAGCAGTTGAGCAGAAGCTCGAGGCGGAGCAGCGCTCGGAGCAGATGCGCTTCATCCTCGAGCGGGAGCGGCAGGAGGCCGAGCGTCGTCGCATCGAAGCCGAGGGTGTGCGTGATGCGCAGCGCATCATCTCCGAGGGGCTCACGCCGTTGCTGCTCGACTACCAGTCGATCCAGGCGTTTCGCGAACTGGCCACTTCGGGCAACGCGAAGACCATCATCACCGACGGCAAGACACCGTTCCTGATCAATCCGTCGGACGCCGGCACGACGATGGCCTCCGACGCAGGCCCGCGACGGACGATCGTCGAGCCGCGACGCGTGATGCCGGCCGCGCCCGCGCCCGCGTCGACACCGTCGACGCCACAGCGCGGACGCCCGTGATGGACGGCGTGGCGCATCCGGTCTGCTGACCGGGTGCGCCGCGCACCTCTTCCCGGCGCATCGTCATGACACTGCTGCTTGCCATTCGCGCTCGGTTCCGGCCGAGCGCGACCCACGCGACGACAGCACTCCTCCTCGCGTTCGGGCTCGTCCCGACCGACGACGCACGCGCCCAGCAGTACTTCGGCCAGAATCGCGTGCGGTGGGAGCAGTTCGACGTGCGGGTGCTGACCACACCCAGCTTTACCATGCACTATCCCGCGGCGGCCGAGCCCACGGTGCGCGACATGGCGCGCAAGGCCGAACGATGGGCCGCGCGCCTCTCCAGCGCGCTCGGCGGGCACCGGCTCTCGAGCCGCAAGCCGATCGTGCTCTACGCCAATCACCCGGACTTCCAGCAGAGCACGCTGTCGACCGAAGCGTTGAGCGAGGGCACGCGCGGCTTCGCCGAGCCGATCCGCGATCGCATCGTGATGCCGCTCTCAGGCCTGGCCGCCAAGAACGATCACGTACTGGGCCACGAGATCGTGCATCTCTATCAGTACGACATCGCCGAACGCGTGCGCGGCGGGACCAATGCGCTCTTCGGACTGCCGCTCTGGTTCATCGAAGGGATGGCGGAGTACCTCACCCTCGGGCGCGACGATCCCAACACCGCCATGTGGGTGCGGGCGGGGCTGGCGGCCAATCGACTCCCCACCATCACGCAGCTCTCGACCGATCCGACGTTCTTTCCCTATCGCTTCGGACATGCGTTCTGGGCGTATGTGGCGGGCGTCGAGGGGGATGCGGCCGTCGACGCGCTCTTCCGCGCCGCGTTGCGCGTGGGGATCGACGGGGCCATCAACGAGGTCCTCGGCACGACGAGCGAAGAGCTGACGCGCGCGTGGCATACGCAGATCGCCGTCGACTACGTGGAGCCCGCGCAGCAGCGTCAGTACCCCGAGGCGATCGCGCAGCAATTCGCCGGCATGCAGCGGCTCGGCGGCATGCTGCTCTCGCCGCAGTTGAGTCCCGACGGGACGCGCCTCGCAGGCCTCGCGCGCACCGGCATCTTCGGGCTCGACCTCGTGTTGCTCGATACGCGATCGGGGCGAGTGCTGCGGACGCTGGCAGGGCCCAGCAACGATCCGCACGGCGATGCGCTGTCGTTTCTGTACTCCTCGGGTGCGTGGCATCCGGAAGGGCACGAGTTCGCCCACGTCGTCATTCGCCGTGGCGATCACGCGATCGTGATCACCGACGTGGCGTCGGGGCGCACACGACGCGTGCTGACGCTGCCCGGCGTGCAGTCGATCAGCGGGATCGCCTGGGCGCCCGACGGGCGGCGTCTCGCGGTCTCCGGCACGAGCAACGGGCAGCCCGACCTGTTCCTGCATGATCTGGCCAGTCGCGTCACCACGCGCGTCACCAACGATGCGGTCGCGGAGATTCATCCCGCGTGGTCGCCCGACGGACGCTACGTGGCCGTGGCCACCGATCAGCCGCCGCGAGGCGACGAGGACGATCTGCGACCGCTGCCGTTGCGGCTCGCACTCATCGATCCCGTGGCCGGGCGACAGCGACCGCTGCCGGAGTTCCCTGGCGCGCGCATGAGCAACCCGCAGTTCGCCGCAGACGGGCGCTCGCTGTTCTTTCTCTCCGATCGCGGTGGTGTGACCGATCTGTTCCGGTTGCAGCTCTCCTCGGGAGAGATCACGCAGCTCACGCGATTGGTGAGTGGCATCAGCGGGATCACCGAGCGATCGCCGGCCATGACAGTCGCGGCGCGCGCGGGCACGGTGATGTTCACGACCTTCGACGGTCGCGACTATGCTCCCTACCTGCTCGACCCCGAACGCACCGAGGAACGTGCGCTCTCCGTGGCGGCAGACGGCGACGGACTCGGCACGCTCTCGCCCGTGGCGGCGGATCCGGCCGACATCGTGGAGCCGTACCTCGACGACGCCTTCACCGGCTTGCCCACGCTCAACGCGAATGCGTTCCGCACCACGCAGTATCGTCCGCAGTTCGGCATCGAAGGCGTCGGACGGCCGTCGGTGGGTGTCGCGTCGGGACCCGTGGGGACGGCGGTCGGTGGTGGTGCGTCGATCTTCTTCGGCGATCTGCTGGGGCGACAGCGCGTCGGCGTGGCGGTGCAAGCGCAGGGGACGCTCCGCGATCTCGGTGGCCAGCTCTTCTATCAGAACACCACGAGCCGGTGGACGTGGTTTGCCTCGGGCGGCCGCACGCCCTTCGTGACGGCGTCGAGTGGCTCGTCGACGGGGACGATCGGGTCGGGCGGGCAGCAGCGTCCCGCCACGCTCATCGAGAACGTGGT